>JAHJQT010000036.1 GCA_018819085.1 Patescibacteria group bacterium
AATGTCTGTTCAATAATATTTCTTAATTTGTCTTTAAAATTAAAAATTCTTTGAAAAAACCAATTTCCCTTATTTTCAGCTAATCGATTAATATTAGACCAATACATAACTAAATAGATTTTATCTTTAGCTAAATATTCCTGATAATCAAAATCTTCAAATATAGCTGGTTCTTGTAATTTGCCTATTATTTCCAATTCATCCCCATAATGATATTGAGGATATAGTTCTGTAGTGATTAAAACTTTTCCTGGAATTTCTTCTGTCTTAAATTGAAACTTCTGTTGATTAATTCTTTGTTCTGGTTCTTTAATAATTATTCCTTTAAGATTAACTTCCTGGTCATAATATTGACTAACTTGATTATCTTGAGGAGTAATAAAAAAAGAGTAAATAAATACTCCGCCGATAAATAATAGACAGAGATAAAGAAAGATTTTAGATGCAGTCATTAATTATATAATAACATAAAATTTGTTTAGTGTTGCACTTAAAGGTTGAATTCAGCGTCTATAGTATTGACAAAATAGACAAAAGATGATATTATAATAACATTGAAGTTAACAATTTAATGAGGAGGACATGAAATGAATATTTATGTTAGTGAATCGGTTTCTGAGGTAGTAGATACCTTAAGGACTCAAGAGATTTCGGGAATTGGCATTGACTATACGCCTCAACCAGAAGATCCCGAGAATCCTAATGGGTATGTTGTGCTAGAAAACAAAAACAAGCCTTATGATATTATAGCGATTATATCAAGTGTGATTCGCTGGAGGAAGGTTCATCCGGATTGGGGATACCCAAAAGAAGCGAAATCCTGTATCCAAATTGTCTCTTTGGCTCATGAAATGGACTTTGAAAGTCTTATAAGGGAAAAAGTGAAAAATCTCTTCTCCCTCATTAAGGAAGATTAAGTAAATTCCTTAATAGCCAGTTGGCCGACTAACATTCTATTCAATCATATTTAAGCCGCTAGGTCTTCGGACTTGGTGGCTTTTTTCTTTCCCCAAATTGTAGCTATAGAGTTATAGGCATGTGGATGATAAATATGAGCTAAACCGTTGACAAAACACACTACAAATAGTTATTCTTACAATATCTTCTTTAACATTATTAACCAGTAATTAGGAGGACATTATGCGAATCGAATTAGAAATACCCAAAAAGAAAATGTGGAAGGAAGTAATGAAAAAAACAAATGGCATTGAAACGGAAAAAGACCTTATCAACAACAGCATAGCGCTATTTGAAAAGATTGTAGACGAAAGAATAAAAGGGAAAATCATCGTTTTGGTAGATAAGAAAGAAATAGAATCTACGCAAATAGCATACAAAGAGATTTTCATGTTATCATTTCCTCCTTTAGGCATTCAAAAAACAGAGACGTAAAATGGAAAAACATGAAGTTTTCATATAAATTTTAAACAAGAGGTCAGCTCAACAAGAGTGCGGCCTCTTTTCTTTTCCCAAATTATAGCTATAGAGTTATAGGTATGTGGATAAAAGAAATATTAATTTTTCTGATAAGGCCGTACTTTATCTAATCAATCTCAGGCCGTGCCTTTAAGTTTTTTAGATTTGATAAATCAAACCTTAAAAAAACTATACAAGGCACGGCTTGGATTTCTTAGAAGGCACGTCCTATTCCTTCTATTCCTTAAAATTCAATGCCTTTTCTTGCTTTTATGTTTTTAGTATAATAATGTTTAATTTCTTTCATTTCTGTGACTAAATCAGCTATTTGAATAAGTTTTTTAGAAGCCTTACGCCCCGTTAAAATTAACTCTATTTTAGATGGAGTTTTTTTAATTAAATTGATTAAATCCTCTATTTTAATTAAACCAAAATAATTAACCATATTCATTTCATCTAAAATTATTAAATCATATTTCTTGCTTTTAATAGCTTTTCGAGCAAAATTAAAACCCTGCATTGCAAGGTTAAAATCTTTTTCAACTAAATTATCTTTACTAGTAAACCCTTTTCTTCCAAAAGCTTTTACATCAAAATTCTTAATTTTCTTAATCGCTTCTATCTCCGAACTCTTGCCATCTTTTAAAAATTGAATTAATAAAACTTTCTTGTCAGCGCCTACAGCTCGCAAACCAAGACCTAAAGATGCAGTTGTTTTACCTTTTCCATTGCCTGTATATATTTGAAGCATATTAATTACAAATTAAATATTACAAGTTGGACAACTTCCAGGTGGTAAATCGGGAATATCTGGAGAAGGATCACGCAATTCAGGAGAAACATCTTTTTCTTTAATCATATTTTTACTTACCTTTGATAAAGATCCTTGTTCTTTACCTTTAATATTTAAGACCTGTTGTTTTCGGCTTTCATTTCTATAAAAAGTTACACCTTTGCATCCTAAATCATAAGACATAATATATGCCTTTCTAATATCGTCTTCTGAAGCAGAATAAGGGAAATTAATTGTTTTACTTGTAGCATTATCGACATGTTTTTGAAAAGCTGCTTGCATTTTTATATGATCCTCCGGCTTAATATCCAAAGCAGTAACAAAAATCTTTTTTATATCAGCTGGAACTTCTTTAATATCTTGAACGCTTCCTTTTCTTGAAATTTCCTCAATAAGTTTTTTAGACCAAAAACCTCGTTCTTTGGCTATTTCTTCAAACATAGAATTAACTTCAACTAGTTCTTGATCACCTAAAACATGTTTTCTAGTATAAGCAACGGCAAAAAGTGGTTCAATAGCTGATGAGGCACCAGCAATAATACCTATTGTCCCTGTTGGAGCAATTGTAGTTATAGTTGCATTTCTAACTTTAGGCATATTCTTTTCATTATAAATACTATCTTTTAAATTAGGGAAAACTCCTCTTTCTTCAGCTAGCCCAACTGATGCTTTTCTACCTTCTTCTTGAATGAATTTCATTACACTCTTTCCAACCATTAATGCTTTTCTGGAATTATATGGAATCCTTAACCTGATAAGCATATCTGTAAAACCCATTACGCCAAAACCTATTTTTCTATTTCCTCTAGTCACTTTTTCTATCTCTTGTAAAGGATAACGATTAACTTCAATAACATTATCTAAAAAACGAACTGCATTAATAATTGTTTGATTAAGCTTATCCCAATCAATTTCCCAAATTTTTGATCGAGCAGTTTTTTTCTTAATCATCTTACTTAAATTAACACTTCCTAAATTACAACTTTCGAAGGGCAACAACGGCTGCTCCCCGCACTGTCGACTGATAATTCCACTCATTAAAGGTTTTTTAGATAATTTAGTTTTGCCATTTGGTTTGGTGATATAAGCAACAGTGTGAAATTCGTCTACAGTGATATTATATACGTCCTCATGACCATAAAATTTAATGGATTTAACTTTATGATTATATAAAGTCAATTCTTCTTTAAAATCAGTGAATCCTCCAAAAGCACTTCTTAAATCTCCATTATAGCCAAATTTTATTGCGAATTTACGAAATTCTTTATAGGTTGGGATACGTCGATTATTTTTATAAAATTTTATTCCTAAATCATAATATTTCTTTCTTAATTCTTGTCTATTTTTAGCTTTTGTCTTTATAACACTATCTGTATTTCTAATACCATTAATATAGCTGGCTCTACAGGATCTTGAACAAAAACTCTTATTTCTATTTTCTTTATGCATTATTTCCTTACCACATTTTAAGCACGCCGACTTAATATAAGAATAGATAGTTTTTGATTCACTTATTTTTTCTTTAATTTCAGGATGTTTCTTATATAATTCAATAATTCTTAAACTTTGAGCTTTTCTATTTTTAGGATCTTTAAAATATAAACTAGTTAAATCACCAATTAATTTCTTTGTTGCCTCTCCATGCTTTCGACCAAACATGCCGTTCCCCTTACCAGATTTTAATTTACTCATCTTTTCTCTATAAATATCTTTTTCTTGATCTGATAATTTTTGCCACCATTTTCCTTTCATTACATTTTGTTCTCCAGTTTGATGTAAACTATCATGAACGCTTTGGCTCATAACTTCTAAATTCTTAATATCATTATCCAGCCCATTAAAATTTTTATGATGAACTACTTCGTTTGGATATTTCTTAATCTTTCTGCCAAGTAAAAGCTCCGCAATCATTCTATGCTCGGATTTAGCTCTTTTACCATTATTCTGTGTTATCCCCCAATAAACACAATTTTTCCTAGTTGCTGTATATTGAAACTTATTAAAAGGCATCAAGCTTATGCCTGGTTTTAAATTTTTCAATTTAACATCATTATTTTCTCTATCTTTAAATTTATGATCTTCAGTGGCAATTAAATAACTATTATCATCAAAGATAACTTTCCAAACAGGAACATTAGTTCTTGTTTTCCTTGGATTTCGTCCCATTCGAATTTGAACTTTTCCATTCCCATAACAATATACTGGAACGTCTTTTTTCTCTTTAACTAACTGTTTTATTGAAACATAATTTCTGCCATCAGCTACGCCCACTAAAGTATCGCCAACTACGCATGGATTAGTTGATTCTATCTCACCTAATTTCGGCGTTGGATTATCTCTATTAATCCTGTCAATAAAAATAACTCCAGGTTCTCCATTTTTCCATGCATAACTAACAATTAAATCAAAAACCTTATTAGCATCTAATTGACCTACAGCTTGACCATCTCGAGGATTTATTAAATCATATTTTTTCTTCTTTTTCACAGCACTCATAAATTCATCAGTTAAAGCTACTGAAATATTAAAGTTATTTAAAACACCTTCTTCCGATTTAGAAGTAATAAATTCCAATATATCAGGATGGTCCACTCTTAAAATGCCCATATTAGCACCTCTTCTTTTGCCACCTTGCTTTATTACTTCTGTCGCAGCATTAAAAACACTCATAAAAGATAATGGACCAGAAGAAGCTCCTTGAGTTGATTTAATATTATCTCCTCTTGGTCGCAAACGAGAAAAATTAAAACCTGTACCACCACCGCTTTTATGAACCAAGGCGGTATTTTTGATTGCTTCAAAAATTTCTTCCATTGAATCACCTACTGGCAGAACAAAACAACCACTAAGTTGTTGAAGCACGCCTCCCGCATTCATCAATGTTGGAGAATTAGGCAAAAATTCTAAAGATGCCATCATTTTATAGAATTTTTCACCAATACTAAAAAGTTCATCATCTGAAATTGAAGGATTAAAAAACGACTCAGCTGAAGCAATATTAGCGGCTACCCGCTGAAACAATTGCTGAGGCGTTTCAATTATTTTACCCTGTTCATCTTTTTTTAAATATCTTGATTCAAGAACTTTTAAGGCATTAGGAGTAAGTCTTGTTTTTACATTTCGACTTAAGAGCCACCATTTAGCGTCTCTAAGCTCTTTTCTTTTTTGACGATAAAGATTATATAATTCTGCAATATCTTTTTGGCCTTCCTTAGCTAATGCTTCAACAACTACATCCTGAACTTGCTCTACTTTTGGAATATCATCTTTAAAACGTTTATTTAAAATTTCAACTACACTATCAGAAACTTTTTTAGCTAAACTTTTGTTTTCTTTTTCTCCAGCTTGAAGAGCTTTGAAAATAGCTTCTGTGACTTTAACTTGATTAAAATCAACAATTCTACCATCTCTCTTTTTAACACTTTGTATATCTTTTATATTCTTTTTAGGCATAAAAAAATTTCTCCGTTTTTTAGAATTAAAAATGTATTTTTATTTTACTCCAAACATAAAAGGCAGTCAAATGACTGCCCCTTAAAAATAAGATATAAATAAATTTACTTCATCTTTCTTCTAATGAAAGCAGGAATATCCCATTCATTTTCAACTTCCTCAACTGAATCAGTTTTAAATTTAATAGGAGCTTTTTTCTTTTCTCTATTCTCAGTATTACTAACAGGAGAAATATCTTGTATTCTTGTCTCACTTGATTTCTTTAATAAATTCTCATCAAATCCAGTAGCAATAACAGTAACCTTAATTTCTCCTTTCTTTAATTTATCATCCATAACAGCTCCGAAAATAACTTTTGCATCTGAATCTATTGATTCTGTTATAACCTTAGCTGCTTCATTTATTTCAGTCATGGTTAGATCAGGACCACCACTAACATTAAATAATACTCCTTTTGCTCCGTCAATAGAAATTTCCAAAAGAGGAGAATTAATAGCTATTTTAGCAGCTTCAACTGCACGGTCTTCTCCACTTGCTCTTCCAATCCCCATTAAAGCAGAACCGGTATTTTGCATAATTGCCTTAACATCAGCAAAGTCAACATTAACAATTCCTGGATTAACTATTAAATCTGATATTCCTTGAACTGCTTGTCTTGAAACATCATCAACTACAGAAAAAGCATCTAGTAAAGATGTTTTTTTATCAATAACTGAAAGTAGCTTATCATTAGGAATTAGAATTAATGTATCAACATTATCTCTAAGATTAGCTAACCCTTCTTCAGCAATTTGAGCTCTTTGTTTTCCTTCAAAAGAAAAAGGTTTAGTAACAACAGCAACTGTTAGAGCTCCTGAATCTCTTGCAGCTTCAGCAATAATTGGACCAGCTCCAGTACCTGTGCCACCTCCTAATCCATAAACAATGAAAACCATATCAGAACCTTTAACAACTTCATGAATTTCATCACGATTTTCTTCAGCTGCCTGCCTACCTATCTCTGGATTCATTCCAGCGCCTAATCCTTTAGTAAGATTCTTTCCAATATGAACTCTTTCAGGTGCATTAACATGATGTAAATCTTGGGCGTCAGTATTAATAGCGACAAAATCTACTCCATGAATTTTACATGAAATCATTCTACTGATGGTGTTACCTCCACTCCCTCCAACCCCAATAACTTTAATTTTAGCAAATGATTCTACCTCTGGTTTTATTTGAGCCATAATATTTAAAATTATATTATTATTACAACCAATAACGAGGATCCTTAGATCCTCCTTATTATTTTAAAAATTAACACAAATGGAAAAATAATGCAAGTTTTTTAAGGTAAATAACCTTTTAACCAATCTTTAAATTTTTTAATGGTTGGTCCAACTGGTATTCCACTATCTTTACATCTATCTGCATTCCAAAGGACTAACCCGACCGCTGTAGCAAAAGCAGGATCATCAACTTCATCAATAACACTATCTATTTCTAAAGGAAAACCAATTTGTGCAGGAAGCTTTAATATACTTTTAGTTAAATCAACTAAACCAGGCATTTTAGCTCCACCTCCTAGAAGAACAACACCTGCAGGTAATAATCCTTGACGATTAATAATTTTTAATTCCTTATTAACTAATTCTAATGTTTCTACTAAACGAGCTTCAATTATTTTAACTACATCAGAACGAAGCACAGTTCCAGACTCTTCTAATCCTAATTTAGATAAATCAATTACTTCTTTTTTACTAACTTCAGAAGAAGTGGCTAAACCATATTCTAATTTTACTTTTTCAGCTAAATCAATACTTCCTCTTAATCCAATAGCTATATCATTCGTAATATGAGAAGATCCAACGGGCAAAACACAACTATGAATAATATTACCTTCTTCAAAAACAGCCATGTTAACTGTTCCTCCACCCAAATCTAGTGCCAATACTCCTAACTCTTTTTGACGTTTATTTAAAGCCGCTTGACTTGCCGCTAATGAGACTGCAACCATCCCATCCTTTTCTAATCCAGCTTCAGAAACACATTTAGCTAAATTTTTAATATAAGGTGCTATTCCTTCAATAACTAAAGCGTCTATTTCTAATCTAACACCATTCATTCCTACAGGATCTTTTATATTATTTTGATTATCAACTGAAAAATTACGTGGAATAGTATGAAAAATTTCCCTATTTTGAGAAACAGGAATAGTTGATGAAGCATTAATAACTCTATCAACATCTTCTTTAGAAACTTCACCATCAGCTCTAGAAATAGCAATAACTCCTTTTGTTGGTTTAGAAATAATATGATTACCACTTATACTAAATACCACACGCTCAATAGATGTACCACTACTTCTTTCAGCTTCTTGAACAGATTTAGTAATACTTTTAACCACATCATCAACATCAACTACTATTCCATGACGCAAACCAAAAGAAGGAGCTTGCCCAATACCAATAATCTGCGGCTTAGTATGATTAGCTCTCATCTTAGCCACTATGGTTCTGATATAACAGGTTCCTATGTCCAACCCAGTTATTATCTGTTCTTTTGACATAATAACTTTTTATTCTTTAATTTTTTTTAAAATTATATTCTCTATATCTTTCATGGTTTCATGATTATACCCTAATAAATGAAGCATACCATGAATTAATAGAATAGTCAGTTCTTTCTCTAATGAATGATTTAATTCTTTTGCCTGTTTTTTTGCTTGAGGATAACAAATAATTATTTCTCCTAATCTCTTAATATTATCAGGCGGATCAATAAATTCAATATCTTTGTTTTTTTTCAAACGAGGAAAGGCTTTGGCTAAATAAGGGATCACGGTTTTATCTCCAAAAGACAAAACATCTGTCACCCTGTTTTTGCCCCGATACATTTTATTTAGTTTTCTCATTCTTCCATCGCCAACTATTGCTAAACTAATTTCTGTTTTATCCTTTGCATCAACTTCTTTTAAAACAATTTCTGTTATTTTCTTAAAAAAATTCTCATCTATTTCATTTTGGGTAAAATTACGTATTTCTAGCATTGTATAAATCTAAAAAAATTAATTCTTCAACTCTTCCTGAACAATCTTGCCAACTATATTTCCATCCGTTTTGCCTTTAAATTGAGGCATAATTACGCCCATTAATTTACCTGTTTCTTGAGGACTACTAATTCCTAATTCTTCTATTTTTTCTTTAACTATTTTTCTAATTTCATCTTCACCCATTTGTTCTGGCATATATTCCATAAGAATTTCTAATTCTTTTTTTTCATTTTCAGCTAAATCTGAACGACCTCCTTTTTGATACTGTTCAATAGAATCTTTTCGCTTCTTAACTTCACTTGAAACTACTTCAATAACTTCTTCTTCTGTTAATTTACTCATTTCATCTAACTTACTCTCTTCTTCGCCCGCTTTACTTAATTTAGCTCTATTGTCTTTCTCCTTATTAAACACAGCAGAAGAAGCCATGCGCAAAACAGAAAGTTTCAATTCATCTTTCTCTTGCATGGCTTTTTTTATATCTTCTTTAATTTTGTCTTTAATCATATTTTTATAATCTTTATCTTTTTCTTTTCCATTTTGGCTCTTCTTCTAAAAGACCCATTTTTCTTAACTTTTCTTTTTCTTTACCAATTTTTACTCGTCGCACAGCACTATCCCTACGTTCTCTCTTAGTTTTTTCTTTTTCATGAAATTTATCTTTACGTGCACGAATTAAAACACCGCTTTGTTGGACTTTCCTTGAAAAGCGTCTAATTAACCCTCTAGTTGTTTCTCCTTGTTGTTTTTTAATTTCAATTGCCACATGATTCACCTCCTTTTATTGAATTTTAACTTCTTTTTCTTTTTTAATTAATTTAATCAGTTCATCAATTAAACTTTTTGGATCTGAATTATATACAATTTTCCCCGGACCACGGTAAGACGTTTCAACGATCTCTTTAATTTTATCAGCTGTTCCTCCGCTACCGGTCAAAACTCCTATTGGTTTATCGTCTTCAAAAGCGATACTAAACTCATTTAACGTACCCATTCTTCCACAGATAATTATAACTGCATCTGAAGAACGTGTTAGAATTAAATTCCTTCCAGAATAATTAAAACCAGTATAAACAATAACATCATGAAAATCAGTAGGTAGACGATATGTTCTTACATGAGCTTTTTCTGAAGCTGCTGGAGAAAAACCTATAACAATACCGTTTTCTTCTTTAGCTCCAATTGCTGCCCAATAAGGAACACCAATCGTTGCTCCAGTAACAAGAACTCCATTGTGTCTAGCAATTTCTCTGCCTGTTTCTTTTGATAGTTCTAAAGCAGTTTTAGAACAATGTCCCGTTGAAGCTGCTCCAGAAACACAAATCTTATATTTTAAATATTCTTTCTGTTTCATTTACTTTAATTTACTACTTTTTTAAAATTTTGTCAAAATTACAATTCAATTATTTCACCTATTTTAGGTGTCTGAACAGATAATCCTAAATGGTCTTTAATGTGTTGAGCTAATGCATCAGCAGGCTCTTCTTCTCCATGACAAACAAAAACTTTTTTAGGACGTTTTAAAGAATCAGGTTTTATCATATTAGAAATCCAATTTATTAAATCTTTTTGATCAGCATGAGATGAATAACCATTAATATGTTCTATTTTTGCTTTAATAGGAATAATCTTATCTAAAATTTCAACTTCAGTAGCTCCTTCTAAAATCTTTCTACCAAGTGTACCTTTCGCTTGATAAGTAACAATCAAAAGAGTATTTTTAGGATCTGACAAATAACGTACTTCATGATGTATAATTCTTCCACCTTGAGACATTCCTGCTCCAGCAATAATAATCTTAGGTGAAGCAACATTATTAATTTCTTTTGATTCTTGTGTTGATAAAGTAAATTTTAATCCTGGAAATTTAAATATATCATCACCAGACTTAACAAGTAAGCTAGTTTTTTTATTATAATAATTAGGATACTGCTTATATACCTCTGTTAGTTTAATAGCTAAAGGACTGTCAACGAAGATAGGAATTTGTGGAATCCTTTTATTTTCAACTAATTCATTGAAATGATAAAGTAATTGTTGAGTTCTCTCTAATGCAAAACTTGGAATCATTAGAGTTCCACCCCTTAATACAGCATCTTCAACAACATCTTCAATCATATCTTTACATTCTTGTTCCTCTTCGTGGACTCGGTCACCATAAGTTGATTCCATAATAACATAATCAGCATCTTTGATTACTGCTGGTTCTCTTAAGGTAGATATTTTACTAGATCCTAAATCTCCTGAAAAAACTAACTTTTTACCATCTGCCATTACTTCAATTGAAGCTGACCCTAAAACATGTCCGGCTTCTCTAAAACATACTGAAATTTTATCATTTAATTTAATACTTTCATCATATTCAATAGGCCTGAACATTTTTATTATTTTATCAATATACTCTTCCTCAACTAAAGGTATCGTCCCTGCTCTTTTAGCTTTTTCACGTAATAATTTCTGACTGTCTTCAAGTAATAAATGTGCAAAATCTCTTGTTGGTCCTGTACTTAATATTTCACCATTAAAACCATTCGTAACTAATTTTGGTAATCTTCCAATATGATCTAAATGCGCATGGGTAATTAAAACAAAATCAATTTCTTCAGGTGAATAAGGAAATGGTTCTTCATTTTTCTTTTCTATTTTTTGTCCACCTTGAAAAAGTCCGCAATCAACTAAGATTTTAGACTTGTTTGTTTCCAATAAATAATTAGCGCCAGTTACCATCCCAGCCCCTCCATAAAAATGTAATTTCATAATTTATATATTAAACATACTTATCTGCAATACTAGATGCAGCATAAGAGTCTGGTTTAATTTTAGCATTAAAACCATTACCGCGAACCATACCAACAACTTCTTTAATCATTTCTCTAGTTGGACCGTTCTGTCCTATATCAATATGAATCTGAAAATCATAATTAAGTTCATGACCTGATTTTAATAATGTCTGTAATTGAGCAAGAATATCCTGAGCTGTTTTTAAAGAAAGAGTCACTTCTTCGTAAATTCTATCTCTTAATGTATTATAATCCTTACCCCCATTTGTTTTTTTCCAAAAATAACGTCCGCCCTTACCAATACGATAAACAATAATTGCAGTTACAAAATCAGCTTTTTTCCCACCATTACCATTAGAATCAGTTCCTACAATCAAACGATACTTTGAGTGAGAGTCATTATTAATATAATTAGAAACTTCTTTAGCCACTTTGACTAATTTCATTTTGCCCAATGTTGGACTTTGAAATATTTCTTTATCTTTTTTTAACTCCATAATAATCTATTTAATAAAATAAACAATTTCATAGATAATTCCGATAATGAAGAATAATATCAGAAAATAAACAAAAAAGCTAGGGATAGACAAACTATAAGCTGGCTCTAAATCACCTTTTGTTTTTGCTTTAAGATAAATAAGAGTGATAATAACAACATCAATACCAAGCATAACTCCACCAGTTAAAGCAATTACTGTAATAAAATTATCAAATCCTATAATAAAAAGAATTAATGGAACAATACAAGCGATAAGCCAGGCTAAATTTTTCTTTAATCTTAAATCATACCAAAGAATTTTTTTAAGAGTCAAACTAATAGTTAAAAAGGACGTAAAAACAGTTAAGATACCAAAAAGCAATGCGAAGACAATAACTTCGTTACCTAAAAAATTACTCAAACCAGTAATTGCATCATCAGAAGTGCCTTGACCTGTAATTCCTAAAATTAGGAATATAAAGAAAAGATATGTTATTGCAGCAATTGAAATTGCTAATAAAATTAGTTTTTTTAGTTTTTTTGGATCCTTTGAAAGTATTTCTTTTACTTCCGGGATTAAAGTAGTTCCCGAAAGAGAAAAAAGAATTGCACCATAGGGCAAAAACAGATATTCAATATTAAAATTAAGTAAATTTCCTGCATCAATCATCCAAAAGCCTTTATAAAAAATAAAGCCTAAAATAAAGAAAAATAAAATAAAAAGAAAAGATTCTGCTTTGGCAATACTACCAATTCCAAAATAAGTTAAAATAGCTCCTACTAAAAAAAAGATAAAAACATAAACAAAATCACTACCACCAAAAGATGATTGAAAAATAGATCCTAAAAATCTTCCTCCTATAATCAAATAAGCTAGAATAGCACCAGTTAGTCCTAAAGTATTTGAAATAAAAGAGATTACTTTTGCACGTTTGCCCAAATATTTTCCAGCATAACCAGGTAATCGGTGAAGACCTTTTGTCCTTAAAGCTATTTCTCCATAAAAAAGACCTATTAAAGAAGTTACTGCGCCTAATACGAGAAAATAAACAAGCATCGTAAAAATACCTACTTTAGCTGTAATATATGGCAAACTAAAAAGGCCTACTCCTATGATAGTACCTGTTAAAATAGCTAATGCTTGAAAAAAATTACTATTTTTTGATAATTTACTATTCATTTATTTTACCTCCACCTATTAAATGTAAATGAATATGATCGATGATTTGTCCACCTCCGCGTCCAACATTAAAAGTTAAACGATATCCACTCTTAGATATTTTATTTTCTAAAGCTAACTTTTTTGCTAAAAAAATCATATCACTCATTAATTCTTTATCTACCTCTTCTAACTCATTAATTGAATCAATGTGCTTTTTAGGCACTATTAAAAGATGGACTGAAGCTTTTGGGTTAATATCTTTAAAAACTATTATCGCTTCATCCTCATAAACAATATCAGTATCTTGTTCGTGATTTGCTATTTTGCAAAATAGACACATAATTTTATTTATTTCTTGATTCTTTTTTTGATTTCTCTAACAATCTTACTTAAAGGAATAACTTCTTGACTCCCTGAAATCATATCTCTAACAATAATTGATTTATCAATAGCTTCTTTTTGTCCTAAAATTAGAGCAAAACGAACATTCATTTTATCGGCTAATTTTAATTGAGTTTTTATTGTATTTTTACTAAATGAACTAGCTATTTTTAAACCAGACTGCTGTAATTCTTCAAATAGTTTTAATGATTTCTTTTTTCCTAAATCACCTAATTGAACCAGAAAGACTGAAGGTGCGCTTTTTGATACAATTTTTATTTCTCTTTCTTTAATCAAATTAATAATTCTATCCAACCCTATTGCAAAGCCAACTGCTGGAATATCTTTTTTTCCTAAAAGTTTAATTAATTTATCATAACGACCTCCTCCACATAAAGAAATCTGACGACCATCTTCATCTTCAGGCCATACTTCAAAAACTGTTTTTGTGTAATAATCTAATCCTCTAACTAAACGAGAATTAAGGATATAAGGAATTTCTAGTTCATCTAAATATTCTAAAACACCTTTAAAATGATTACTACAATTATCACATAAAGAATCAATAGTTTGAGGAGCTTCTTCAGCTATACTAATGCATTTAGGCTCTTTGCAATCTAATAATCTTAAAGGATTTTGTTTGAGTCGTCTTTGACAATCAGAACAAAGACCTTTTTTATTGCTTCTGTAATAAGTCGTCAATTTTTTCCTATAACTAGGACGACATTCAGAACAACCAATACTGTTTATTTGAGTAATTAATTTTTTAAGACCAAGTTTTTTACAAATAGAAAAAAATAATTGTATTAATTGAGCATCAAGAATAGGATCTTGTTCTCCAATAACTTCAAAATTAGCTTGATAAGATTGACGATAACGTCCCTTTTGCGGTCTTCCATAACGAAAGATAGGACCAATGCTATATAATTTAACTGGATGCGGTAAACTTGATAATCCATTTTCTAAATAGGCTCTGATAATAGCTGGAGTAAATTCTGGACGCAAAACAAGTTTATCTCTTCCTTTAGTTGTTAAGTTATACATTTCTTTTTCAACAATGTCAGTATAAGCACCTGTTCCTTTTATAAACAATTCTTTCTCTTCAAGGATTGGTGTATCTATTCTTTCAAATCCAAAAACTTTTGCTGAAAGATGTATAACTTGTCTAACCTTCTCCCAATATGGTTGATCTTTAGGTAAAATATCACGCATACCCTTAGGAGCTTGAAACTTATTTTTCGATTTAGATTTATTAGACATATATTAAAAAATTTTAGCTGAATCAAAAGGCCAAGCTCGTAACCAAACACGGCCAATGATATTGTTTTTTGGTAAAGGTCCCCATTTACGAGAATCGGAACTAGCTGAACGATTATCACCTAAAACAAAATATTCTTCATTATTTAATTGAACGTTAATACCTCCTCTAGTAATTCTTCCTTCTGGAAGATAATTAGATTCATCAAGTTTCATTCCTTCTGGAGAATTTGAATTATAAATAAATATTAAATCATCTTTAATTTCAATTTTTTCACCAGGTAAACCGACTACTCTTTTAATATAATATTGCGAAGGATCTAATGGGTATTTAAAAACAACAACATCTCCACGTTCTGGATCATCAAAACGATAACCAATTTCATTAATAACTAAATATTGTCCATTCTCAAAATTAGGCTCCATAGAAGCCCCTCTAACAAAAAATGGTTGAATTAAATAATATCTAATAGGGATAATAATAGCTAAAGAAATAACTACTATCTTTGCAATTTCCCAAATGAAACTAAATACTTTTAACATAATAAATGCTTTTGTCATTCCGAGCGTAGCGAGGAATCCCTTAAAGATAAACACCGTGAAGGGATTTCTCCTTTCGCTTTGCTTTAGTCGAAATGACAAGGTTTTTTGTTATTCCCAACTCTTCCGATGTCATTCCCAACTTGATTGGGAATCCAGGTCTGGATTCCCGCTTTCGCGGGAATGACAGATTCGGGGCGGGAATGACACCGAGGAAAAACTTAATATGAGTTCTAATAAATAAATCTTAACTCTTTTCTTTAAAAAAATCAAATTAAGTTTATGAAAAATAAAACCGCATAATAATGCGATTAATTATTTAAGCATTTGAATATTAAGGGGATTGTCCTTAGAAAGATGGACAGGCATGGCCTTAAAGAGCTACATCCTTACGTTCGGAGGACGGAAGGTTGTGCGAGAAAGACCGTGCCTGGTCAGATTTCTTTTTAAGGACAACTTCTCTGGATTAACTCTATTCAATAAATTTAAAGGTAGAAAGGATTTGATTAGATAAATCCAAAAAATCATTTGATGATATATTATTAGGATTTGTGTGTAATATTACAAGCAAAGCATCTTCTTTTATATTAGATGTTTCTTTAAGAAAATTAATAACAACTTGACGTTGTTCTGTTTTTAAAAAGTCATTAAAACCTGCACAAGTATATTTAATTACTTCAATGCTATTATTTACAATTATATATTCTTTATTTTCTATACAATAACCTCCTCCTAGTGGAGGCATACTGAAATTCATTTTAAATCCTTTATCATTTTCAATTAAAACAGAATGTGGAGATACTTGAGTAGTTGTCCAATCTTTTGGATGCTTTACCTCAAACTCAAGCTCTTCATTCCTATACGTCTGCCAGTCAGCTGTGGGGTCAGTGATTTCTTCTTTTTTACAGTCTTCTGGACAACTTTCAATTGTTTCAGCACAAGGACATCCTATTGCTTGACAAACTATTTCCCCACATTGTCCATCACCACATTGATTAATACAAACACCTGGTCCAAAATAATGACTATAAGCAAAATAACCACCTATACCTATAACAGCTATAACCAAAACTGTAATTAGAATAGTAACCCATTTAGGCAAACCTGTTTTTTTAGGTATTTCTGGTAAATCTTTTTGAATATCTGGCTGAATGTCATCTGATTGATGCAGAAGATTTATTTTATCAGATTGTTTTTGTTTGTTCATAATATTATTTCTTTTCAAATTCTTTTTTAGGAATTTTAGATTGCCTAATAATCGCTAAAAATGTTCCTATATAAATCAACTTATTACCACCATGCATTGGAATTGGCACTATAATTTTAGATTCAGAATGACGATAAATTTTATGACTACCTTTTTGTCTAGAAAAAATAAAACCGTGTTTTTCTAAAATTTTAATGAGTTGTTTGGCAGTCAAAGAATTCATTAATAATTAGCTTTTTGTAAAAACAGCTACAGGAATTTCACTAATAATTGGACGAGATTTAGAAATAGGAATTCTTTGTTTATTCGCTCTTAACTCTTTAATCCATAATTCTAATATTTCTTTAGCATTTTCTTCTGCCTCTTCAAAGTTTTTGCCAAAAGTAACACAACCTGGAAAATCAGGAAAAGAAACATTATATCCACCTTCTTCTGCTTTATTGAATATTACAGGATATTCTAAAATAGTTTTTTTGCTCATTTTTACCATGTTATTAATATAATAATGGAAATAAATACTTATGTCAAATTCATACATATTTATCTGTAATGCTGGAAGTTATGTAATACTTCAACTTAATTCTATTTAATAAATTTAATATCTATTTGTCATTCCGAGCGTAGCGAGGAATCCCTTAAAGATAAACACTGTGAAGGGATTTCTCCTTTTCCACCAAAGGCGGACCAGCCTCTGGCTGGCGCTCTTCAGTCGAAATGACAAGGCTTTTGTCATCCCCAACTCTTTCGATGTCATTCCCAACTTGATTGGGAATCCAGAATTAGTCCATTACTGGATTCCCGCTGGAGTTTATCCCGTACTGGATTCCCGCTTTCGCGGGAATGACAGATGCGGGACGGGAATGACACCGAGGAAAAACTTAATATGAGTTCTAATAAATAGATTCTAACTCTTTTCTTTAAAAAAATCAAATTCTAAATAATATTAAAGACTAAATGAACAATCATTAAAATTAATAATATTTTTAAAAAATTGATTACAAAATGAAATAGATCTATTATATGAAAATAATTTTGGCTGTGAATTAATAATCTCATAAGGAAACAGATAAAAAGAATAATTATCTTTATCAAATATAATTCCTACTCCTATCCCTTGATTTGTTTCTTCTGTTTTCATATCAAAAATAAAATTACCTAATGAATAGAAAATTGCTTTATTCTCATAAATCTCAACTGGCTGTATGACATGAGGATGATGACCAATAATAACATCTGCTCCATTATCAATTAAATTATGGGCTGTTTGCTTTTGCATTATTGAAGGCGAAGAGCTATATTCATAACCCCAATGAATATTCACTACTATATAATCATTATCTTCTTTTAACCGCTTTATTAAATCATAAAATTGATTCATAGCGATTGGCATTATGGTCTGGTCTATACCTAAAAACACAATTTTCTTTCTATTTACTTCCTTGATAACATAACTACTACTTAAATCAGCCTGTCCAAAATAATCAATTCCGAAGACATCAAGATATTTTTTAGTATTTTCAATACCTTGTTCATAACAATCAAAAATATGATTATTGGCCAAATTTACAATATTAATATTATTTTTATTTAATAAACCAGAGATTTCAGGATCAAACTTAAAATTATTATCCTTTTTTTGACATTGTCTTGTATCTGTTATAGGACCTTCTAGGTTCAATGAAATATAATCAATGCCTTTTAAAAAATTCCCCTCTATTCCTTTAATGTATTCAAAAGGATCTATATCTTGATCTAAAATATCCTCAACCCCCCTATTAAACATAGTATCTCCAAAATTCAATAAAGTAATATTACTATTGTTTTTTTTAAATCCTTTAATAAAATATTGGAAAACATAACTTGTAACATCTTCCATGTCCATAACTCCTGAGTGATCTGCTGCATTAGTATTAATTAAATAACTAGTTTTAAGTGCATTTCTTTTTTTTAAATATTTTAATAAAACATAAATTGACGACGGACTGTCTATTTCTAAATTAAAAATATTATTAAAATCAAAACTACTAATTACAGAAATACTTTTTTTATCATGAAAATCAGATGCAATACGATTTAAATGATGCGAAAAATCAACACTAGAAATAACCAATGCATCATTAGATAGTATTTTATCTAATTCTCCAGCTAATTTATCGAGTTGATCTTTTGGCGTACTTCCAGAAAGAATAATAGGAACTATTTTTGTGTTAGGGAATACATATTTAATGAACCCAACCAAGCTTGAAATAGAATGTTCTATTTCAAATGGTTTTTCCTGATTTTCTACATAACCAGCTTGAATTAATCTATTAATTATATTCAAATCAGGCTCTAATAATCCCCATGGAGTTTTAAAGGGATATTTTGATATAAATAAATTAGAGCCTAATCCATAATGATTAGGCCCTAATATTACAATTGTTTTTGGATTTTGTTCTTTTAAATTAAGAAAAAAATTAGCGATTTCTGAACTAACTAACATATGATGAGATACAATACCGCCATAAACTTTTTCTTGTGCAATATTATCTGGTTCTATTATCTCTAATCCTCCATAAAATTTCTTACTCTGATAAAATGCAGTATGATTACCACTATATTCTATGATATCAGTTTTTTCTTGATAATAATTATATATTAAAAATGTTGATCCAAATCCTATTATTAATAATATAAATATTAAATTAATCCATTTCATCTTATCGAATCAATGCACCGCCCCATTCTACTATAGTAAAACCATTTCTTTGGGGAATATTCGACAATTCTTGCTCTTTTATTGTATGATCATATTCATCTAACCCTTTAGCATTCATTAATATTCTAATAGTACTCATAGGAGTATTTGGGCCAATAGATAAAGGAGCAATGCGATCAAATTCATCTTGAGATACAAACCAAATATGGTAATATGACATTTTATTTAATTTCCTTACCCAATAGTCTTCAAAATCTAAAATTTCTTTATCATTAAGGCCAAGTATTTTTAGCTTATTATCTAAAAATAATTTAATATCTTCTTTAGCCACAATCCAACCTACATCACTTCTGGTTGGATAATTCAATCCTATCCCAGACCAATATAAATAATCATATTGTTTACCAGTTTCTAAATCAGTAATTATCCCGTCAGGATTAACCTCTATATTCCAACCATTAGATGAATACTCCGGAATAGTTCCTGTAAAACCACCATTTGGCTTTACTTGAACATTAAGAGTTGTATTTTCTTCTGGATATAAATAAATCGCTGGTTTACACATTTCAGCCATTGAATCAAATTCTGCATTTTTAAATTTAATCCATCTATCTAAAGGATCCTGCCAAAATAATAAAGGATGAAATGCTAAGTATTCTTCATATGTATATTTACTTTGTTCTAATTGTTTATATGATCCATCAGTATTATAATAAGCCCCTGTATTTTTGTTATTATATAAATCTGTCAATATTTTATTTTGTGGATCTTTAAATTCATAAAATACCTCATTTGAATCTGTTTTACCAATCTCAACTAAATCCTGCTGACTAATTTCATCAACAACATCTAGAGAACTGCACATAGCTCCACATCCAGTATGAGCGTTAAACAGATACTCATCTTGATTCTTTTGTTCATTATTAAATGTTACTTTTAAAACTTTGTCTTCGCTTGATATAAAAGGCAATATAAAATCATAACTTACAGTTCTATGATCAGGTAATTCTGCTAATAAACATTTATTATATAAATAGAAATCGCCAAGTTCATTATTATGAAATACTTTTTCAGTGTCTTCAAGTTTTGAAAATAAGCGATTACCATATGGATATTTAGATAATTTATAATCAGTATCAGAAAAATATATTTCTTCGGGTAAATCATCAATCCCTTTTATCTCCCAATTTTTTATAGCTTCATCACCATAATAACCATCAAAATAAAAATTATTATTATTAATCATGACATAATGACGAAAAATATCCCCCATTGAATGTGCTACTTCTAAATAAAGATTTTTTCCTATTAAAATACCGTTTTTAATAACACCTGCAAGATAATATTCACAAGTCTCGTAAGCTGAAACGCCATATTTTAACTGACAATCAATATCTAAAAGCTCTAAACTTTCATTCCATATAACTTCTAAATTGTATTTTTGAATATCTGCTTCTGGCACCTCCTTAATGCATTTCATTTGACATGATTGTTGATCTTCAAATGAAGTACTACAGCTCGTAATGTTTAAACACTCTGTCCCATTAAAATACGCTCCAGCTAATTTTTGATCATCTTGACATGTTTCTAAATCTTGATTAGGACGCCAAAAACAATCTTCTGAATATGTTATAGGTTCTGGCTCATCGGGAACAAAATAATAATTATATGCAAAATAACCACCTATACCTATAACAGCTATAACTAAAACTGTGATTAGAGTAGTAACCCATTTAGGTAAACCTGTTTTTTTAGGTATTTCTGGTAAATCTTGTTTAATATCTGGTTGGATATTATCTTGATGTAGAAAATTTATTTTATTAGGTTGTTTTTGTTCATCCATATAATATATTTTATCATTTTATATAGATTAGTGCAAAATTAAATTCTTAAATTTTGAATTAGCATATTAAATCTGCTATAATCATAACAATGGACAGTCACGAACAAATTAATCACTTTATAGAAAAAGGATTATTTAATAATCAGCTTAAGCAACAGAATCAAAAAAAGAAAAGAAAGAAAAAGATAAAAACAGTATCTTTGATTATTACTAGTTTTATCGTCTTATGTATTTCTGTTTTTGCTTATCAATTAATTCCAACATCTCAAACAGAAATAATAACGACAAA
>JAHJQT010000037.1 GCA_018819085.1 Patescibacteria group bacterium
AAAATAAAGAGGATTAAAATGGGTAGTCGTTCAGCTCATTTCTGTCCTAAATGTCAAAAATAATTTGTCTAAAAAATTTTTAAAATTTCCAGAAGGTTTTTTATGGGGGGCAGCCACTTCAGCTCATCAAGTTGAGGGTGGAAATAATAATGATTGGACAGAATGGGAAAAAGAAAATGCTGACAGATTAGCCAATGAAGCAAAAAATAAATATCAGAAATGGCAACAGGATAAATTTTCAGAAATGTTTAAAAAAGAAAATTATATTTCCGGCAAAGCTTGTGATCATTATCATAGATTTAAACAAGATTTTGATTTAGCTAAATTTTTAAATCATAATGCCCATCGTTTTTCTATTGAATGGTCAAGAATTGAACCAGTAGAAGGGGAGTTTGATGAAAAAGAGATCGAGCATTATAGGCAGGTAATTAAGGCTCTTCGTGAAAGAGGAATTGAACCATTTGTGACTTTGTGGCATTATACTCACCCCAGATGGTTTACTAATCGTGGGGGGTGGTTGCACCCGGAAGCAAAAGAAACTTTTTTAAATTTTGTTAAAAAAATAGTTTCAGAATTTAAAAATGAGGTAAATTTTTGGATTGTTTTTAATGAGCCGGAAACAGTAGCTCGTCATGGATATATTCAAGCAATTCGCATACCGCAAGAAAGAAGTATTTTAAAAGCATTGAAGGTTTTGAGAATTTTTGTTGAAACTTACAGAGATGCTTTCGATTTGATTCACAGTATAGATGAAAAGGCAAAGGTTGGTTTTGCTGAAAGTTTGGTTGATTTTGAATCTTATAATAAGTGGCCCCACAACTTACTTGTTAAAAAGTTGCTGGAATGGTATAGAAATAAACAATTTGTTCCAAAAGTTGCAGATAAAATGGATTTTTTAGGACTAAATTATTATTTTCATTCCAGAATTCGTTTTAATCCTTTTAAATCTTGGAAGTGGTTTCAGTTTAATGAAAACAAAATGGGTGTTTCTGATATGGGCTGGGAGATTTATCCAAAAGGTATTTATCGTATTTTGAAAAAAGTTAGTTGTTATAATAAGCCGATTTATATCACAGAACTTGGTATAGCCGATAGGAAAGATAAAAAACGCGAAAAATTTATAAAAGATCATTTATTTTGGATTCATAAGGCAATTAAAGAGGGGGTTGATGTTCGGGGGTATTTTTATTGGTCTTTATTAGATAATTTTGAATGGAGTGATGGTTTTTGGCCTCGTTTTGGTTTAATTGAGGTGGATTACAAGACGCTGGAACGAAAAATTCATCCAAGTGCATATGAGTATGCTAAAATTTGTAAAAATAATAAATTAGATTTATGAATTGGATAATAATCGCTATTATTTCACATTTTCTTACAGCAATTGTTTTTATTATAGATAAGTTTATTGTTTCAAAAACAGCTATTCGTCCAGTAATCTATAGTTTTTATGTTGGAATTTTAGGAGGTCTTACTATTCTTTTATTCCCTTTTGGTTTTGAATTAATTTCGTTAAAACAAATTATTATCAGCTTTATGGCTGGTATTTTATTTATTTTTGCTACCCTTTATTTTTACAAGACAATAAAAATATCTGAAATTTCAAGAATTATTCCTATTATTGGCGGAGCTGTAGCTGTTTTTACATTAATTTTAACTTATCTTTTTTTAGAAGAACGATTATCTAGTAATCAATTTATTGCTTTTTTTCTGCTTGTCTTTGGAGGTTTGATCATATTATGGCCTAAGAGAAATAAAAAAATGTTTTCTTTTCAGAAAATATCATTTATACTTTTATCTGCCTTATTTTTCGCTGGATCATATGTTTTAACTAAAATGGTTTTCACTGAGCAATCTTTTATTAATGGTTTTATCTGGATTAGATTAGGTAGTGTTTTAGGCGCTTGCTTATTATTAATTTTACCTAGAAATCGCAAAATAATATTTAATATAAGTAAGGAAATTAAAAAGAAAACAATTATTCTACCTATCTTTTCAAAGTCATTATCAGCTTTTGCTTTTTTTCTTCTTAATTATGCAATTTTTTTAGGTAATGTTGCTTTAGTTAATGCTTTACAAGGAGTTCAATATGTTTTTCTTTTAATAATGGCTTTTTTCCTTTCTGCAAAATTTCCTCAAATTATTAAAGAACAAATTAATAGAGGTGTTATTTTTAAAAGAATTTTAGGAATTATATTTGTTTGTTTAGGATTAATATTTTTAACATTATGAAATTATCTTCAATATTTAAATATACTTTTCGCATTGTTTTTCTACTTGTAATTTTTATTATAATTTGTATAATTTGTTTTTTTGCTTATATGTTCACTGGTAAAACTGAAAAATCTGAGAATATGGATTTTGGAGTTACTTTCAGTCAATTATTTGCTGAGCAGATGGAACTTAATTGGAAAGAAGCTTATACTGCAATGCTTGATGAATTGAATGTTAAAAAAATACGCTTAATTGCTTATTGGCAAAAGATTGAATTAGTTGAAGGAGAGTATGTCTTTGATGATTTAGACTGGCAAATTAATGAGGCCGGAAAAAGAGATGCTCAAGTTATTTTGGCTGTTGGTAGAAAATTACCTCGTTGGCCTGAATGTCATGTTCCAGAATGGGCTAGAGAACTAGATGAATCAATACAACAAGAAAAACTTATATCTTTATTAACTCAAATAGTTAATCATTATCAGGACAATCAGACCATTAAAATATGGCAAGTAGAAAACGAACCATTTTTAATTGGTTTTGGAGAATGTCCAAAATTAGATAAAGAATTTTTAAATAAGGAAATTAGTTTAGTTAGAGAATTAGATTCTGAAAAGCGGCCAATTTTAATGACGGCTAGTGGAGAATTAAGTCTTTGGACTCAACCAGCTTTAATTGGTGATATTTTTGGAACTACTCTTTATAGGATTGTTTGGAGTGATGTTTTGGAAAAGCATGTTGAATATCCTATTCCAGCAGTGTTTTATTATAAGCGGGCCAATCTTGTTAAATGGTTAACTGAAATAGAAAAAGCAGTAATTATTGAATTACAAGCTGAACCATGGAGTCATTTAATGATTTATGAAAATACTCTAGAAGAACAATTTAAAACCATGGATTTTGAAAGATTTAAAGAAATTATTGATTATGCTAAATACACTGGTTTTGATGAAGCTTATTTATGGGGCGTTGAATGGTGGTATTGGATTAAAGAGAATCACGATATAGATACTTATTGGTTAGAAGCTCAGAAACTTTGGAATGATTAAGCTTGACAAAATAGTGTTTTTCTGCTATTTTATAGATATAGTTATTTAACATTTACTTTTAATAGGAGGAAAGGTTATGGAAGATAGATATCTGATTTTGTTTAAAGAAATAATAGCAAAAAGGATTCTTGAAGGCGAAATCAATTTAAGAAATCCAAGACGTTCTATTTTGTCTTTGGTGGTTGAATTTAGAGAAATATATGGTTTTTCACTTTTTTCCAAATTTACTTATTCATTGTTGGTTGAGGAGTTTATTGGGGTCGTAGATCAGAATGCTTTTGATCTTGATCTTGAGCGTATGAGGAAAGAATTAATTTCTCGTCACTCTTCAAAATCTTGGGTAACTCCAGCCATGTTGGAGGGTGCGTGTCGTGCTGAGTATCGCCATCTCCAGATGCTTGGTGATGATTATTAATAATATGGGCTGTAGACCAGTAAAATGGTCCACAGCCCTTTTTTTCTTGCTAATAAAGTTAATAGTGTTTAGAATTAATAAAAAGTACAGACCATGTCTTCTAAGAAATCCAGACCGTGCCTTGTATAGTTTTTTAAAGGTTTAATTTATTAAACCTAAAAAACTTAAAGGCACGGCCTG
>JAHJQT010000038.1 GCA_018819085.1 Patescibacteria group bacterium
CTGACCATCTACAGTTAAATCTTTCTTAATATATTGTGAACCTGTTGTCGTAGCATTACCTTCTACGTTTAAATAACCAAGCACAGATAAGTTATCTGATATTGTAGTAGTTGAATTTCCTGTGGCAAGATCTATGTTTAAATCTCCATTTGAATCAATTGTAAATGAAGCATATTTAGATGATTCTAAATCGTAGGTTAAACGTAGTTGTTCAGATGTTGAACTTGCATGTATTTTTCCAATGACTGTAAGTTTAGAATCTGGTGTAGTTGTGCCTATGCCGACGTTGCCATCTGAAGTAACTTTGAAAGCGGTATTATGAGCTACTATATTATTCCCAATAAAATTATGAGTTCCTTCAACTTCTATATCATAAACATCTTCCACAGGCAGTTTGCGCATTGTCTTAATTGTATCCCAAACTGATTTTCCATGATCATCAAGAATTGCGATTTCCTGACCTTTTTTAAGTTGAGAAACTTTTCTCCACATACCGCCACTTGACAAGGATGGAGCGCTAGCATACAATAAAGAAAGTAACGCAACTCCAAGCTTCGGCTTGGAGGTTGTTTTTTTATGACCCTTTTGACTATTATTCAATTCATTCTTATAATTATCAAGATAAAAATACTTGCTGTATTTTCTTAATTCCCAAGCAATATTCTGCTTAAAACCAGCATAAATAATCTTCTTGCCTTTTTCTAAAACATATTTTTTTAGAGGCAATAGGTCGCTATCGCCACTAACAATCATGACAGCGTCCAAATCTTTAATACGCCTTACAACACCCAAAGCAATTTCAACATCCATATCAGCTTTTTTCTTTAATCCAACATCTATTTTAATATATTTTATTAACTTAGTTACAATTTGAACATGCGCTTTAATTTTATTAATAAAATTAGCTGTCTTTTTAAATGCCTTGTCTTGTTTTTCTGGAGTAGCGATATAGTAATCAAAAGCTGAAACATCAAACTGTCTTGATAAAGATTTCTTTAGTTTTCTAAGGTCAACTCGCCAGCCAGCTTTTCTTTGAGCATAAAACATATTAGCATCATCATAAAAGATTCCTAATTTTGGCTTCTTTATTTTTGGCTGATTAACTTTGGCAAAATACGGATGATTGGCTGTCGTCCTAATTTTTCGTCCCATAGAGGTGGTAATTTCCACAATTGGCTTTTTACCCATATACATTAATTTCTTAACTTTGGAAACTTTGAGCTTGCCTGTCTTATCATCTAAAGTTAAAATTTCATCTCCTGGTTTAATTTGATCTATTCTGACATCTTCAAAATAATATTCATAAGTTCCATCTTTCTTTTTTCTGCGACGACGACGTCTTAATAAAGTATCTCCAGTAACACATTGCCCTACCTGAAAACTATTAGCTGTGGTGTTAACTACGCCCACGCCTAATCCGCCTGTGAAATATCCATGACCAGTAATTGATAGTGTTGTTGAAGGACTCGTTGTTCCTATGCCGAGGTTGCCGTTCATGACCGTCAAGTCATTACCAATATAATGTGAACCCGTAGTTGAAGCATTACCAGAAACTAATAAATCATTATTGATTGTTAATTGAGATAAAGTTGTCGTAGCTGCTGTTAACGTTCCTGTTGATGATAAAGATGTTGCGCTTAAGCCTGAATTAAAACTAGCTCCATTATGAAAAGTAGCATCTGAATAAACATCAAAAACAGTTGTTTGATCTTTTGTATTTCCAAAGCTTGCATTTCCAGCAACTCCTAAAGAACCTGAAAAAGCTCCTGAACCACTAACATTCAAACTTGATAGAAGAGCATGGCCTGAGACCTGTAATCCTGAAGAAGGTATTGATACAGGAGAGTATGATGGAGTTGTGTAATCTATTTTAGAACCTATTTGATTGCCTAAACTAGTTATTCTTTGTGATAAATTTTGAATATCCTGATTAATTTGATCTAAATCAGCTGATGCTATTGTTTCAATAACTTTGTTTGTTTCTGTAATTGTTATAATTCTTTTTTCTGTGACTGTTTTGGGAGTTATTTGTTGGACTTGTTTGGTAATTTCTTGGATAATTGGTGTTTCTTGCTTAGTTTTATAGATAAGATAATTCTCTTGATCATAGAAAGAATATCCTGGAATTACGAATTCAGCTATTTTTATGTAAGTATCTCCTAATTTAGACTTAATATTATTAGAAACATCAGAAATTATGTTAAAGAATCCAGCTGAAATGTCTTTTGGAGTTTGCTTTATTATACTAGATAAATTTTTAACTGAATTCTTTGTAAAATTACCGATATTCCTATCAAAATTGTTTGAATATGAGCCTATTTTTTGATAAGCGTAAACTAGCTCTCTATCTATATCTCCCGACATATCGGATAACTTTTGGGGTGTATCGGATAGAATGTTTGAAATATTCGAATAAGTATCGGATAAATTATGTGCTATTTTATTTATTTCTAAAGAAACTATATGAGGTGTATCGGATAAAAATTCTTTACTATTTTTAATTTTTCTAGAAAACAGTATTTTTGCATTTTCGTTCTTTTGATTTATATCTATAAACGCATAAATTGCTTTATTTGATAGTTTTTCAATTTTTGATGGAATTTTAATAATTTGCCCTGATATCTTTTTTGTATTATATTTTATAGCTAATTTTAATTCTTCATTCTTATTACTAGCATTATTAGCAAATTCAAATATTTCTTCAGGTAAATTACTAATAACAATTCCAAATTTATCAATATTCTTATAAAAACCTTTAACTAAATTAGTAGTAGTTTTAGGAACAGATTGTATTTTATTAGAAGTTTTTTTAGATAAGTTAACAAGTTTATTCTGAATACTTGAACTAACATTAGAAGAAGCCTCTTGAATAGATTGTGTTGATTCTTCAATAAGTTTTGGAGATTCAATAATGATACTATCAAATAAATTACCAGCTGACTTTTTAGTATCTTGCGCTAGAAGAACAATATTTTGACCTTGTTCAAAAACGAATTCAGCTGATTTCCTTCCTGAGTCCACTACCTTATCAATTGATTTATGAGCAAAATCAGCCATAGAAGCCCATGCTTGAGGATTAAAGACTAAAAGAGAACTAATTATAAGCAAAGATATTAGAACAGCACTAATAGCAAATTTAGGCTTTATAGAAATTTTTGGTTTTTTTATTTCTTTTACTTTAAGAACAAATTTATCATAAGAAGCTAATACCCTATCCATTGAATTACCAATATATTTTTCAGCAATATTTTTCACCTCATATCCCCAAACATTATCCTTTACTTTTCTTATATTAACAACATCTTGGGCTTTAATAATATATTTACTTAACCATTCTTCAGTTGTTACCCAGTTACGATCAATTTTAACTGCCTTTAATTTCCCTTGTCTTGCTCTCAAACTTAAATAGTCCTGTGAATAAGAACAGAGTTTAGACGCGTCTTTAAGGGAAACATATTGAATCTGATCTGGAACCTTAATAATATATTTATCAACCCATTCTTTAGTGGTCATCCAATTGCGACCTATTTTAACCGCCTTTAATTTACCTTGTCTAGCTCTCAAACTTAAATAGTCCTGTGAATAAGAACAGAGTTTAGACGCGTCTTTAAGGGAAATATATTGTATTGAATCAATATCATTCATTAAAACAAATATAATTATATATTTACTTGCTCATTCGGAAATAAAAATAAATTTTTATTTCTCTCATCTCGCTACGCAAATAAAAAAGCAGAAAATCAAAAATAAATTCTTTACTAATTCATGTAAGAATTTATGACTTTCTGCAGAAAAAAACTATTTTATGACTCTTATTTAATTGTAACTCTTAATAGCGCTTGTAAGAATTCTTACTCTTATTATAAGAATTTTATAAAGGCACTGTCAAGCGGTTATCCGATAGTATCGGATAAGGTAATAATTTGTATTTATTCATATTCTTTTGTTAAAGAAATTTGGCTTATCATAGCCAAGAAATGATATCGGTTATAATTTTATTTTTTAAACTTTAAAATTATTGTTTTTAGGTTATCCACAGATGGATATTTAGAAATTGTGGTTTTTGCATTTAAAAGTAAAACGATTATTCTGAAATTTCTAAGCATGTTAGGATCTTTTATTCATAGGCCGTGCCTCTCGAGCATACCCTTCCGTCCTCCGAACGTAAGGGCAAAGCTCTCGACGCACGGCCTATTATTTGTTCTAAAATAAATCTATCTTCCTTCTTGTTTGCTGAGCTCTGCTTGACTCTAATCTTCTTAGAAAATTTTCTATCTGATCTAGCCTATAAACACGATAATTATTAGCTGGATTACGATATGGTTTTATAATTCCTTTCTTATCCCAGTTTCTTAAGGTTAAAGGAGTAACGTGAAGTAATTTAGATGCTTGTTTAATAGTAAGGTATTTCATAGTTTTTAAGTTAATTTATTAATGTTTTATAATCTTTATATATATTATACTATCATTTTAACTTTTACGATAAATCAGGTCAAGTGGATAACTAATTTCGCACCTTAATACTTTGAATAATACCTAATCCGATAAATATACTAATTAAACTGCTTCCTCCATAACTTACTAATGGTAAAGTCAAACCAGTGATCGGAAGTATAGCTATATTCATTCCAATATTAATAATCATTTGAGAGAAAATCATTATTGCAAAACCAGATACAAAAAGACGTGAAAAATTATTTAAAGATCCTAATGTAATTTTAATAAGTCTCCAGAATAAAAAAGCAAAAAGAATTAACAAAAACAGAACTCCAACTAATCCTCTTCTCTCAGCTAAAGTTGCAAAGACAAAATCAGTATGTTGTTCAGGTAAAAATTTAAGACCTGCTTGTGAACTTAATCCTAATCCTTGTCCAAATAATCCACCTGACCCAATAGCAATTAATGATTGACTAATATGATACCCTTTTCCATAAGGATCGTTCTCGGGATTTAAAAAAGTGGTAACTCTCTGTTTCTGATAATCTTTTAAAACAACAACCCAAGCACCAACTGAAAAAATAGATAAAATTAAAAGCATAATAATTAAATGTCGGACCTTAATTCCCGACACAATAATTATACCAAACCAAATACTTAACAATACTAAGATAGATCCTAAATCAGGTTGTAAAAAAATAACCAAAGCAAGTAAAGCTATATATATCCCCGACACAATTAAATGTCTCACTCTATACATTTCAATATGCCTAAAAGAAAAATACTTAGCTAAAATTAAAATAATAACTATCTTAATAAATTCTATTGGTTCAAAGCGCAAAGAACCTAAACGAAACCAACTTGAAGCTCCTCTAATGTCCTGTGAAAAAAGAACAAAAAATAACAAAAGTAATGAAGCGATATATAGGATGATTAGAATAGATGAATAATTTTTAAATATCCTATAATCAAAAAAACTTAAACCAATCATTGTAATAAATCCTAAACAAACAAATGAAAGCTGTTTTTTAAAAAATGTTAATGATTCAGGAGAACCAATCCCATAAATAGTTAAAAGTCCTACTCCTGACAGAAGTAGGACAATAAATATTAATTGCCAATCAAGTTTTCTAAGATGAGAAAACATAAAAATTTAAATTACAAATTCAAAATCTTAAATTTCAAATAAATTACAATATTCAAAATACAAAACTTAAAATAATTTAGTAATTTAATTTTTTGAATTTAGAATTTATTTGTGATTTAGTGCTTTAAATTTAGAATTTATTTCTTAGTATTCTTGAAATTCTTCTGTATTACCTGCTTTAGTAGGTATATAATTATCAGAGTCAAAAATATTTGTTTCTGGTTCAACTTTTATAAAAGAAACTTGACCATTTATCTTATCAAACCAAGTAACAATAAAATCACGTTCTTGATTAACTGGCAATGTCCTTATTTCAGTATTATTAACAGCTATTAAATTATTTAAAGAATCAAATAGTAAAACATCTATATCTATTTTTTCAAAATCAAAGTTTGTCTTATTAACTAAAACAGCTTTTGCCTGACTAACCCCTAATGACTCATCATTTAAAAAGTAATATTCTTTCTGCTGAACAGCAAATTCAAGAGGATGGTAATCAAATGGCTTTTCCCATTCAATATTAGTAAAACTAATATCCGCTTTATAAATTGAACTACTACTCTCTATTTTTGTTTTAATAAGATATTTTGATTGATTGGGTAATATAAAAGTTGTTCCAGAATATTCAGAAATAAGATTGTCATTATAATCATAAAGTTTAAATTTGTAATCAATATTTCCACTCCCATAATTTTGGTTAGGATTTTTAATTTCAGCCGCTAGATCATAAAAACCATCTTTATTAGAAATAGTTTTAACCCATAAAACTTTTAAAGGTTCTATATTAACTAATTCACATGAAAGACATGGACCTCCACAATCAGTCTCTTTTTCTTCTTGATTTTTGATACCATCAAAACAAGAAGGTTCTGGCTTTTTAAAATAATATACCAAAGCAATAATGCAAGCTAAAATAACCAAAAAGACTAAAGCAATGATTAATTGTTTGATTATACGTTTGCTCATAATAAAAACCTTATACTAATAGTATAAGGTTTTTATTGTAAAGATTCAAGCCATTAAACTGGCGGCTACCTACTTTCGCAGCAAAGCCACTATCATCGGCCTTGATGGATTTTACTTCTGAGTTCGGAATGGGATCAGGTAGAACACCATCAGTATTACCACCAGATTGATGGCTTGAATCTTAAAACTTTTTCTATACAAAATGTACAGGGTAAAATGATTTATTAGTACTCCTCGGCTTAATCCCTCGCGGGACTTACACCTAGAGCCTATCAATGTAGTCATCTTCTACAAATCTACGATGCTTAATCTTGGGAGAGGCTTCGCGCTTATATGCTTTCAGCGCTTATCCTTTCCAAACTTAGCTACCCAGCAATGCTCCGGGCGGAACAACTGGTACACCAGAGGTTTGTTCATCCGGATCCTCTCGTACAATGGACAACTTCCCTCAAGCATCAACGCCTGCGGCAGATAGGGACCAACCTGGCTCACGCCGGTCTGAACCCAGCTCGCGTACCCTTTTAATTGGCGAACAGCCAAACCCTTGGGAGCTTCTCCACCCCCAGGATAGGATGCATATCATTCACATATCACTATGTGTACAGACTATATCATCACCCTATTAGATATTTATTATTCAATAGGGGCTCAACGTGTGATAATGGTTTAATTCCAGAATATCTGGTACCCACTATCTCTTCCGAAATAAAATCGGAATCAGTCGTTACGGGGTTAAAGAAATTTTATATTCCATTCCTGAAATAATATACGGTTTAATTATTCTACAAAATTTTGTAGCTTCTAAACTCGGGATATAAATATTCCATGAATCTCTTTTTTTATGCAATGTGCTTCTTATGTTAAAATTCTTTTCTAAACATTTCTGTAATATTTTTTGCTCCTCTAGTTTGAATGAATCTGTGCTCAACCTTAACGCATTACAATCATTTCTTTTATAACCATCATCCATATACCAAACAGCCAAAGATAAAGGAGAATTTAATAATTTAATAATATTTTTTGGAATTATCTTAATTTTATCTTTATAAAATAATTTCCAATAAGAATTAAATATATCAATAGAATATGTAGAAAAATGCCATCTTTTATAAACATTATCTGATCTTTTATCTATTGTTTTAATTAATCTTGGACTACTTGGAGTAAAATTACTAAATTCTGAATATTTCCATTTTAAATAATTCTTTTGTTTTTCTGTATGATCAATTCTTAAACGAACATTATGTCCATTTTTTTCTAAATGAGCATCTCCTAATAAAGTGCCAATAAGAATCTTTTTTTGTTCAGAAGATAATTGCATAAATTTCTTTAACTTCCCACGGTATTAACTATATTATATAGCATTCACCGTTATTAGTTAAGTTTTGTCAATTGGAATTACTTCCAATAGCGGCCTATCCTAAATTTGGTAAGCCGACATCGAGGTGCCAAACAGCGTCGTCGATATGGACTCTTAGACGCTATTAGCCTGTTATCCCCGGAGTAGCTTTTATCCGTTAATCTCTAGCGGTTCTATAACCCACTATCAGTTCACTAAGTTCTGCTTTCGCAACTGCTCGACATGTCCGTCTCGCAGTAAAGCCAGCTTATGCCTTTACACTATCAGCCCGATTTCCATCCGGGCCTAGCTGACCTTATAAGCGCCTCCGTTACTCTTTAGGAGGCTAGCGCCCCACTAAAACTACCCAGCACCCACTGTCCTAAGGATCAAACCAAAGTTAGAAACATCACGTTAAAAGATGGGTATTTCACTGACGGCTCCATCCCGACCGAAATCGGGATTTCAAAGCCTCCCCACTATGCTACGCATTCAAAACAATGTTCCAATGAGAACCTATAGTAAAGCTTCCGGGGTCTTTCCGTCTTGCCGCAGGTAAGAGGCATCTTCACCCCTACTGCATTTTCACCGAGCTCCTCGTGGAGACAGTTTCCCAGTCGTGACGCCATTCGTGCGGGACTGAAATTACCAGTCAAGGAATTTCGCTACCTTAGGACCGTTATAGTTACGGCCGACATTCACCAGGGCTTCGGGCTTCAGCATTCCGATTAAAAATCGGAACACCTCAACCGTTAACCTTCTGGCATTGGTCAGGCGTCACCCCCTATACATCCTCTTGCGAGTTAGCAGGGAGCTGTGTTTTTGATAAACAGTCGCCAGGAATCTTTAGCTGCGCCCACTCAAAGCTTGCGCATGAGTGGGAGGGTTTATTCCGAAGTTACACCCGCTGCTTTGCCGAGTTCCTTCACGAGGAATCACTCGTTCGCCTTGGTCTACTCGACCTACCCACCTGTGTTGGTTTGCGGTACGGATTCAACATTTCTAATTTTAGAGACTTTTCTTGGAAGCTTGCTCACCTGAATCGGAAATTCCGAAGAAAAACCTTTTCTCGACTCTTGGACATGAGGCCGAAGCCTCGTGTTCGCCGGATTTACCTAACGAACATCCTCAAGCAAAGAACGGCAATCCAATAAGCCGCTCAGACTACTAAACTTCGTCATCCCATCAAAAAATGCTGAAGAGACGGAATATTAACCGTCTGTCCATCCCCTGCGTCCGATTTTATCGGAACAAGGTTAGGCCCGCCTAACCCTTGGCTGATTTTCATTGCCAAGGAAACCTTGGGTTTTCGGCGTACCGATATCTCATCGGTATTGTGGTTACTTATGCCAACATTCTCACTTCTTTGAACTCCACTAAACCTCACGATTTAGCTTCAATGCGCAAAGAACGCTTCCCTACCACACCACTGTTTCGCAGTGGAAATCCTAAATTCAAAATTACAAATACGAAACAAATTCTAAATTCAAATGTTCAAAACAGATAATTTAATTTGTTTTGAATTTTGGTCATTGAGATTTTGAATTTGTTTGGAGTTTAGATATTAGAATTTAGTGCTTCCATTGCGAAACAATGGCATCTGTGTTTTCGGTATTAAACTTAGCCCCGTTAAATTTTCGGCGCAAAATCTCTGAACTAGTGAGCTGTTACGCACTCTTTAAAGGATGGCTGCTTCTAAGCCAACCTCCTAGCTGTCAGAGAAACTTCACTTCCTTTTCCACTCAGTTTAATTTAGGGACCTTAAACGACAGTCTGGGCTTTTTCCCTTTCGACCATGGAGCTTAGCCCCCACAGTCTAACTCCTTTGCAATTAATCCTAGGTATTCGGAGTTTGATTGGAGTAGGCGGAATAAATTCCATCCATACTCCATCCAGTGCTCTACCCCCTAGGACGTAAACAAAAGGCTAGCCCTAAAACTATTTCGGGAAGAACCAGCTATTACCAAGCTCGATTAGCTTTTCACTTCTATCCACAACTCATCCCCTGGTGTTGTACGGCCAGTGGGTGCGGACCTCCATCCGACTTTCGTCGAGACTTCATCCTGGTCATGGATAGCTCGCTTTGGCTTCGGGTCGTCTCACAATAATCAAATGCGCCCTATTAAGACTTGATTTCTCTACGTCTCCTCCCTAGAAGGGATTAAACAAACTATTATAAGACACTCGTTGGCTCGTTCTGCAAAAAGCACCCCGTTACCATCGCTCCGCAATGGAAATCCAAAATTCTAAATCAGAAATCCCAAACAATATCAAAACTATAAATTCAAATGTTTAAAATTTAGAATTTAATTATTAAGATTTGTTTCGAATTTGGTGCTTTGAATTTCGTGCTTCCATTGCGAAGCAATGGCTCCGAGTCTTTGTAAGCCTATGATTTCAGGTTCTATTTCACCGCCCTTACCGGGCTACTTTTCACCTTTCCCTCACGGTACTTGTTCGCTATCGATCATAAAGAGTATTTAGTCTTGGCAGTATAGTACTGCCGGATTCCCACGGGATAGTCTGGTCCCGAGGTACTTAAGTATAATAACTAGGAGATAAAGGAATTTTCACTTACGGGGCTTTTACCCTCTTTGGCTCTGCTTTCCAGCAAGATTCAATTAACTAGCCTTTATTTTGTAACTCCTTTTGAAGCCTTATTGTCAAAGCCCGATATACTATCAGGCTCCGACATAAAGCTCCATAGTGTTATTACCTTGCAACCCCCAACCACCACATCTCGCTACGCTCGATATAATGGAATTTTTAATTTTCAATTTTTAATTTTTATTAAATTTTTAATGAATTAATTTTTAAACATTATGAAATTAAAACATTATTTAGAAATTAGAAATTAATAATTAGAAATTCGCATCAAACGCAGTGAGATGCGGTAATTAGGTTTGGACTGTTCCCATTTCGCTCGCCGCTACTTAGGGAATATCCCCGCCTCATTGGCGGGATTATTTTCTTTTCCTTCGGGTACTGAGATGTTTCACTTCCCCGAGTTCCCTTCCTGAAAAAAAATTTTCAGGACAACATTGATAAACAATGCTAGGTTTCCCCATTCGGACATCCACGGATCAAAGGTTGCTAGACACCTCCCCGAGGCTTATCGCAGTCACGCCACGTCCTTCATCGGCTCTTTATGTCAAGGCATCCATCATAGGCCCTTAACTTACCCTGTACATTTTATATAGAAAAATATACGAAAACTTATTTGATATGCTCAAATGAAAATATAATAAACGGAAAAACTTTTTAATTGTGAGAGAACTAACCATATGATATAAAAAGACCGCTATTCAGCGGTCTTGATTTTCAGAGACAAAAACAGTTACACAGTTATCAACCGCCTTTTATGTTTAGTGGTCTTTTTATTTTTTTCCATATCTGTACTTAATACTATATCCGCAACAAAATCCTGTCAATAGTACTATTCTCCTTTAATATCTTTTCTGAACTTATTAAGGATAGAAGCCGCAAAATCTTTGCCTCCTAATCCAAAAGCTAATCCTGAACTTATAACCAATGCAGCTACAAAACCTGTAAAAATTGTTTGTATTAAAGCAGGTGCAATACCTAATTGTAGCAACGCAGCTAAAATCGCAAAAACTAAAATAGCCCATTTAGTTATGACTGCTAAAGTATTTGCAAACCCGAAACCTGCAGCTTCAACACTTGCCTTAACTAACTTCTGAAGGAAATCAGCAATCAATACAGCAGCTAATAAAATCAAAACTGCTATAACTAATTGAGGAATGTATAGAAGAACTCTTGAGAGAAAATCAGTAACTTGAAATAATCCAAGAATATCAGTAGCTGCCATTAGGAAAACGATTATAAAAAACCATCTTACTAATTCGCCAATAAATTTACTTGAATCTAAATTAAGATTAGCTCTCTCAAAACTTTTCTTAAACCCTATTTTTTCTAAAATACTATCAATTCTTAAAACTCTAATAATCTGAGAACTTAATTTTCCTAGAACAGTAGCAATAACCCATCCAATGATGAATATTATAATTGCTCCTAAGAAACTAGGTAAAAAGCCAATAAATCCCGTCCAAAGTGATTGGAGAGAGCTTGTTATTATTTCCGTCCATGTTTGAATCGCCATTTTTTTCACCCCCTTTCATAATATCTTATATCCCAACACTTACATATATTTTACTAAAAATTTTTTAAGTTTTTTTAATATATTTCTGACTAATAGTTATTGAAACATATCCTAAACCAATAAATATAAATCCAAGAATCACAAGAGAGACAGGCCAGCCAAGAGAATCTGCAAAATACTTATCTGTTATATACGAAATGTGAATAATAAGGAATATAGTACTCACAGCTAAAACAATCCGACTTTTTAAATACACAGATAAGAAAAGAACACCAAAGATAATAAGGAAAAATAATGATTCCCATAAATTAGAATTAGAGACTCGAGAAAAAGCAGCTCCAAGGAATCCAACAGCTCCTAAGAAATAGAATACTTCAACAAGTCTTTCGTTCCATCCATCACGAAAAGAATAAGCAAGTAGAAAATAACTCACCCCTATTAACATTGTTAGATATGCATAAATACTTTCATGGTTATAAAATGGACCACTAATTAACGCTTCCATAAAAAGATAAATAAATGCTGTTCCGTTTGCTATTGTGAAAAAAGTTAAAATAGCATGTTTATGAGCAATAGTTAATAAAAAGTAGAATAAAGCAATGATTCCAAATGTGATTGCAAAAGGCCATAAAGAAGATAATTCTAATTCTAATTCATAAAGAGTAACCAAAGAACCTCCAGGAATTAAAAATCCTCCAATAATATGAAATATCATCCCAATAGTATTTTCTTTTTTCTTGCTAATCAATACTGAGCCAATAGCTGTGAAAAGAATACCGAGACCTAACGTAACTGATATTCGGCCTAAAGATCCTATATCATTCCAAATTTGAGCAATAAAATTAATAATACCTATAAGAACAATAACTGCACCTAGAACATAAAGCATTTTTGTTATAGAAAAATGCAAAAAACTCTTTTTCTTTTTATCCTCTTCTTTTTGTATTATTGGCTTAATATTAAATTGATTAATCAATTCTTCTTGACTTATTTCTCCACTATTTATTTTCGAAGAAAGTTCTTGTAATAATTGTTCTTTATTCATAAATAATAATTAATTTTTTTCAGATAAAATCCATCCAATAAATTTAAAATTATCTTGATAATAATATCGATCGTCTTGGTTTATAAAATTAAGCCTACTTTTACTTTTGCCTTTCGTAAGATAATAGCCGTATGATGATCCTGCTCCAAAAAGAAAAAACTCAGACCCTCTATTATAATAATTTGAAACTGTAACACCATCAGGCGAAGTTAAAAGATTATTAAGCTTAAATGTCTGAGCTTCCTCTATAGTGATTTCTCTGCTTTCGTTATTCTTTGTATTATGCAAAAAGATACGAGCATCGTAGCCTTCATTAACATCTGGGATTTTTATAATTAATTCATTATCAACGACAGAATAAAGTTTCTGGAGATAACCACTGCAATTATGTGAATAATACCTTGCATCATTAATACAAGATGAATATATGAAATTATAATCAGTAGAGATAGAAAAAGATGGAAGATAAGTAATTAAGACAACTGCAAGAATAAATATGATTGGAAGTGCAAAAGCAAGTAATATTGCAAAGTTTTTCTTAATAAATTCAACCATGTCTTTATTATACCAAATATTGCCTTTTTAAACAAAAATCCACAGGCTTGCCTGTGGATAAACTATGTGGGCGTACATGGATTCGAACCATGGACCTCGTCATTATCAGTGACGCGCTCTAACCGACTGAGCTATACGCCCACTACAATTGCTTTCTTGTGTAGCTGTCCCAAATAGTCCAATAGGACCATCATAGGTCTTAATTTAGGGCTCCAAGACCAATACCCATAGGTTAAGATAAGAATTCTCATATCTCAACCAGTATCGACACCCCATATATTTTAAAAAAATATATAGAAAGGAGGTGATCCATCCACAGCTTCCGCTACGGATGCCTTGTTACGACTTCATTCTGGTCACCGATCTTACCGTTGGTCTTTGCAAGCAAAGAATTTCGGGTATTACCGACTTCCCTAATGTGACGGGCGGTGAGTACAAGACTTGAGAACGTATTCACCGCGACGTTGCTGATTCGCGATTACTAGCGATTCCAACTTCATGAGGGCGAATTGCA
>JAHJQT010000039.1 GCA_018819085.1 Patescibacteria group bacterium
CATGTTAATGTTGTGTCTATCTGTGATATTTGACTTTGAGCTAATTTGCTAACAAAAAGCCAGCATCCTGCAATTAATATAAATATTAAAAAATAATTTATTTTTTTCATATTAATCATAATTTAAATTTTCCCTTTAGTTAATTTATTTACCCATTTAGGCATATAACCTTTTTGTTCCAAAAATATTATAGCAATAAATCCAGTCCAAGAAGGGAAAGCGCTTAGAACAGGGATAGAATCAACAATAGATGCAGCTATAAATTTTTTAGTGGGAAATTTGTGAAGTCGAAAGAATATCCAAGAACCAAGAATCATAATAACAAAAATATTTACTATCCATCCGATTGTTCCTAGAGTTATACCATCAAGTGAATCTTTAATACCAGCTACACAAAAAGCTAAAAAAAATTCTACATCACTAATTTCACTAACTGGTTGAGCTGTTTTTTTCTTTTTCTTAACTATTGTTTTAGGATTTTTAGCTCTTTCCTGATTAAATTGTTCAGTATAATCATTCATAATGATTTAATTTTATTCTTTCTTTGATTCTTCTTCAGCTAATTCTTTCTTCGCTTTTTCTATCTCTAATAATTGTGCTGGATCAGAAGTAATAACTTGATCTTCGGTGTATGATGCTACCACTTGAATAGCGACATGTTTGTTTCCAGCGAATAAGATTCCTTCGCCAATAGAGCTTTCTAAAAGCATGTATTTTTCTCTTTCAGTCAAATTAAATGTTTCTTTGATTATTTCAATTGAGGCAGGAGATTGTTTTAATAATAATTGAAGAGAAGAGTTAGTAATAATTGGTTTTCCATATTTAGATTTCATAAAATCAGAGACGTCTTGTGTAATTGTTGTAAGTCCCAGATAATATTTTCTACATCTTTTAGCGATACCAAAAAGGAAAGAAGCCGCATCTTCATGTTGCATCATTATCCATGCCTCATCAACAACCATTATTCTCTTTTTTCTTTTAGATCGTATAATATTCCAGATATATCTAAGAACAACATACATTGCCAATGGTCTTAATTCATCTTCCATATCTCTAATACTAAAAACTATAAGTTTTTTGTCTAGTTCAACATTAGTTGGCTGATTAAAGAAAACAGCGTAGCTTCCATTTACGTATTTTTCCAATCGATTAACTAAACTCTCTGCTCCAGTCATTCCTTTTAAAATAGCGTAAAGGTCTTGCATTAATGGTGGAGATACTTTACTAAAATCAGATTCAACTGTGATATCTCTTGCGGCGTATGTTTCTGTTAAAGCTTTATCTACGATTGAATCTTCTTCAGGGGTTAATCCGCCAAACATCATTCTTAAAAGACCAACTAAATTAATAATATTACTTCTTAATATATCAGCTGGCTTATCATCTGGGCCAGGTATTGGTAAATCAAAAGGATTAAGGTGATTTCCTGATGTAAGAGAAATATCTACAAACGCTCCCCCTACTGTCTCTGCTAGATATTTATATTCCTTTTCAGGATCGACAATGATAACTTCTGTATCTTGCATCAAAGAACGCAAAACTTCTAATTTAACAGAATATGATTTTCCAGCGCCACTTTTTGCGAATACAACCATGTTTGCATTTTCAAGATTAAAGCGGTCAAAAAGAATTAAAGAATTATTATGTCTGTTTATTCCATAAAGAACCCCTTTATTATCAGTTAAATCAGATGATATAAATGGGAATGTTGAGGATAAAGGAGATGTATTTAAGCTGTTATGAACAAGTAATTTATCGCTTTCTAGAGGAAGCGTTGAAATAAACCCTTGTTCTTGTTGAAATACAGCTGGTTTAGCATAAACCATTTGATTCTCCAGCATTGCCCTTATTTCATTTTCTATTTCATCTAGTTTTTCAGGAGAATCGGAGAAAAAGGTTATATAAAGACCAAATTTAAAAAGTTTTTCAGCGTTTTTTTGTAGTTTGTCCCGTAAATCTTCAACATTTTCTATGGCTGCTTCAAGTTGCGGATCGCGAACTTTACCTTTTTCCTGCTGAAATGATATTTGTGATTGTATTTGCGCGCTTTTTTTAGTAAGTTCTTTTAAGACCTTATTTGTATTTATTGGATTAATAAAAAAAGATATATTCATTTCCTTATCAAGCGTTATAATCGGTGAAAACCAAGCAGTATTTAAAATTTGGGGATAAGTAAATACAAAAATAGTTCTAGCGTATTTTTCTCCTATTTGGATATGGTTAGAATTAATTTTTAATCCGCCTGGAGAAATTAAATCAACAAGATTCATATCTTGGTTTATTTCTTCTTTTTCTTCTATATTAGAAGTAGATTTTATTTTTTTATTAAGTAAAAACATTATTTTTATTGGTTTCTTAATTCTTTTGCTTTTTGCAGTTCTGGTTCTTCTTTCGCATTAGGGTTGTATAATTTATAAAATAGCTCAACTAATTCCTCTGTGTTTAAAGGCGCTGTTTTAATGCCCATGCCGCGCAATCCAGTAGCTACGAATTCAACTCTTTGCCAAAGGTTATTTTTTAATTCATTAAATTCTAATTCTTTTGTGTTTGTATTTTTTTTTGTTTTAAAAAATCTTTTAAAGATGCCCATATTTTGAGTAATAAAAGGACTGTAAGGAATAACAATATAAAATGATTCTGTCATAATATTAGTAATTTCTGTGAGCCCTTTAATAAAATCAACATATTCTAGCGCCTGTATTTTTAAAAGTTCGTTTTCCTGGTTAACTTGTTTTTCATTTAAGGTTTGAATATATGGATCAATGTCAAATTTTCTTGAAGCAATCATAATTTGTATTGGGAAATCAATTGAATTTAAAAATTCTTGGTATTTGTAAATAATTGCATCTTGTTCTTCAGTTGATTTTAAGTCAAAATTCAAACTAGTAGCCATTAAAATAGCTCTTAATTCTTTGTTCTTGAGAATAACAACATCATCTTTAATTTCTTTGATTTGGATATGTTTTTGAATTGAAGCGAAATTGTTTTTACTAAGCATATATTATTGTTTTATTTTACTATCTCTTTTCCATAAATATAATTTTGGCTTTAATAAAAAATTAATTGCTGAACCTACAAAATATATAAATGGTCTTCCGTTGAATTTATAGAAAGCAAGCATAAGGCAGAAAATAGCGATGGGTATAGTTATAATAATAAAAAGCCATAATTCTATAAAAAACCACAAAGCTGCAAGCCCACCTATGCCTGCTATAATATAAATAAACTGCATTAAAGTTAATGGTCCGATTATTTTATCTTTTATTTCAATAAATTGTGGAATATTAAATTGCATATTATTTTTTCAAATTAACAATATTTCCATTAATCTGTGGCATGATAGATTCTCTATTTTCATTTTCTCTTGGCCATTCTGAAATTTTATGAATTATTTTTAAATCATCTTTTACTGGCAGAAATATTTCGCTATTAATATCTCGGGCAAGCTGACGCGCTGATTCTCTTTCTAATTTGCATTCTTTTTCAATTGACTTTAAGAAATCAATAATATTTGTTTCTCCTAATAAGATCATGCCGACAATATATGACATTGACCATGTTTGTGTCTTATTTAAATTATTATCTTCAGCTATTTTCTTTATTTTTCCAGCTATTTCAGTATTAAACATCATTTGTTGTAAACCCGGAGGTAATTGAAAATATATAAGATACCTTTTTTTAACTAAAGGATTTGTTATTTTTTGTAATTGTTTAATTTGATGTGAAGTTAACATGGTTTATTAAATTGTAGTATTTTTTAGCTTTGATTATCCAGTAACAGCTTTACCTGCGTCACTAACTAGATAATCTTCAATTGCTTTACGTAGAGGGTTAGTTATCCTCTTTGTATTCTCAAGGATATCTTCTTTTATTTTAGAAAATACGACAGGATTTGATTCAGCTGCTTTGGCTAGATGCCCTCCTTTCCATCGTCCATCTTTGTCAGTTAATTCTTTTTCAATTGATACAATAACGTCAGGTGTTAAAGCCTCTATTTGGATTTTCTCAATATCAGCTGGTTTAATTTTAGAAACTGCTTTTCTTATCGCTTGCTCAGGGGTGTCGCCTGCCTCTTTATTTATAGGAGCAAAATCTGGTCTATATTTGATAACTTTATTAATATCTCCTCCTGTTTGTTTAAACATCTTCAAATCTTTCTCATTTTCCTTATAAGTGCCAGTAAGTTTGCCTTTTTCAGCTAATTCTTCCATCGCAGCTACTTTTCTTATTCTATCTTCCTTTGTGAAAACTGTTTGGTTCTTAATTCTTTCTAAGTCCTCTGGAGTGCGATTAGCGATTTTCTTTCTTTCTTCTTGTATTTTTCCGATTTGTTTGGATTGATAAGCACCTGGACCTCCAATTGATCTTCCTATTATAGGTATTCTTTCAGCTTTAGCCATTATTCCTCTCTTCATATCTTCGACTTTAGGAATTTTTTTCAAACCAGGAGCTTTGCCTAAGGCTGCTACGCCGGCCTTACTACTCTTCCAACTGAATTTACCAAGACCTTTACCAATACTTTTAGTGACACTAATCGCTCCATCTGCTCCATAAATACCTATTTTTTGCGCGACTATAAGTGAACCGATAAGCATACCACAAGCTAAAATAAATTGAATAAAATTTGCTGGTGCCATTACTTGAGGCATAATTTTTGATTCAAGAACGCTATTACTAACTACGTTACTCATACCTTCAATCATTTCTCCACCACTAAGCGGAGCTTTACCTTGAATAAATTTCAACCAAGAATTAACGCTTAACCAAATAAAGAAAATAGCGGCTGGAGCAAAAAAGACCCATTTAATAAAAGCAGCCCACCATTTTTCCCATAAGTTTTTTGTTGCCGGTAATATCCAAAAAAACCAAGCAATAGGAGCTAAAATTAGCAAAAACCAGATTACAAGAACTCTGATTAGTAAAAGAAAAGCTAAAGCGGCAAAGACAAAAGCGGCAATAATAGTAAAAATTATTGAGAGAAATAAAGCGGCAATAACTTTCCAAAAATGATCTCCTTGTATTTTGCTCCAATCTACTTTAGGTGGTTTTGCTTCGTAACATGTATTACCTGTGCTGGCTACACAAAAAACATTACATGCTGTTTGGTTACCCCAAACTTTATCTGGCAATAATGCCCAGTCGCATGCCCACTGACTTTTAGCTGGTTTTTGAACTGTGCCGACCATTATTGTGGTTAATCCCATTTCATCAGCAATATTTTCAAAAAAATTCTTACTGTCTTTAATAAAAAAATTAGTTAAAACACCTGCAGAATCAATAATAGCTCCGCAAAATACTAAACTAAAATTAATTAAAAGAGCTGCGATAATTAATTTTGGCAAAAGCGTTTTCATCCCGTATGATTCTACTTTAAAAATAGTAGCAAGCGCAATAATCATTAAAATTAAAATAAAGAACATATTAACTAATCCACGAGTGATTTCCCAGCCATCTTTAACCATTTGAGAATTTTGAAGGTTGGTAAAATTAAGGATACCTTGAGCTAAACCAGCAAACCAAGCAACTAAGCTACCGATTAATTCTTGGATCATTAAAAGAAATCCTCCTAATAGAGTTTTAAAACCATCAACAATGCCAAGTGCATCTGCTGCTTTAGTGTTTCCTATCCCAAAAACAAAAACTCCTAATAAACTGATTATAATAATTAGCAATATAAAAGGAATAAATTTTTTGTAATTTATAAAATATTTATGCATTTATTTTAGTAATTTACAGCATAAGTATATGTAATAATTTGTTTGTAAAAAGCGTTAACACCACAGGATGCTAATTCTTCGTCAGCTAATAATTTAAGAGCTTTTGCTGTTTCCAATCTTGCGTATAGAGTTCCTACTGCTGGAGAATCTTGATCTCCTCTTTCGGCTTTTAGTCTAGGGATTATGACATTACTAACGTCAACATATGTATCGCTTATTTCTTGTGTTAATGTTGGGATTGTATCACCTGTATAACTTCCGTTTATGTCTGTTAATAATCCTTGAAGTTGTTCAATAAGTTCTTCTTTTACTTCATCAAGTTCTATTAAAGCTTTCGTCACAGGGTCATTAGAATCAGCAGGATTATATGTTCCGCCGGAGGTATCGTAAACTTTTTTCCAGGCATCATATTTTTTATAATATTCTTCAATATCTGCAATTATTACAGAAACTCGTCCTATAGCAGATTTTGTTCCTGCAATTTTAATCCCTATAGCTGTTATTTCACCTCTTACTTTCGTTATCTCTCCTGCTACAATTCCTTTTTGAGTTGTTGCCCATGCTTTAGTGCTACTATCGCAATTATTAACAGGATCTAATATTTTATCTAAAACTAAATCAGCCGCTTCGTATTTTTTAAGTATTGAATCTAATATATCCCAGTTTGTTGTTTGTTCTATAAGTAATTCATCTAAACTTGTTTTAAAAAACGGGAACTTTATTTCTAAAAGTCCGATTGCAATTTTATCTTGGCCAATTTCAGTTGGGTCAAATATTTCAGGCATATCTCCTCCTCCTCCAAGATCTCCATACCCTGGGATGCCCTCATTTTTAGCGAATAGCAATCCATAACCTTCTGTAAGTACTCTATTAACTAAAGCAGTAAGAATTGCTTGAACATAGATTGATAAAGGACCTGCTTTAGCAGTAGCAGCTCCTATTTGTTCGTTAATTGTGTCCCAAAATCTATTCATTGCCTTACTAACAGAATCACTTATTTGTTTACCAGGAGTATGAGAAATACATTTTTTATAACATGGTCCTACGACTGAGCTCCCATCCTTATGAAGACCATCAGTTTCAAATGGTTCAGCCAGAATATTCGCACTTGGCGCGCA
>JAHJQT010000040.1 GCA_018819085.1 Patescibacteria group bacterium
CTAATGATCCTTATCTTGGGAAAAGACTAAAAGGCGAATTAAAAAGCTATTATTCCTATCGTGTTTGGTCTTATCGTATTATTTATGAGATTAAGAAGAAAGAATTAGTTATTTTAATCATCCGCATTGACTACAGATAAAGCATAAGAGGCTTGCCTTAGAAAGATGGAACAGGCACGGCCTTAAAGAGCTACATCCTTACGTTCGGAGGACGGAAGGTTGTGCGAAAAAGGCCGTGTCTGGTTAGTTAGAAGAACAAAAATGTCTTAAAAATCTAAAATTAAAGATTATGGGTAAACATGAAAGACAATCAATTGAAGAAGCAGAGAAAATTATTAAAAAGATTTTAAATTCTGAGCTTCTTGTGTCTGGTGATAAGAAAAACCCTTGGTTTGATCATGCTTTTCAAATAGCAAAACAAATTAGTAAGGATTTTCCAAATATTTCATTAGCCAAACATTTAGGTAATCGTTATGATAATATGGGTGATATACTAATTTCTTCTAATGGCAAAAATATTTTTATTGAGATTAAAATGAGCGATACAAAATCGGGTGTTGGTACCAAAGCAAATATTAGTCAAAATGCTCTTACAAAAAATAATCTTTTTGCTGGTAAAGTAAAGAGTTGGAGTTTTTTCCGTAAAGAGAGAGGACATGAAGAATGGGTTGGCGACTATTTAGATGAATTTAATAGATATTCTCGTGAGATTTTAAAAACAAGTAATCCGGTAATACAAAAGGAGAAAAAAGCAAGATACTTAAGAGACTCAAAAAGGGATATAGAATCTAAAACTATTCTTGAAAATATTCGAGAAAGAGATAGAAAAGAGAAACTGGAATATCTTAATTATTTAAGTACTAAAAAACAAGACAATGAAATGATTAAAAGATTTTTTATTCTTATCACTTTAGGAGTTCATAGAAAAAATGCTTTATTTGATCTAATGGAAGAAAAAAACTTCCTAAAAGAAGCTCAAAATCTTTTTGTTTATTATGCTAATTGTCATAAAGGTAAAGTTTTTATTAAAAAAGAAGATGTTGGTAATAAAGTTAGTAAAATACTTAGTAGATACTCTAACTTCAAAATCATTTTTCCTAAAGGATTGACTCATTGTAAAATAGTGGGAATAAGAAATAATAAACCTGAACCATTATTACAAATAGTTCTACATTGGAAAAATATAGCTCAAGGAATTAAAACGCCTTGTTTGAATATTTTTGACCTAACTTAATAATTAGGAGAAATTGGAAATAGTTTTTCTAATTCATTTTTTGAGATTTGAGTATTCCCAGTAATGTTTTTTATAACTCTTAGGTTTTTTACTGAGGATATCTGCTTAACAATATTTTTAATAAGTAGATTTTTTTTTGGTAAATCATTTCCAAGATTCATTTTTATTTGTTTCTGTTTAGATGGTGGAAAAATTACATTTACATGATTTTCAGCGATAAACTTCATTCCAGAGGGGATAATAGCTGATTTTAATTTTGCTTTTCTAACCGTACCAGTAATTCTATTGACCACAATAGCTGGACCAATATTAAAATCTTTTCTTTTTACATACTGCGGCTTTCCTTTTTTAGTTATAGAAAGATCTAATCCTTTTTCTGTTATATTGTAAGCCCAAATTAAAGGAACGCCTTTTTTAGGGTTATTTGTTAGAAGGTCTTTGTTTTGATTCCACACTAGACGTCCTGTTTTTACTTCATAATTGAGGTCATGTAATGTTATTTTATTTTTAAATACTTTTTTTAAATATTTTGCTTCCTCACTAAAAATTAAAATACCATTCTTCTTGAACAAATAATCTCCTTTATTTTTACCTTTTTTAAGTACAAGTAACATTACTGATTGTAATGCTCCGTTAAATATCCTTGGATCTCTAAGTATATGGATATATTCAATATTTGCGTTATGAATAATATAATTTCTTAATTTATAAAAATAAGCACCATTATTTATAGATGGAGGAATAACATAAGCAAGATAGCCTCCATCTTTTAGCCAATTAAGTCCTTGATATACAAATAAACTAAAGATATTTGTTCGGCCATTCATTATACTACCAAATTTTTTTCTAATTTTATCTGATGTCTTAAATTCGTAATAAGGTGGGTTTCCTATAATAAAATCGTATTGGCCATAATCTTCGTTTAGTAGTGAATCTGTTTTATTAAGATTAGCTTCTGGAATTAGATTTTTGGAAATATCAACTAATTTTTTATCTATATCCCAGCCATGTAATTCCGGATTTTTAAAATATTTTTTCGCTGTGACTAGGAATTCGCCAGTACCACAAGCTGGGTCTAAAATTTTAGGATTTTCTATCGTTTTGGGTAGCTTTTCCAATAACATTTCTCTAATAGATTTAGGTGTAAAATATTGACCTAAGGATTTTCTATGTTTTATATTTGTTTTTTCGATATATTGAATAGTAGCATCGGTAAATTCTTTATTTTGTGTTATTTTCTTTTTTAATTCTTCAAAATTTCTAATAACACTTATAACTTTTCCTTGAATAGTTAAATCTTTAGTAAAAATTGGTTTTATTTTTGAATTAGCTGGTTGAAGTCGAAATCCATTTTTTTCTTTATATATTTTCTTTAAAGTTACTTCATTATTATTTATTAAAGCAACAACTGTTTCTCCATTTTCTGCTGTTTCTTGCTTTTTAATTATTACTGTATCTCCATTAAAAATTCCTTCATCAATCATACTGTCTCCTTGAACCTTTAGGGCAAAATGTTTGCTTGATTGAGATAATTGCGATTTAGGTACTTTAATCATTTCAGGAAATTCTATCGCTTCAATTGGAGACCCAGCGGCGATTGTTCCCAATAGGGGAATCTCTATTAAATCTGATGTTTTGTTTTTATTGTTTAATTCAATTGATCTTGGCTGATTCTCTATTTTTTTAAGATATCCTTTTTCTCTAATTGCTTCTATGTGTTGATGAATAGTTGAGACAGAAGATAACTTAAAATATTTCTTTATTTCTTCTAAAGAAGGAGCATAATCATTTTCTTTAATGTATTTAGTAATGTAATTAAATATTTCTTTTTGCCTTTTAGTTAACATAGTATAATTATACCATACCGAAAGAAAACCGAAAATGCTGTCAACTGTGGATAACTTTAAAATAAGAAATTTAATAAAATAACCTTGATAAATTAATATAATTGATATAAAATATAATTAAGTAAAGTTAATATAAAATTTATGGATTACAGTGTTATTAAATTAAACACTGGAGGGATTCTTATTTAAAGAGCGCTATTTAGTGCTTTTTTATTTTGTAAAGGCAAATAAAACTATGTCTACATTTCAAATAAAAAATAATAAATTTACTAAGATTAAAGAAAAAAGTTTTGATTATGAAAAAGATTTACAGAAATTAGTTGAACAGAATTTAAAGGAGGTTTTCGGGTTGGAGTTTGTCAGTGGTGCCTTAGACAAACAATTTTATCTGAAGAATTTAGAAATTGACACCTTAGCTTTTGATCCAGAAACAAAAACTTTTGTGATAATAGAGTATAAGAAGAATAAGAGTTTTAGTATTATTGATCAGGGTTATGCTTATTTAGCTTTGCTTTTAAATAATAAGGCTGAATTTATCCTTCATTATAATGATAAAAAGGATAAAAATCTAAAAAAAGATGATATTGACTGGTCTCAATCAAGAGTTCTTTTTATAGCTAAAGAATTTACACCTCATCAAAAAGGTGCAATTAGTTTTAGGGATTTACCGATTGGACTATGGGAAGTTCAACTTATGGAAAAAGATATAATCTCTTTTTCTCAAATAAAGCCAGCTGAAGTTCAAGAATCAATTACAAAAGTAACAAAAAGTTCTACCATTGAAAAAGTAAGTCAAGAAGTGAAGACTCCTACATTTGAAGATCATTATCAAAAAGCCTCACCATTAATAAAGCCATTACTTAGTAAATTAAGAGAAAAAATTCTTTCTCTTGATGAAAACATTAAGGAAAAACCTGTTAAAAATTATATCGGTTATAAACTTGACTGGTATAATTTTGTTTCAGTTCATGTGCAGATGGGAAAATTAAAAATTGAAGTTAGGAAACAAAAATTAAAAAATGATAAAGAAAAAAGATTTAAAAAATACCCGAATAGTTATGGATATGGAATAACGCCTCTTTGGTGGGGTTATATCTTAAAAGATAAAGAATTAGATTATATGCTTGAAATAATTAAAGAGTCGTATGAAGCAGCACCTGATCGATAAAAGCTAAATAAAAGATTTGGAGGGGATAAATAAATTTATTTAACTTCTTAATATAATTACGTATGCAATTATTCTCTAAAAGAAATCAAAATAAAATTCACCAAAGATTTATTTCGGAATATTCACGAAGAAGTAATTCTTTTATTTCTAATGAGCTTAGAACTAGATTAGCCGCAGAAATATCATTCTTAACATCTATGGATGATTTCTTAGAATTTTTTATCCTATTTGAAAATCAAAAAAAAGAAAGCATTTTTTTAGATGAAAATAAAATTAATGGATTTTCTCTTTCTGAATTAGGTTATAAAATGACTGATTTTTTTCAATTCGAAGACTTTGCCGTTAAAGAGCTTGAATATTCGCAACAAATTCCAACAAGGAATGAGACGGATAGAATAAAAAGACAAAATGAGGGTTTAAACTATTTTGATGATTTTAAACTTTTTGATTTAATTGAATTTGTTATTTTATTTTCAAAGAAATCAAAAAGAAAAGAAGTAATAGAAAGATTTAATAATATTTATCTTGAAGAAAACTCAAAATACGAAATTATTAATGGAATGATTACAAAAAAATACGGAGAAGATATATATACTATTAAGAATTTATTGGAAGATCAAAATTTGAAGATAAAAATTGAAGATTATGAATATTATAGCGATAGGGAAGATTATATAAATATGGCAAAAGTATCTGCTGAAATTGTAAATATAATTTTTAGCAATCAGATTCAAAAAAAGAAAAAAACAGAAATTAATAAAATTCTTAAAAAAACAGCTATATTCTTAGGATTAAATAAAAAGGATCAAGATGCTTTGTATGATGAATTAGATAGTGTTTTATCTAATATTAAGAATTTCAATAATAAGATCTATAATATTAGACATACGGAAAAATCAACTATTCATTTAAAAAAGAATTGTCAAGAAATTTTATATAAAGTAGTTGCGGAAAAAAATATTACTTTTATCGAAATGATTATTTTAGCACTAAAAGATGATTTTATTTTTTCTGAAGATTGGGAAAAAATTAAAAATACTTATATTAATAAATATAAGATTAAAAAAGATCAGAGATATGTGATTGAAAAGCCAGGAGTTAATGTAGCTGATATACCATTTTAGAATATAATATTTTCTATTTTATTTTAGATGTGCCATCAAAATAATTTTAAAAATAAATAAAAGATTTGGAGGGGGTTAGGAAATAAAAATATGAAAAAATATCCAAGAGGAATTGAGGTCGTTGCCTCTGCCTTAATAGTTAATAGTAATAAAGAAATTCTTTTAATTAAATCACATAAGTGGGGTGATAATTATTTAGTTCCTGGAGGACACGTTGAGCTAATAGAAACAGTAGAAGAAGCAGCTAAAAGGGAAGGCGAAGAAGAAACAGGATTAAAATTAAAACCATTATATTGCGTAAACATTGGAGAACTTATTAATGAGCCGACTTTTAATCGTAGAGCTCATTTAGTCTTTTTCCATTTTATTTGTGAAGCTTTAACAAATAAAGTTAGATTAGATGAAAGAGAATTGAAAGAATTCATTTGGGTTAAGCCAGAGAATGCGTTAAAATTAAAAATTACCAAAGGAGTAAAACAAACAATTAAAAATTATATTAAAGGAATTAAAATTAATATAACTTCAAGAGCTTATAAAGAATATCTTTAATGTGACAAATAGTAATATCATTTTTTAAAATTAATAAAAGATTTGGAGGGGATTTGGGGATAAAAATAATAAGTAAAAAATATGTCTATAAAAAACACAAACAATACAAATAAAAAATCACGAGAATTTATGGATAAGCAACGGAAGGTAGTGAATGAATATTATGATATTTTGGAATCAGACCACAGTATAAAAGATATTCGTGCGCTTATTAAACAGGATCCGGATTTTTACGATCCATATTTATATGTAGCGGATAATTTACGTAAGTTAGGGCAGAAATCACAAGCACGACAACTGGAAAATAATGCATTTAAACGCGCCTGCGCCAGAATTGAAGATAAAAAAGGGAATTGGCCTGATAAAATGCCGTGGGGCTGGCTTGAAAATAGGCATATTGTTCGCGCTCTTATAGCTGGCGCAGATAATTTTTGGAAAGATAATAAGAAAGATGAAGCACTTAATATTTATCGTAAATTATTCCATTTAAATCTTAATGATAATATTGGGGCCAGATATGCAATTATTGCTCTTCGTCTCGGACTTACACATAAAGAATATATGCGACAGGTCTGGCCAGAATCAACTGTGCCTGCGGAACATATGATGAAGTGGTTTAAAGAAAATGCGCCAAAATTTCCTGAAGAACTGCAGGAATGGAAAAGCTATTGTAAAAAAAAGCTTGGATTGAGAGAAAAAGATTTATCTTAATGTAGAAAGTCAGAGCCTATCTTAGAAAAAAAAGGCATTAAGAACCTTTTTGAAAATAAATAAAAGATTTGGAAGGGGAATTAAAGGCTGAGATAATTATTCAAAAAGATAAGGGTCATTTTACAGAAGAGGATGGAATTCGTGAATTGCCTGTGGTTTTAGAGGAGATTTTAAAAATCTTTGTTTAATTTAAAAAACAAAAACCATGCCAAAATCTAAACCAATCAAAAAAGAAAATTAAAATAAGTTTATTTAAGAAGTTTTTGATCAGATTTGCGCCTAAGATGTTTTTTCGCTATATGGCTGAAGAGCAAGGTATTGGTTCTAAAAGAATTGATTCTGCAATGGATCTTTTTAAAGGAGTTAAGCGGATTGATATTCATCCTTTATCTGGTAGAGGTAGTCGCGGATTTATTATTACTTTGGATAGAAAATTATCTTTGTATTTTTATCAGAACGGAGATAGTTTTAATTATGATGGTTTTGAAATGGGTGAATACGATAAAGGAGATGTCACTATTTTTAATAAGTTAGATTTGTGATTAAATAGAAGATTTGGAAGGGAGAGAGAGATTAATCTCGAGGCGTCGTCTTTAAAATGACGCCCTTGTGCTCAAGGGACATCATTTTGAAGGACAAGCCTCTTCAACTATAATTGGACTTTGTTTTGCTATATTCCCCAGAGGTCAGACTTCATATGCAGATTTCTTACTACACAATTGGATTCCCAATCAAGTTGGGAATGACACTTGAGAGAAATGGCAATGACGCTATGTCTATAAATCAAACTATGGGTGTTGACATTATAGACATATTTAATATATACTTTAAGTATGATTAAAGATTATTACAAATTCATAAAAGAACTAAGGATTAAGAAAGGTTTGTCTCAGGTTGAGGTTGCTGGGAAAATAGGGATTTCTCGTTCATCATATATTAAGTTTGAGCAAGGCAAAACAGAATTAAGTTTATCAGAAGCAGCCAAATTAGCCGATATGTTTGGTATCTCTTTAGAAGAGATGAAAACTGGATTAAAGCCGAACTATATAAAATACAAACAGATGATTCTGGCTTTTTTACGTTCAGATGTGGCTGTAGATGGGAAAATAACAAAAACTAAATTAGCTAAGCTACTTTATTTATCTGACTTTGCTTGGTTCTATAAGCATTTAGAAAGTATGAGTGGTATGTCATACCGTAAGATTCAGTATGGCCCGGTGCCTGATAATTACTTTCGCGCTATTGAGGAATTATTTGAAGAAGGTTTAATTAATATAGATAATAAAACCAAAAATGGTGCGTTTTTAGTTTTTCAAACTAGATCTGGTCAACGAGGAGATTTATCTAAATTAAAAGCAGGGGAAAAGAAATTAATTAAAGAAATTTCAATAAAATGGAAGGGTAAAAGAACTCAAGAAATAGTTAAATTTACACATGATCAATTGCCATTTTTGATCTGTGATGATAACGAAATTATTCCTTATGGATTGATTACTCAAGAAAATCCAGATCATGTCTATTAAATATTCTGTTAATATTGAAAAATATGCTGAAAGGCATTTTATTAAAAGCTTTGAGAAGAAATATCATCGAGCTTGGGACATTACTATTGATACTTTAATTAGGGAATTTCAAAGTTTTGATATATTACTAGATCAATCAATTGCCGAAATGATTACAGAGACATCAAATATTAAAATTTGTAAGGTTGAATTCAAAATTGCTGGTACCAATCAATCGCGGCATGGTTCTGGCAATCGATGTATTGTGGCGGTTCATAAGGATGTTAGTTTAGTTAATGTCCTTTTAATTTATCATAAAAATAACTTAGGTGGAGGCAATGAAACCGCAAAATGGAAACAAATAGTAAAAAATAATTACTCTAATTATTGTGAGTTGTTATAAAGAAGCAGAGGTAGAAAGAAAAATAATTATATGAGATTAAGATAAAATCTTTGAAATTAGAAAAGGAATATCTTAAGAATAGGTTTAAGGAGAGGAAATAGAGGTTTTATAATAAATTTGACGAAATATTATTTATGTTGTAGATTGTTATAAAAAGAATCTTTAAAAATAGAATAAAAGGAAAATATGTTTAAATTACATTTTGAGCATAAAAGGAGGTGATAAAATGATAAGAAAAACTTACTATACAGATCAACACGGTCGTATTTTTGGAGAGAGGACAACAATAACCACTCTCTATATTGATCCGAAGACGGAGAAGATTGAGAAGAGAAGAACAGTTATATATCCGTTCAAGGGTCGGGGATCTAAATTGGAATCAAAAGAGGAGGCTTAATTATTAGTTATCCAAAAAAGGGGAGACATCGCGTTCTCCCTATTTTTATTATAAATTTTAAGTTTTTATAGTATAATTAAATAAATAAAGGATTTGGAGGGGATTTAAAAATAAATTAATTTAAAAATAATAATATGTCTATTAAAAAGAATTTTACTAATGAAGATGCTAAAAGGATTGGAGAAGCAATAGGTATTGATTGGAGTAAGTTTAATGTGGAGTAATTCAGAATTGGGCTGGATGTTGAATTAGAACATGGTTTGGTTGATTCTAAAACTAATGTTACTAATGATGATGAGATAATAACTGGCAAGATCACTCTGGCTCATCTTAATGAATTTCCAGATTATTATACGCAATTGAAAAAAATGGAAAATGAGGCGGATAAATATTGGGAAGGGAAATAATAAATAAGAGATTTTAAGGGGAAAAAGTGTCTTTAAGAAATCTGACTATCCATCTTTCTAAGACAATGTTTTTATATCGCCTAAATGGCGGTTTTTTGGTATAATTTAAACATGAAGAATAATACAAAATCACAAATTATAATTTATCAAACTGAAGATGGACAAACCAAGATAACTGTTAATTTTCGAGATAAAACTGTTTGGATTACGCAAGATCAAATGGCAGAACTTTTTGATAAAGCAAAATCGACAATCAATGAACATATACAGAATATTTATGAAGGAAAAGAGCTTATTTTAGACAAAACCATGAGAAAATTCGGAAATTCCGAATTTTCTACCAAACCTACAAATTATTATAATTTAGATGTAATTATCTCTGTTGGCTATCGTGTGAATTCTTTACGTGGCACGCAGTTTAGAATTTGGGCAACGCAAAGATTAAAAGAGTATATTATTAAAGGTTTTACTCTGGATGACGAAAGATTAAAACAAGGAGGCGATAGAGTCAGATATTTTGAAGAATTACTGCAAAGAATTAGAGATATTCGGAGCAGTGAAAGAAACTTTTATCAAAAGGTGACGGATATTTACGCGACTAGTGTTGACTATAAAAAAGATGCGAAAATGACCAAACAATTTTTCGCGACCGTACAAAATAAAATGCATTATGCTGTGCATGAGCAAACTGCGGCAGAGATGATAGCAAAAAGAGTGGACAGTAAAAAACCACTGATGGGGCTAACAAGTTTTAAGGGTGATAATATAACTGTCAATGATATTACGATTGCTAAAAATTATCTTTCTAAAAAGGAAATAAAACAGCTAAATTTAATTGTGTCGCTTTATCTTGATTTCGCGGAATTGCAAGTCGTGGTAGGACGATCGATGAAAATGGCTGATTGGATAAATAAATTGGATGATTTTTTAAGAATCAGCGAAAAGAAAATTCTTGATAATGTTGGGAAAGTTAGTCACAAAAAAGCAATACAAAAAGCTAATCAAGAATATGAAAAATATAGAAAAAGACGAGACAAAAACTATATTTCTGATTTTGACCGAGAAGTTAAAAAGATTTTAAAGAAAAATAAATCCAAAAAATAATTATATCTGTCCGATCAACTAAAAAAGTAGTTCAGAAGAGAATAAAGAGAATGAGACCAAGAGGAATAAAATCTTTAAGATTAGAAAGGGAATATCTTAAGAATAGGTTTAAGGAGAGGAAATAAAAGATTTGGAGGGGATTTGGGGATAGTGTTTTTTAGTTCTTAAACAATATAATAATGGGAGGGTAGAGCAATGACAGCAACACAAAGAAAGAGGGAAGCAGCTCGTATTCTTATTGTGGATGATTCAGTTGCAAGTATGGCAGCTATACGTGCCCTACAAGAAAAAGATTTGTCTTTTTTTAAACAGCCTATTTCTGACGAGACAGAAGACTGTGATCCACCATGCCTTATTGCTGGTGAAGGACGTTTCTCAGGCAGAGAGCTTATCGAAGGATATGCTAATACAATCGACAGTCAAATTAAGGCTCAAATGTAAAAGGAGGTTGTTTGTTCCCTTAATGTTTTTAGGATATCTCAACTTAAATTAAAAATGCTATCAGGCTAATCTTGATAGCATTTTTTCCTTATAAATTAGCTGGTTTTTTGGTAGAATGTAATAAATAGAAGATTTGGAAGGGATATGTCTTTAAGAAATCTGACCAGGTACGGCTTTTTTCGTAGAGCAGAGTACTGCAAAGGTTGTTACTCTCAAGGCCATACCTGTCCATCTTTCTAAGACAATGTTTTTATATATCGCCTAAATGGTGATTTTTTGGTAGAATGAAATAAACAATTTAAAATCATGAACAAAAAAATTAAAACAATTAAAAAGAGAGTTAAGAGAATGAGACCAAGAGGAATAAAATCAATGAAACAAGATGAGTTTTTAGAAACTATGGGTAGATTAGATTTAATAGATGAAGAGATTAAGAAAGAAAAAGAATTATATGAGATTAGGATAAAATCCTTAAGATTAGAAAAGGAATATCTTAAGAATAGGTTTAAGGAAAGGAAGTAAATAATATGTCAAATTTATCATCAATTGCATCTCTGATAATAATAACTATGGTTATTATTATATATGTATTAATTACATCAAGCAGGGATAAAGACAAAGAAATTAAAAAATTAAAGAAAGATTTAATATGGCAAAAAAGAGTTAGAGCATTTTCAGGATCAACTCCAGAAATACCAGAAATAACAGAATTTAAAAAATATGTTCAAGAAAAAATGATAACATTAGAATTAAGGGGAGAGGAACTAAATAAAGAATTTTTTAAAAAATTTGATAAAAAAGATTTTTATCTTAACGCTATTAATGATTATTCTAAAGAAAAGAATAAAGAAAGAGAAGAATTAATTAATAAAATAATGAAGGTAAGAGAAGAGATGGAACAGTTGGATAAATTTTATAATGAACGAATTGATGAAATAATTGATTCTCATTTTTAAAATAAATAAATAAAATAATCTAAAAGTATTAATTTATGAACGATCCACTTGAAAAATTTAATTGGGGAACATTACATAAGCGCTATGATGACTTATGTGGTAGGTTTAATGATAATGAATATTTAGGATTTTTTAAAGTCAAACCTGATTCGGATCGTAAATTATATTATTCGTTAATAGAAGGATTTTTTGACAAAAGAGAATCTTCTAATGCCATTACTTTAGATCTATACAAGGCAATGCTTTATTGGAAGTTATATTCTCAGCCTGCAGCTGTAGCTAATATTCTTGGAAAAATAAATAATCATAAAGATATAGAAAATAGATTAATTGTTTTATCAAAAAAACTTCCTTTAAAGATTGAAAGAAATATTGATGAAATTGTTAAATTAGTTCAAATTAATGAAATTTCTATTTTTGGAATGGGCAGTCCAGATTCTTTTCCAGGCAGAACTACTTTTTTGCATTTTGTATATCCTGATATTATTCCTGTTTTTGATAAAATGGTACTTCAAGCTGTGGGAGTAGAAGATGAAAATGCTAATCACAGTATCCAGTTTTTAAAGAATTATATTCCATTTGCATGGAAGCTTGCAGATAAATATAAAAATAAATTTGATGAAAAATGGCAAGAAACTCCTGTCCGTTTGATTGATATGGCATTGTGGGTAAATCGTGGCAATTAAAATAAAATAATTTTATGTGGGGATATATTTAAATTGTATCAGTTCTTATTTCTATTATCGTTGGAGTGTATCTTTTTGCTAATAGAAGAAGAAAAAAGAAAAAACAGAAGTTATTTATGTTTGTGATTAGTTTTTTTCTTTGGTTTCTTTTAGCGCTTTTTGTTTTTATTGTGTTATATTTTGCCGTTTTAATGATTTTTGTGCCAGATAGTAATTCAGGGAATTTAATTAATCTAGATAATAATTGTTCTATTGCGGCAATAAGTACAGGGGATTATGAAGAAAGAATTTACTTATCACCTGGAACTATTTTTGCTTTTAGAAGAAATCCTGAAAAAAAATATAATATTGTTTCTAATGCTATTCATTATAATTTTGAACAACTTACTAGAATTATATGTTTTAATACAGTTGAAGATGCTGAAGATGCTGGATATATAGAGAGTGAGTTTTCAAAAGATGTACGTGAAAATCCACTATATTAAAGAGAACAATTAAATAAGAATAAAATAAAAAACTATGATTAAAAATAAAAAAACAATCAAAAAGAGAATAAAGAGAATGAGACCAAGAGGAATAAAATCTATGAAGCAAGATGAGTTTTTAGAAACTATGGGTAGATTAGATTTAATAGATGAAGAGATAAAGAAAGAAAAAGAATTATATGAGATTAAGATAAAATCCTTAAAATTAGAAAAAGAATATCTTAAGAATAGATTTAAGGAAAGGAAATAAATAGAAGCTGGGATATAATTATATAATGCTTTTTATAAGAAATATTAAAATCTTAATTATTTCTATCCTAATCCTTACTATTGGATTAATTATTCTTTTTTATTCTAAAGATAACAATGAATCTTTTTTTAAAGTAATTAAAGTAATTGATGGTGATACGATAGTTATTGAAGGTGGAGAAATAGTTAGATATATTGGAATTGATACTCCAGAGACAAATAAGGAAAATAATGATTGTTTTGCTCAAGAAGCTTGGAATATGAACAGGGAATTAGTTGAAGGGAAAGAAGTTAAATTAAAAAAAGATATTTCAGAAAGAGATAAGTATGGCAGATTATTAAGATATGTTTGGGTAGATGATCTTTTTATTAATGAATATTTAGTTAAAAATGGTTATGCTTCTGCATCTACATTTCCTCCAGATGTTAAATATGCAGATGATTTTTTAAAATTTCAAAAAAAAGCTAAAGAAGAAAATCTTGGGTTATGGAGTTCTTGTCAGGTTAATGGAATTATTTGTTCTGTAAATGTTTACGATTGTTCTGATTTTGAAACAAATCAAGAAGCTCAAAGTATTTATGATAGTTGTGGTGGAGTTGATAATGATATTCATCAATTAGATGGTGATAATGATGGTTTATCTTGTGAGAGTTTACCTTAAATCTAAATTAATGTAAAAATAGCCTAAAAGGCTGTTTTTTGGTAAAATAGAATAAGGGTCGAGATAATTTGATAATAAAAATATAATCACTATGATACTTAAAATTTTATTAGCCATAGCATTAGTTTTATTAGTATTAATGGTGGTATTTCGTAAGAAAATACGAAAAATTACCATAAACATACCTTTATTTATATTAGGATTACTCTTAGCTTTAATTGGTGCGGGTGTAATGTTCCACGGTGATATTTTTGGTGAGAATAACTCAGGTATTGCTACAATCATGGGCATTGTTGGAATAGGATTAATAGCTACATCTAATTTTAGACTTCTAAAATAAATTTATGAAAAAAGTATTTTTAATTATTTTAATAATTATTGTTGGTTGGTTTGCTTTAAGATTTATTATTGGCGGTTCAGAAGACACTTGGATTTGTGATAAAGAGAAAGGTGAATGGGTAAAGCATGGAGTTCCAAGCGCGCCAATGCCAATAGAACCTTGTGGTGAAGTAGTTTGTAAAAATTATGAAAATGTGGAAAGTTGTCCGGAAAAATGCGTGGTTTGCCCGCCTTGTATAGAATGTAGTTCAATTAGTTGTCAAACAGAAGGATTTTGTGAAAGTATTGGCTTTGATAAAGATTGGTATAAAAACATAAAAGAAAATATACCTCTTATTTTTAATAAAGAAATACATTCTATTGCTAGCAATAGTAAGGAATGTTCAATGGCAGGTGTTTTAACTGATAATTATTTTTATAATGAAAATTCAAAAACCTGGTGGATTGATTTAGAAAGAATGTCCGAGCTTGAAAATGATGGATGTAATCCTGCTTGTGTGGTCAGCGAAGAAACAAAAACAGCAGAGGTTAATTGGAGGTGCACAGGACTTAGTACAGTAATAAAAAATCTTTTCATAAAAAAATATCCTAAATATGCTTCTACTATTTCTATTGACATTCTGCATGAAGCAAAGAATCATGTGCGCGGAAACGTAATCTTTCAGCAGGGGGCTGAGGGTGGATACTTCTTAGCGGCAAAAATAGGTGAGGAGTGGCAAATAATTCTTGATGGCAACGGGCAGATTTCTTGTGATTTATTAGAGGAATACGGGTTTCCAGAGGAAATGCTTTTTGATTGTAGTTAAAAAATAGAGGTGGATTCGGAAATTGAAGAGGAGATATTGCATTATCCTTTTTTTATTTAATAAATAGGTTTTAACTTGCTTTACTTTGTGGATTATTTTAATAAACTCAGTATAAACCCTAATACAAACCGCTTAATAGCGTGGTTTTTTTATTTGTGATACAATATTATTATGAATACTATAAGTAGAACAATAACTGGTATTGTTGCAATAATTTTAGGATTACTTTTAATCGTATTTAGTATTTTTAAAGATCTTTGGATATTAATTTATGGAATCCCTGTTTTTATTATTGGGATTTTTATTTTCTTTAATAAAAAAGAAGATAATATCGAAAAAATTAAAGGTCACAAAAATCAAATAAATAAGTAAAAAAAATAAAATGTCAGATATAATTATTACAACCGGGAATAAAATTCCTGGAAAAAAAATTACTAAAATTCTTGGAGTTGTTAAGGGTAGTACGGTTAGAGCAAGAAATATTGGGAGAGATATTGGTGCTGGATTAAAGAGTATTATAGGTGGAGAGGTTAAAACTTATACAGAGATGACAATGAATGCGAGAGACGAAGCGTATAATAGAATGGTCAATGAAGCATTAGATATGAAAGCTGATGCAATTATTGGTGTTCGATTTACAACTTCAATGGTCATGGCCGGAGCTTCTGAAATGCTTGCATATGGAACTGCAGTTAAGATTAGCGAATAATTTTATCTTAACTGTCTAAAATAGGTTTAAAAATCGTTCTGTCAAGCGATTAAATTTCCGTCTATTTATTTAGGCGATTTTTTGGTAGAATAGGAGTATGAATGAGAAAATTGAAAAAGCATTAAGGGTTGTAATAAAAAAGTTAAAGAGGCTAAATTATGCTTTAATTGGTTCAGTTAATTTATCTTTACAAGGAATTGATATTCAATCAAGAGATATAGATATTTTAACTAATTCTGATGAAATCAATGAAATAGTTGAAATTCTAAAAAAATATCAGACAAAAGAAATGTATTTTGATGAAAGTGAGGGAAGAAATTCTTATCGGGCATTTTTTGAAATAAATGGGATTGAGATTGAGATTTTAGGCAATGTAAATAATGCATGTCGTTTGAAAAATTCTTTAAATAAAAAGATATACATTAATTATAAAGGTATTAAAATTCCATGTATGCCATTAGAAGAAGAGTTAGATGTGTATAAGAAAATGAACAGAGAAGATAAGATTAAGTTAATTAAAGATAAAATCTTTAAAATTAGAAAAGGAATATCTTAAGAATAGGTTTAAGGAGAGGAAATAATTATGCCTAAAATATATGAATACAAATGTGATATATGTGGTTTTGATTTGCCCGAAGGATGGGGAGGGTGTATGTATGTAGAAGATGATAATGGAAAAAGAATTACATGCGATCATCCTTGTGAAGGAGAGGCAATAGGAAATGTATTAGGTAAGAATCCATCAAAAGAATTACTAAAAAAAAGAGTCGGTTTTAATTCTGATTGTATTTGTTTAGATTGTTTACATCAATTTAAAGCAGATCTAAGTAGTAAAGGATTAAAAGATAAAGACAAAAGAGAATGTCCTAAATGTAAATCAGAGAAGGTAAAGACTATTTCTGAATTAGTGAATAAACCTTGTCCTAAATGCCATAAAGGTACAATTAAAGAAATTGAAACTGGGATTTGGACTTAATATAGAAAGTTAATATATAGTGAGTAACGGGGTAGGGTAAATTTATATGAAAATAGTAGAAATATTTTTTTATACCATCGTTATCTTAATTGTAATATATATTATTTTATATTTTTTAGAAGATTATATGAACCCAATAGAAATTATAATTTATTGATTTAAAAATATATAGTGAGTGGTGGGGTAGGGTAAAATAAGAAAAATATATTCATGAAAGAAAAAGAATTATATGAGATTAAGATAAAATCTCTAAAATTAGAAAAGGAATATCTTAAGAATAGGTTTAAGGAAAGGAAGGATAAATAAAAGATTTAGGTTCAGTAAGTAAGTGCTTGACATTTTTAATTTTTAAAGTTAGTATGTTTTAAAGTCGATAAATTTATAAAATATAAAAAATATGAAATTAAAACAAAAAAAGAAAGTTAAAATTAAAACTTCTTCTAAAGTCAAACTTTGTATGGAATCAGGTGGTTGCACAGATAATGTTTCTAAAAAGAATTAATGGATAGGAAGAATAAAGAATTCATTAAATCTCGTTGGGTTTATATTTACAAGCATGGAGGAGAGCTTGCTATATTCAATAGTAAGAATTTAGAGATATTCTTTGTCGACCAAGAAACAATTAATTTATTAAATTATTTTAAAGAACCTCATAATATAGATGAGGCTTTTATTTTTTTTAAGGATAAATCTCAAAAAATTAAGAAAATAGTTAATAATTTAATGAAGACTGAATTTATTGTGCCGATAGATCTAAACGAAACAAAAAAATTAGAAAAAGAAGTTGTTTTAGAAAGAAAGAAGAAAGAATCATTATTAGGAGATTCTTTAAGACTCAATTCTTTAAGAATAGTTTTAACTGAAATATGTAATTTAGATTGCAGTTATTGCTTTGTTCATAATAGAGATTTAAGAAAAGAAGATGATATTTCTTTTTCAACTATTAAAAAGAGTATAGATCTTTTAGTTTCTTTAAATAAAGGTGGCGATATAGAGGTTCAGTTTTTTGGTGGAGAACCATTGCTTAAATGGGATTTAATTGTAGAGACAGTAGATTATGTAGAAAAGATTATTAATCAAGGTAAGATAAAAAACGTTTATTACGGAATTACAACTAATGGTATTTTAATTAATCAAAAAAAATCTAAATTTTTTAAAGATAATAATTTTTTAGTTAGTGTTTCTTTAGATGGTTGGGAATCTTTAAATGATTTGAATCGTCATTATTCTAATAAAAAAGGTAGTTTTGATAAGATTATTAATGGATTAGAGGTTTTAAAAAACAATGATAATGAAATAGGCATATTAGTAACTCCTGATAAAAATAATATAAAA
>JAHJQT010000041.1 GCA_018819085.1 Patescibacteria group bacterium
AAGACAAAGGTCAACCAACAAGTGGGGATATTAAAGCAAATATTAATATTATAAAACGTACATTAGAAAATTTTGGGATAGAAGTTGAAATGGCTGAAGTTAATATTGGACCAACTGTTACTCAGTACACACTTAGACCTGCTCAAGGAGTTAAACTTTCTAAAATTATTTCTTTACAAAATGATTTGGCACTTGCTTTAGCGGCTCATCCAATACGAATAGAAGCGCCTATTCCAGGACGTGCATTAGTGGGCATAGAAATACCTAACCGTTTAATGGTTTTAGTTAGATTACGTTCACTTTTAGAAAGGTCTGCTTTTCAAGAATCATTATCTCCTTTAACTTTTGCTCTAGGTCGTGATGTATCTGGTAGTCCTATGTTTGCTAGTTTAGCACAAATGCCTCATCTACTTGTTGCTGGAGCAACTGGAACTGGAAAAACAGTTGCCTTGAATAATATAATTATTAGCTTGCTTTATGGTAATTCTCCTGATAATTTAAAACTTATTCTTATAGATCCTAAAAGAGTTGAACTTACGTCTTATCAATCAATACCTCATTTATTATCTCCTGTTATTGTTCAGGCAGATAAAGCAATTGGAGCATTGCGTTGGGCTGTCAGTGAGATGGAAAGACGATTTGAAGTTCTTCAACATGCAGGTAAAAGAGATATTAGTTCATATATAAAAAGCAGACAGGATTCTAATGAAGATGAAAATCTTCCATATATTGTAATTATTATTGATGAATTAGCTGATTTAATGTCTTCTAATGGAAGAGAAGTGGAAGCAGCTATTGTTCGTTTAGCTCAAATGGCAAGAGCAGTAGGAATTCATTTAGTTGTTTCTACGCAAAGGCCTTCTGTTGAAATTATTACAGGATTAATTAAAGCGAATATTACTTCAAGAATGGCTTGTCAGGTGGCTTCTCAGATTGATTCGCGCACTATTCTTGACATGGCTGGAGCTGAAAAACTTTTAGGAAACGGCGATATGCTTTTCTTGACTGGTAGTGCAACTAAGCCAAAGCGTATTCAAGGAGCGTATGTTTCAGATAAAGAAGTTAAAAAAGTTACTGATTATTTAAAAACACTTCAAGAGCCGGATTATAAGGAGGAAGTATCTTTAAATCAATCAACTTCGACTAATTTTGGTTCTGGATTAAATATTTCAGAAGCAGATGATGAATTATATGAAGATGCAAAAGAAGTTGTTGTTAGAGCAGGAAAAGCGTCAGCTTCTTTACTTCAAAGACGTTTGCGGGTTGGGTATGCACGTGCAGCTCGTTTAATAGATATTTTAGAAGAAAAAGGAATTGTTGGTCCTGCTGATGGAGCAAGACCAAGGGATGTATTTATTAATGAAGGAGAAAAAAAATATGACTAAACAAAAAACAACAGAGGAGGAAAGGGATAGTAAAATAAAAATATTAGATGCGACAGTTGATGAAATTAAAAGTCGTTTTGGTGATGGAGCAATTATGAAATTAGGCGAAGTTAAACGTGTTGATATTGATGTTATTCCCACTGGTTCTATTTCCTTAGATTTAGCTTTAGGAGTTGGGGGAATGCCAAGGGGCCGTATTATTGAAGTATATGGAATGGAATCAAGTGGAAAGAGTACTTTAGCGCTTCATATAGTCGCTGAAGCGCAAAAAAATGGTGGTTTAGCTGCTTTTATTGATGCTGAGCATGCTTTGGATCCTGAATATGCTAAGAAAATAGGAGTTAAAATTAATGATTTGCTTATTTCTCAACCAGATACAGGAGAACAAGCATTGGAAATTTTAGAAAGTTTGGTTAAATCTGCAGTGATTGATGTTGTTGTTATTGATTCAGTTGCTGCTTTAACTCCACGTGTTGAAATTGAAGGAGAAATGGGACAATCGCATATTGGTCTTCAAGCACGTTTAATGAGTCAAGCGTTAAGAAAACTTACTGCTATCGTGAGTAAAAGTAATACAACAGTTATTTTTATAAATCAAATAAGAATGAAAATAGGTGTAATGTTTGGTAATCCAGAAGAGACGCCTGGAGGCAAAGCATTAAAATTTTATTCTTCTGTTCGTCTTGAGCTTCGCCGTTCAGCAAAAATACAGCAAGGAGATCAGATTATAGGGAATAGAGTTAAGGCAAAAGTTGTCAAGAATAAAGTAGCGGCTCCTTTTCAACAGACAGAATTTGATATTTTTTATAATGAAGGAATATCTAAATTATCTGATATCTTAAATACAGGACTTAAATTAGGCGTAGTTAGTAGGGCTGGTGCTTGGTTTAGTTATAAGGAAGAGAAGTTAGGTAATGGGATAGAGGCTTCTAAAGCTCATTTAAAAGAAAATCCCCGTTTAATAACGGAGATTGTTAAAGAAATAAAGAAAGCAGCTTAACTTTACTTTCTAGTAAATGACAAGAGGCCCAGAAGACGGGCTCTTTTTACTGCTCTTGATAATTTTCTCTGATGTTTAGAACAAACACCAGTTCTTTTTGAGGAAAGTATTTTTGATTGTCCTGAAATAAATTTATATAGTAAATCAGTATTCTTATAATCAACTTCCTCTAATTTTTCTTGGCAAAAATAACAATGTTTCATATAGATAAATTATAAATTAAAAATCTCAAATTCCAAATAAATTATAACGTTCAAAATATAAAATACAAAACCTAATTAT
>JAHJQT010000042.1 GCA_018819085.1 Patescibacteria group bacterium
TAATTTCTTTAATTGAGGCAAGAAATATAGGTCTTGGTTTTTATTCTTGGTTTAAGTTATTAGAAATGATTATCTTATTTCTTTACTTAAAACACAATTTTAAGCAATTATTCAGTTTTGAAAAATTATCTTACATTTTTGTTTTTAGTGGCTTATTCCAATCTTTTATTGCTATTAGTCAATATATTCAACAGAAAAGTTTAGGTTTAAAATTTTTAGCAGAAAGTCCATTAAATCCAGAAATAGCAGGTGTTGCTAAGATTATTGTTGATGGAACAAAAATGATTCGTTCTTATGGAACTTTTCCTCATCCTAATGTTTTAGCTGTTTTTATTTTTATTTGTATCTTTTTTACTTTTTATCTTTTTCTAGATAAAAAAAACTCTTTTAAGAAATATGTATTTTTATCAATTATATTCTTCTTTTTATTTTTTACTCTATTTTTAACATATTCCCGCTTAACTATCTTTATTTTTTTATTATCTAGCATAATTTATTTTATTCTTTTATTTAAAAAGCATAAAAAACAAGTTCTTATTCTATTCTTATTATTTATAATTTTTTTATTTATAATCACTTATTTAATTTGGCCTGAAATTTCATCTCGCTTAAATGTTTCAATGGGGGATCAATCTATTGGTCTGCGATTATTTTATAATCAAACAGCTTTTTTAATTATTCAAGAATATCCTTTTCTTGGAATAGGTTTTGGAAACTTTGTTTGGGAAATTAGACAGATGCTTGATTTGCTTAATTCTTGGATCCATCAGCCAGTTCATAGTATTTATTTATTAATTGCTTCTGAAGCAGGTTTAATAGGATTATTTACATTCTTAATGTTTATTTATCAGTTATTAAGGCAATTTAATAAAAAATTAAAAAACAAAAAGAATTATTTATTATTTATAATATTTTTTGCCTTTTTGTTTATTGGTATATTTGATCATTTTTTCTGGACTCTTCAGCAAGGCCAATTAATGTTTTGGATATTTTTGGGATTAATGGCTGGGAATGAGTTTGCAATTCCTTCTAGAGACATATTTTAAAAACAGGAATAGCATTCCTGTTTTTTATATTGTTTAAAATTTGTTATGATGACTATATGGAGAAAAAACAGAAAAAGTTTGTATTTCTAAGTATTTGTTTTGTTTTGGTTTTTTTTATTTACGGATATACACTTTCAGGTGATTTTGTTTTTGATGATAGGTCAATTGCAAGTCATTATCCTATCTTTAAAGATATTAATAATCTTCCTGAAGTAGCTGTAATGGGTTATTGGACAGAAGAATCTGGTCTTTATCGACCAGTGGTTTTAATTAGTTATGCTCTTAATTCTGCATTTTTTGGACCTTTTGCATTTAGTTTTCACTTAATTAATCTTATTCTCTATGCTTTTATAGGTTATTTACTTTATCTTCTTATTAGAATAATTTTTCCCAAAAAAGAAAAATTTGCTTATTTATTCTCTATATTATTTTTAGTTTTACCAATACATACTGAAGTTGTTGCTAATATAGTTGGCAGAGCGGAAATACTAGCTTTATTATTTTCTCTTTTAACTTTTCTAGAATTAAGCAAGAGTAAAAGCAATCTATGGAAAGCAGGATTATGGTTTCTTTTAGCTCTTGGAAGTAAAGAAGTAGCTGTTGCTGTTCTGCCTATATCTTTATTTATTATATTTTATAAAAATAAATGCTGTTTTAATAAAAAAAATATTGGAGATTATTTTTCTCCATTAATTATTTTATTTACTTCAGCTTTTGTATATTTTTCAATTAGATTTTTAGTTTTAGGTCAGTATTTCTTTTCTAATAATGCTACTTTAACAGAAAATCCTTTAAAGTTTGTTTCTTTTGGAGAAAGAATTGCTACTGGTTTTAAAATCTTATTTCTCTATATTAAAAAATCATTATTTGGATTTAATCTTTGTTCTGATTATTCATATAATCAGATTCCTATTTCAAAAAGTTTTTTTAATCTGGAAACCTTATTAGGACTAGGTCTTTTCTTATTTTTTATTTTTAGTTTAATATTTTTTCTAAAAAAAGCTCCTATTTTAGCTTTAGGTTCTGCTTTCTTTCTTTTTCCTTTTCTGCCTGTTTCCAATTTATTTTTTGCAATGGGTACAATTATGGGGGAGCGATTAATGTTTTTCCCTTCCGTCGGAATTTGTCTTTATTTAGCTCAGGGATTAATTTGGTTATATAAGATTAAAAATAATAAATTTATTCATTTTTTATTTGTAGTTTTAATTATTGGTTTAATTTGTTTTTATGGAGCAAAGAGCTTTATTAGAAGTTTTGACTGGCTTACTGAAGAAAAACTCTTTATTTCAGCTGCTCAATGTGCTCCTCATAGTGTCTTATCTCGTTCTAATATGGGTACAGTCTATTATTTTGAAGGAAAATACAAAGAAGCAGAAGAAGAAATTTTAGAAGCTCATAAAATTTATGATAAATATTCAAAAGCAGTTAATAATTTAGGCTTGATTTATTGGAAGAAAGAAGAATATGATAAAGCCCAAGAACAATATTTTAAAGCAATTAAAAATTGGCCTCCCTATGAAGGTGTTTATGAGAATTTAATTCTTCTTTATCTAAGCCAGGGTCAAACAGAAAAAGCTCGCAAATGGATTAATGCTATTTTTATAAGTGATCAAGAGTCAAAAGATATTTATTTAAAAAGATATGGATTAAAATAAGTTGTGTTCAAAAAAATAAGCGATTATGCTTATAATTAAATCAGATTGACATGTAGATGGATTTGTATTAATATAAACAAACTAAGTTTAAACGTTCTTTAACTGTTAATTATATAGGGAGGGAAAAATGGAAAATAAAAAATGGTCTGAAGATAGTCAAGAAATCAGAAAAAGGGCTTTGATAATGAATTGGCAAGAATTTTCAGTTATGGGAGAAAAAGATAAAACTGTTTTTCTTAATAATATTGAAACAGACAATCCTTTTCATGTTTTGTTTAGTCAGCAATTTGACCGAAGGAGTTTAGATCTTCTTTGTCAAGTGGCTGAAAAAGCCAGGATGATTCATAAGGATAGGGTAGAAGGAAGAAAATTTTTGAAAAGCTTGCTTTTCGGCACTTATGCTTTGAATTTTTTCCATCAGCCAAGTACTCGAACTTTTCTTTCTTTTCAAACAGCTCAAGAAGTATTAGGCATGGGCATTCGTGATATTCGCGATCCAAGCACTTCTTCTGAAGCTAAAGGAGAAACACTAGAAGATTCAATCAGAACTTTTAGTAGTTATTTTGACTTAATTATTATGAGGCATGAGAACGAACAAGCAGCTGAGTTAGGTGCTTGGGTATTAAATAAGTCTGATCGACGTATTCCAATTATTAATGCTGGCTCAGGTAAAGATCAACATCCCACCCAGGCCCTGACTGATGTCTATACTTTATACAAATCTTTTGATGGAAAAATTGATGGCAGAACCATTGTTATGGTGGGCGACTTGGCCAGAGGCAGAACTGTTCGTTCTCTTTCTTATTTAATGAAGAATTATCGGGGAATGAAACTGATTTTTGTTTCGCCTCTGCATTTAAGAGTGAGTGATGATATCAGAAGTTTTTTTGATAGGCATCAGATCTCTTATCGAGAAGCAGATAATCTCAGAGAAGTTATTCCAGTAGCTGATGCTATTTACATGACTAGGGTTCAAGATGAATGGGATCAAAAAGATCAAGGAGAACCAATACCTGGTCAAGTGAAAATTCATCAGCCGATTAATCCAAAGTATAAGTTCAAAAAAGAGTATCTGGATTTAATGAAGGAAAATGCTGTTTTAATGCATCCTCTGCCCAAAAGAGATGAAATAGATGAGGAGGTTGGATATTCAAGTGACAAGAGAGTTGTTTTCTGGCGCCAAGAAAGAAATGGCATGTGGATGAGAGTGGCTTTGATTGCGACAATCTTCCAAAAGGAAAATGAAATTCTTAATTGGCAGTAATTATAGAATTTAGGGCCTGCTGTATAATTAGCAGGCCCTTTTTTATTTTTTTAAGATAGTATAATATTAAAAATAATTAAATGAAATCAATTCTTTTATTTTTAATAAAAATATATCAGAAAACCATATCTCCGGATCATGGGTATTTTCCGATTCTTCGGATTTTAGGTCAATGTCGTCATAATCCAACCTGTTCACAATATACTTATGAATCAATAGAAAAATATGGTATTTTAAAAGGTATTGGAATGGGATTAAAACAACTTGCTAATTGTCATCCTTGGGGAAGAAGCTTATAATAAAAATATGAATAAGGTTATTAAGTTTTTAATTTTTTCAGACGTAGCTTTGGTTAGCGGGTTTGGTTTTGTTAATCCTATTTTTGCTATTTTTTTAACAGAAAGAATAAGAGGAGGTAATATAGAAGTGGCTGGTTATGCAGCTGCAATTTATTGGATTGTTATTTCTTTAACAGTAATCCTTTTTGGAAAATATTTGGATAAGAATCATGGAGAAAAAGATGATTTTTGGTTTATTGTTGTTGGCAATATTCTAGCGGCTTTGGCTGTTTTAGGATATATTTTTTCTTATCTGCCATGGCATATCTATTGTTTACAGATAATTTATTCATTAGGTATGTCTATGAATATTTCTGCTTATCCGGCAATTTTCACTCGTCATATTGATAAAGGCAAGGAATCATTTGACTGGAGCGTTAGAGCAGCTCTGGTTGGCATTGGCGCAGGAGTAGCCGGGGCATTAGGCGGAATAGTTGCTAACCGTTTTGGGTTTAATGTTCTTTTTATGGGCATTATCGTTTTTGTCTTAATCAGTGCTTTTCTTCCGTTTTTTATTTATAAAAAAATATGGCCTCAAGACGAGAAGACTCTAAGGATTCCTTTGGGTAAAAATCTTTAGTTTTTAATTATGAAGAATTTAGAGATAGCTAAAATCTTTTATCTTATGGCCGAGTTTGTTGAAATGGACAAGGCCTCTTTTATTTCTATTGCATATAATAAAGCAGGCCGTATTTTAGAATCTTTAGAAAAAGACATAGAAGATATTTATTATAAAGGAGGAACAAATGAATTAAAAAAAATTTCAGGCATAGGAGAAGGTATTGCCAGAAAAATTGAAGAGTATATTAAAACAGGCAAAATTAAACGTTATCAAGAATTAAAGAAAAAATGTCCAGTTGATTTGGAAAAATTAACTTCTATTGAAGGGCTTGGTGCTAAAAGGATTAAATTCCTATATGAAAATCTTAAAGTTAAAAATATTAAAGATTTAGAAAGAGTTGCTCAGGCGGGTAAAATAGCAGAATTAGATGGATTTGGTGAAAAAAGTGAAAAAAATATTATTCAGAGTATTGAAATTGCCAAAGCTGATAAAGGAAGGTTTCTTCTTGGAAAAATTCTGCCAATAGTTAGAAAAATTATTGATGAATTAAAAAAACTACCTGAAACAGAAAAAATTAGCATAGCTGGATCAGTAAGGAGAATGAAAGAAACAGTCGGCGATGTAGATATTTTAGTTGCTTCTTCAAATCCTAAAAAAATAATAGATTATTTTGTTAAAATGAAAGGAATTAGTAAGATTTGGGCAAAAGGAGCAACTAAATCATCAGTTAGGTTTAGAGCTGGATTTGATTGTGACTTAAGAGTTGTTGAAAAAGAAAGTTTTGGCTCTGCTTTACAATATTTCACTGGGAGTAAAGAACATAATATAGCGACTAGAAGGATAGCTATAAAGAATAAGTTAAAACTTAATGAATATGGAGTTTATAAAGACAACAAACAAATAGCTGGAAAAAACGAAAAAGAAGTTTACAGATCAATAGGTTTGCAGTATATTGAACCAGAATTAAGAAATAATACAGGAGAAATAGAAGCATCTTTTGAAAATAAGCTACCAAATTTAATTGGATATAATGATATAAAAGGAGAAACTCATTGTCATAGTGATTGGAGTGATGCCTCATTCACAATAGAAAAATTAGCTAAAATAGCAAAGGAAATAGGATATGAATATTTAGTAATTACTGATCATGCTAGTCCTTTAGGCATAGTTCATGGATTGGATGGAAAACGAATTTTAAAACAAATGCAGGAGATAGATAGGGTTAATAAGAAGGTCTCTGGAATAAAAATATTAAAGGGAACTGAAGTTGATATTAGGGCTGATGGTAGTTTATTTATAGAAGATAAAGTTTTATCTCAATTAGATTTTGTTTTAGGCGCAGTTCATTCAGGACTTAAAATGGATAAAGAAAATATGACAGAACGATTGATAAAAGCAATGAAGAATCCTCATCTAGATGCTATTGCGCATCCTTTTGGTAGAGTGATACAAAAAAGAGAAGGGTATCAATTAGATTTTCCTAAAATTTTAAAAATTGCTAAACAAACAAAAACAGCTTTAGAAATTAATGCGCATGAAAAACGTTTGGATTTAAGAGATGTGCATATTCGTCAGGCAATTAATGAGGGTGTAAAAATAACTATTGGGACAGATGTTCATAATGTTAATTATTTTAAGATGATGGAATTAGGCATTGCTCAAGCACGACGTGGCTGGGCAGAAAAAAAGGATATTTTAAATACGCTTTCAACAAATGATTTTTTGAAATATTTTAATTTATGAAAGTAAAAATATTAAATTGGTTTTTAGTTCTTATTTGGGCTGGGATTATTTTTTTTCTTTCTCATCAACCAGATCTTAAATCTAACCTTCCAAGTGAATACGATTTTGTTTTGCGTAAATTAGCTCATATTTCTGAATATGCTGTTTTAACTTTTTTATTAATAAGAGCATTGAGTCAGCATAAAATAAGTAAAAAAAGAATATTATTATTTTCTGTTTCTCTAGCTATTCTATATGCTTTTTCAGATGAATATCATCAAAACTTTATTTTTAAAAGAGCAGGAGCTTTTCATGATGTTGCCATAGACAGTATCGGTATATTTTTAATTTGGCTTAGGCAGAGAAAAATGTTAAAATAATGAAGA
>JAHJQT010000043.1 GCA_018819085.1 Patescibacteria group bacterium
ATGAGATTTTGATTTTTGCTTCTGCTCATGAACTGAATGATTATTATGTTGATGCTGTTTATGATCCATAATATATATTATACCAAAAAATCGCCCTCTTGGCGATTTTTGAGACCTCTCGGTCCCTCAATAAAAAAGTCTTGTGGCTGGGGAGGCAGGATTCGGACCTGCGAATGGGGGCTTCAAAGGCCCCTGCCTTACCACTTGGCTACTCCCCAATATTTATTCACAACACTCTACTACTGCTAATTCCAAAGGAAGCTGCTGAAAATCAGCTGATTTAATTTCATTTCCAGCATGAATAAATAAATGTATTGCTTTGAGTAAATCTGTTTGCTCAAATTTCTCTCCTTGCTTAATCATGACATCAATTTGTTCCTTAGTCAATTCTGAAGCAACTAATTTAGCTAAATTTGAATCAACTTTAAGAATAAGTGTTTTTCTTAAATAACTTACTAATGATTTTGTAAATTGAATTAAATCATGACCTTGATTAGCTATGGTATTAATATGATGAATTGCTTTGCTATTTTCTTTCCCAACAATATAATCAACTAAATCCTGAACTGCCCTTATATCCGTAACCCCTAAAATTGTCTGAACTTCTCCTAAGGTAATATTCTTATCTTCCATAGACATAATCTGACCTAATAAACTTTCACCATCTCTGATTGAACCATCAGCATTTAAAGCAATTAATTCTAAAGCTGGTTTTTCTATACTTACTTTCTCTTGTTTAGAAATCCAAGCTAATCTTCCAATAATTTGATCTAAAGTTAATTTATGAAAATCAAATCTTTGACATCTTGAGATTATAGTCTGAGGAACTTTATGAATTTCTGTTGTTGCTAGAATAAAAATAGCATGAGCTGGAGGCTCTTCTAATGTTTTTAATAAAGCATTAAAAGCTTCTTTGGTAAGTTGATGTGCTTCATCTATTATAAAAACCTTATATTTCAAACTATTAGGACTAAATTTGATTCCATCGCGCAATTCTCTTATTTCATCAATTCCCCTATTTGAAGCAGCATCAATTTCTATTAAATCCATTGATTTTGCCTGATTAATTTCATTACAAGCCAGACACTTATTACACGGCTCTGGACTCTTTGAATCTAAACAATTAACTGCTTTAGCTAATAATCTAGCAATAGTTGTATTGTGAACAACAAAATCATTTGCTATAAAATTATGAGTCTTTGGAATTGTTAAATCATATACTTGATGCTTACCAATATATTTAATATTAGTTATGCGATCCCAATAAATATCAGAATTTGCAATATTACAAACTTCTTTAGAATTCAATACTTCGCCATAAACACGTAATTTTTTACGAGATGGAGAATAAGCAAAATTTGGTTTGGCGTTTTTCGGTAATTTATAACCTAAAGCTATTCCTACTTCAGTCCAACATTTACCGCTTAATTTTTTTTCTTTTTTAACTAAATTATAAATTTCTGATGGAATAGTATCGTTGTTTGGATTTATTGGACGATTTTTTAAAAAAACAATCATATCTTGAAGTTTCTTTTCTTTTTCTCCTATAAATCCTATTTTTTTATCAAAAATTTCTATACTTTCTCTATTGCTGATTTCTAAAACCCAATTAGGAAAAATATTACCTTTAAATGTTACTGGCTTATATCTAATTCTAGAAATAATTCCGAAACGAATTAATAAATGTTGTATCTGATTTATAAGTTTTTTAGAAGAAGAATAATAAGAAATTGTTGGTGTACTCACAAAATCAACTCCTCCATCTCCACTATATAAAGTTCTCAAAAATAAACTAACCGAAGATTTACTTAGTTGAAAAATTTCTTTAGGGATGTCTTTATCTTTTGATTTTTGGCCTAATATACCTAATCGCTTAATGAAGCCAGCAATAGAATTTTGAGATTGTCCAGGCTGATTCATCCAATTACGCCGATTAATTTGAACTGCTCGGTAAGTTAGAGTACGCTTTTCGTTAGAATCATATTTAACTATCTTTATATTTTCAAAAGATTTTGCTGCTTTTGTAAAATCATCAACTAAAATAGGATCTGAATTGGTAAAACCTATAGAATGACCAGCATCCGCAACAGAACCTTCGCTAATTAAATGAGCTACTAATTTGATCTCGGATTTAGTCATTTTTTTATTACCAAAAACAGATATTTCCCTTGGAACTCCAATACGGTCTTTAACTTGCAATTCAGAAAGTTTTTTCCATCCTTTAATTGTTAAAAATGGATGTGAAGATGTGACTTCTATTTCTCTTCCCAAAGCTGTTGTTACCCTATAACAAGGTTTTAAACCGTCATCAACATAATCGCTCGGTTTAACCTTTTTAAATTTATAATTTTCCCCAAGTGTAAAAAGATTAATTTTTTTTCGTTTATAAATTTCTTCAACAGTTAAAACTTCGCCTGTAGAAGCATCTATAATTTTTGTATCATATTTAACACACTTTCCTGTTCCGCGGACGCCATTAAAAATATAGGCATGTGCAACTTTGCCCATTTTAAGCGCATTTGTTAGTGTTTTGACAATATGTTCTTGACCAACTATTTGAGAAAAAGATGTTGGACGATACTTACGATATAAGACAAGATTTTCCATTTTATTTTTGCTTAAAAACAATAAACTTATAGCCAATAAAATTCCAGATCAAAGATAATCCAGTAGCTACTATTTTAGCTAAATTAGCCCATAACGTTTCATTTAAGCCAAACATCGGATCAACTAATGTTGTTACTACATAAACAATAGTACTATTAATAACCAACCCAACTAAAGTAACTGCAATAAATTGAGAAAATTCCAAGACACCAGTACTATCTTTATCTTTAAATGTCCAATATTTATTCCAGAAATAACTGTTAGTTACGGCTATGGCAAAAGATATTATATTTAATAAAACAATTTGACCGCCAGAATAAATTCCTGTCCACCACATTAAAAGATTTAGAATACCAAAATCAATCGCTGTATTCATACCTCCAATAATTCCAAATCTAACAAACTGACCTATTAATTTTTCTATTTTATTATTCATATAAATTAAAGTTTAGGCGCTTTTTGTATTTCAAGAGCCATTCCTTTTTTTAAAATTATTTTATCTCTACGTTTAATATTTTTTTCAAGAAATAATCTCGCCAGATTATTTTCTACTTTTTCTTGAATAACTCGACTTAAAGATCTTGCACCATACAGAGGATTATAACCTGCCTGAGCTAATTCTTCAACTGCCTCTTTTTCTATTTCAAATATCACACCTTTCTCGTCCATACCTTTTTTAACCATGTTTAAAAACAAATGAGTAATTTCAATCATATTTTCTTCCGTTAGAGGTTTAAATAAGACAATTCTATCAAAACGATTTAAAAATTCAGGTCTAAAATATTCAGGTAGAATTTCTTCTTTTAATTCTTTTTCTACTGCTTGATAAATAACACCTCTAGTGACTCTTTCTTGAACAATTTTAGTCCCAGCGTTAGAAGTAGCTATTAAAATAACATTGGTAAAATTAATTGTTTCTCCAGAAGCATCAGTTAAACGACCTTCATCCATGACTTGTAAAAAAAGATTTAAAATATCAGGATGAGCCTTCTCTATCTCATCTAAAAGTAAAAGAGAATAAGGTTGACGTTTAATTGCTTCTGTAAGATATCCATTTTCAACTCCTTGGTCAGAACGCATTCCAATAAGACGTCTTAATCCTCTTTTTTCTTGATATTCAGACATATCTAAACGAACCATTTTCTTTTCACTTCCGAAATATACCCTGGCTAACGTTCTAGCTACTTCTGTTTTACCTACTCCAGTAGGTCCAACAAAAAGAAAATTACAAATAGTTTTCTTTCTATCTTTTAGATTAACACGACTACGTCTTAATGCTGAAGCAGCTGCTTGAACTGCTTCTTCTTGATTAACAACTCTTTCATGAATTAATTTTTCTAAATTAAGTAATTTTTCTTTTTCCGTATCTTGAATTTCTCCCATTGGAATATTAGTTTTTTCAACTACTAATTCAATAATATGTTCTTCTTTTATTGAGTTTACAGAGCTTTTTTTACCTCTTAACCTGTAAGCTGCTTCTGCAAGTAAATCCATTGCTTTCGCAGGCAAAGCATTGCCATAAATATATTTATCAGCAAGATTAATAGCTTGTTCAACAGCATCAACAGAAAAAAGAACATTTAATTTTTTTTCAATAACAAAAATTTTACTTATTAAAATTTGCCAGATAGAATCACGATCAGGATTCTCTATGTCTATTTTACTTAAGAAACTTCCAAGTGTTTTTCCTTCAATTTTTAAAGAAAAACCTTCTAAAGAAGTTGTTCCAATAAAGAAAAAATCACTATTACTTAAAGCAGAAGCTAAAATCTCAGAAAAATCTAATCCATGTCTTTGACTTTTTAATCCAACTAAATTATCAATTCCTTCAATAACTAGAACAATATTCCCAGCACGACTAACTTCAAAAAGAATTTTCTTTAAATATTCTTCTCCTTTATCTCGTGCGCCTTCTAATCCAACTAAATTACTAATATTTAACTTAACTAATCGTTTATCTTTTAAAAATTTAGGGACATCTTCAGAAACCATTAATTGCGCTATTTTCTTTAAAATAGCTTTTTTTCCAATAGTACTATGTCCAACTAAAATTATTCCTGTTTGTCCTGCGCTAAAAAAATTAAAAATATCATTAATTTCCCTTTCTCTACCAATAACAACTTCAAATGCTCCTTGTCTTGCCATATATGTTAAATCATTACTAGCCATATCAAGCGTTGGTGTTAAAGCAGCTGTCATTGCTCTATCTAACTTACCTTTTGGTTTTAAAAGACGTCTCCAGAAAAACAACTGCTCATATTTTTTAATTTCCTTTTCAAAAATAGCCCATTTAATAACTTTTTCTACTTCATTAGGACTAATACCAAATTCATCAAAAATCATACCAACTAAATTCTTATTCTGACTTATAGCCCAAAGGATATCTAAAGAACTAATTTGTTCCTTTCTCTCTTTTAAACAAAAAAGATAAGCATCTATAAAAACCTCCCTAAAATCCTGACTTATTTGCGGACCTAAAACATTTATTCTTTTTTCTGAATCAGGGAAAAAAGAAGAACTTTTTAAAATTTTCTTTGTTTTTTTAATAACCTGATTAGGCTCACAATTTAATCTTTTTAATATTTTTTTAAAATCTTTTTGTTTTATAAAAAAAGAGAAAAGATGGATTGGACGTAAAAAATTATATCTATTCCTATAACAAAACATCCAGGCCTTTTCTAATGAATCTTTAGCTTCTTTATCGAGAAAAGAAGATATTTCTATTTCTTGGCCTACTTTAGGCATTTTTAGTTTAATAATTTTTTCTTTCTTTCTCTGCCAAGAATAAAAAAGAAACATATATATTAAAATGGATAAATAATAATTATAAAAAATACTATATATTCCTAATAAAAATAGAAATAATAAAATTAGCCAGCCTAATTTCTTTTTAATCTTTCTATGGCTAATTCTTAAAATATTAAGATGCGGTTGGAAGATAAGGTTAGTTTCGCTCATAAAAATAGTTGCCAAATTACAAAAATTGGTAATGCAATCCAGGCAAGAAAAATACAAACCCAAAAAACAACAAAAATAAACATGATAATAAATCTCCAAAAAATCTGCCAACAACGAACCATTAAGGTTAGAACGTAAGCATCCCAGCCTCGTTGAGCAAACATGGACTTAAAGAAACTATGTAAAATAATAGATAAAGCTAGAAAACGCCATCCATCCTTTATTCTTTGTAAACAAAAAAGACCTGCATTTTTTAATCCTCTGCTATACCACCACAAAGGAAAATACAAAATCTCCCAGACAACATCTAGAAAAACATCTTTAATAAATATTTTGTAAACTGCCATATTAATAAAATATTCTACTCTTTTTTATCATTCCCAACTTTTTTAATGTCATTCCCAACTTCTCCGGTGTCATTCCTCTTTCTTCCGGTGTCATTCCCAACTTGATTGGGAATCCAGGTCTGGATTCCCGCTTCCGCAGGAATGACACCAGAGGCTGGAATGACACCAAGGACAGTTATTTTATTTCACCCCCATATCAGAATCTATTGGAGACGAAGAACTTACTCCAGAAGAAACAGATGATTTCCACCTTTCGGCAATTTCTTTTTCAACTTCAGCTCTAATCTGCGCTTTACTTATAGAAGAATATAAGCTGCGGCTGGCCCTTTACCTATTTGCTTAATAATCTTTAATTTCTTTAATTTTTGCAATTCCAACTGAGCAGTTCTTTTAGGACAACCTAAAACATCTACTGCATCGCCTACTGTAATTTTGCCTATTGTATTAATAAAATCAATTACTTTTATTTGTCTTTTCGTTAATTGAATCTGTTTTGTCATTTGCTTACTTGCTTTGATCACTGCAAGCGATAATACTTTTTCTTTAACCAATTCAATTTCAGCTCTAAATCCTTTTATAAAATATTCTAACCATTTTGTAAAATCCATTTGGCTATATTTTCTACCGATATTAATCGCCTTATAATAAGCAGGTCTATCTTTATTGTAATAATCCTCTAAAGCAAACAGCCCTCGTAAATCAAAATTTCTTTGATAAAGAATAAAAGTGGCTAAAGCGCGAGCTGTTCTGCCATTACCATCACTAAAAGGATGAATAGCTGCTAATTCCCGATGAACAATACCAGCCACAATAATTGGATGAATGTTTTGTTTTTGACTTTTTTTTATCCAGCTGATTAAACCCTCTATTAGATCAGGAACATTATTAGCTGGTGGACCTGTGTAAATAATTTCATCAGGCACACCTAATTTTCTTCTAACAATATAAATTTTACTTTTTCTATAGTACCCACATTGAGTTTTAGGCAATGTTTTATCTGTTACTAAACGATGAATGGCTAAAATTAAGTGCCTGCTTATTTGTTTTTTTTCTTTAACAAATTTTTCAATATACTTAATTGCCCTTAAATAATTTTTGACTTCGTAAATATCTCTTAAAGGAGCATCAACTTTTCTACCCCATAATATATCTTCTACTTGTTTAATATTTAAGATATTACCTTCAATTGCTGTTGAGCTTTGGGTCATTCTAATTAATGCTTGACGTCGTAAATTTAATTCTTGAGCAGGTAAAATTTTGGCCTGCTCAATAATGACTTTAGCCTCAACAATTTTAGTCAGATTGCTAACTATTTTATTTGTCAATTTATATTTTGACTTCAACATGTCTAAATTTTAACAGAAAATAAATAATCGCGCAATAATCGCGCAATAATCGCGCAATGTTTTAATCTTTTAAAAATATTTTATAAACTGCCATTTAATTATAAAATTACTTTTTTAATTTCTTTTTCAAAAAAATCTTTTAATAATTCTTTACTAATCTTATCCTTTAAAAAAATAATTCCTTCATCTACTATATCATTAAGATAAATTAATTGTTCTAAAAACAAACGAGAATTAAATTCATCTTTATATTTTTCTTCAGATATTTTTATAATTTCATTTAAATCAGAATGCTTTTCAAAAATTATATAATATAAATCAATGTAATCCTTATATGATTGTCTTCTGCCTATAGTATAAGCTTTAGACGCAGCTATCTCTTTAATACTAGGTATTACTTCTAATCGCATGATTAAATTTATTAATAGAAAAGATAATAGAAACTAAAGGTGCGACTCTTGCTCTTATCTCCGTAAAAGGGATTTTCATCAGCATTTCTTTCACATTTTTTTTACCGTAATTTTTAACAATCCATCGCCAATGCTTTAAATCTCCATAATTAATTGCATTAATAATAATAACTCTTTTATCTTCTTCAACATCTATAGAATTAAAATCATAAGACCATAGAATAGGCTTAAAAAATAGAGGTAATTTTCTGTTTTTATCTTTTTTCATTATTATAATTATAGCATAAAATCACAATAAATACCATAAAAAAAATTACCTTTGCCCGAAGACAGAAGTAGTGTTACCTATGTATCTCATCATATACATAATCACGCAATGTTTTAATCTTTAATAAATATCTTATAAACTGCCATTTAATAAAATATTCTACTCTTTTTTATCATTCCCAACCCTTCCGGTGTCATTCCCAACCCTTCCGGTGTCATTCCCAACTTGATTGGGAATCCAGAAAAAAATCATTCAATCAAATCATAATACAAATCTTTCCATTCAGGATTTTCTTTTTCAATTAATTCTAGTTTCCATTTTCTATTCCATTTCTTTAATTGTTTTTCTCTACTTATGGCACTATTAACATTATTTGTTATTTCGTAATAGACAAGTTTATGAATATTATATTTTTTCGTAAAACCATCAATAAGGTTATTTTTATGTTCATATACTCTTTCAATTAAATCGTCTGTTACACCAATATACAGAGTTCCATTTCTTTTATTGGCTAAGATATAAACAAAATAATTTTTAGAAACCATAATGTTTTACACCAGTGTCATTATCGGGCTTGACCCGATAATCCAGTGAATTTAATTCTGGATTCCCGCTTTCGCGGGAATGACACCAAAAGCAGAAATGACAAATGCGGGGCGGGAATGACACCAAGGACAGTTATTCTATTTCACACCTACGTCGGAATCTGGCGGAGATGAGGGCTGGATTACTGAAGAAACAGATGATTTCCAGCGCTCAGCAATTTCTTTTTCAACTTCAGCTCTGTCCTTACCATATTTCATATGAGAAAGTTCTTTGATTGATTTAATTATTTCAGCATCTTCTTTTCCTGGAGGATATACTGCTAAGTTAAATGCCTTTGATGTCTCATTATTAATCATTAGCTTAATATGAGCGTTAAAATTATCAATATTAATTAAACTATTTGCATCAAAAACTGGTTCAAACTGTTTAACAAGAAAATCAGCGTCTTCTGCTCCTACTCTAAAAGCAACCATTGAACCAACGTTACCAAAAACTGCCTTGCTTATTTCCTCAGGCAATTGTCCAATAAATTGATGAGCCATAATTAAACAAAGTTTGTACTTACGTGCTTCAGAAAGAATTGTAGCAATGCTATTAGTAGAAAAATTCTGGAATTCATCCATATATAAATAAAAATCTTTGCGTTCTTCTTCAGACACATCAACCCGAGAAAAAGCAGCTATTAATAGCTTGCCGACAATAATTAGACCTAATAAATAACTATTAATATCACCTAATTTGCCTTTGCTTAAATTAACTAAAAGGATTTTTTGTTCATCCATAATTTTTCTAAAATCAATAGAACTTTCTGACTGCCCTATAATCGGCCTCATATAATCATTAGCAATAAAGACATTGAATTTAGAAGTAATATAAGGAACCATATTTGCCAAAGAGGCTTCTCCCCCAGCTTTTTCAGCTTCTTTTTCCCAGAAATCCTTAACAACTATATTATTACATTTAACAAGTAAACGATTTCTAAATTCCTTATCAGACATAATTTTAGGAACTTCCATTAAAGTAAATTTATCAGTTGGATCATCCATTAAAAGCAAAAGCGCGTTACGAGTATATTGCTCAAACATAGGACCGCCTGATGCTTTCATATCATATAATTTATCAAAAATACTCATTAATTCATTAACAACAAAAGTTTTCTGTTCTGGATACTTTGAATCATAATCCAGCATATTTAACCCTAATGGCCTATCCATATCGCCTGGATCTATTAAAATAACATCTTCAGCTCTTTCCTTAGGTATTTGACCCATAACTGATTCTAAATCACTTCCATGAGGATCTATGAAACAGACACCTCTGCCTTCTTTAATATCTTGAAGAATCATATTCTTCATAAAGACTGTTTTTCCTGTGCCTGTTTGTCCAATAACATATAAATGACGACGTCTATCATTCTCCTGCATACGAATAACTGTTTCTACCCCACGATAATCATTCTTCCCCAGAATAAGACCTTGATCAGGCATATTAGCAGGCGGAGCAGCTTGCTCTGTTTTAAGGAATTTAACTTTAGGTGTTTCAGTGCTTGCCGTAGGAAAATGAAAAATACTTGTTAATTCTTCTGTATTTAAAATCATTCTATTCTTCTGATTAAAAAGACGGAAAGAAAAATCATAGATAAGATTTTTTAAACCACGCCCTTTTTTCATCCTAACTGACTTTAATTTATTCATATCTGGCGCCTCAAATTGGACAAAAGCAGATTCTAAATGACTCAAAAGCTCATCAGCTCTATTTTGATCAGGTGCAGAAACTAATAATCTTAAATTAATATCAAAACCAACTTTTTTCGCCTTATCTTCTATGGCTTTAATAGTTTCTTCTTGTCCTGCTGTAAGAGTTGGTCTAATTTCTTCTTGCGACTGATTATTTTTACTTCCCTTTTTTAAATCTTTTACTATTTGGCCTAAAATATTTCCTCCTTTAGAAGATTTTGCTTGAGAAAAGCTTTTCCCTTTCTGCATTTCTATAGCAATATCTCTACTTGATTTCTGCCATTTCATTAAAGTAGGACGAACAAGAAGTTGAACAGAAACACCTTCTCCTTTTTCACTCACCTTACTTAAGGCACTAACAATCCCATTAACAGGATCAGCTTCTAAACCCTGATATGTTTTAAAAGGTAAAGCATAACTTTTAGCTAATTTAAAATAAGAGCCAGCAGTTTTTCCTTCTGGATTGAAGATATTATAATCTTCAACTTTCTTTATTGATGCATCTGGATAGAAACCATGAATTTGTTTTTCAATAACTGTTTCATATCTACGTGGCATGGAGATATAGAAATTTATTTCTTCGCCTGTCTCAGGAGTTGCTATTTCAAAAGCTAAATGAGGTTGACCATAAAGAAATACATCTTTTGTTTCTTTAATATTACTAAAACTACTATAAAGTTGTTCCATTACAGCAATAATTTCTTTTTCTGATTTTGGCGCTTCTCCTTCATTTCTTTTTGGATTCTTAGGTAAAGAAATTAAAAAAAGGCTCATATTTAAAGCCTTAGCTCTTTTTCCCTTACGTTTACTATTGTAAATAAAAATTAACCCTCCAATACAGACAATAGATAGGATAAGAAGAAAAATTATTAATAAAAGAATTTGATTAAAATCCATAATTGTTATATCTTCTTTAATTCTCCCTGTTCAACTAACTTATCATATAGTTCATCTACTAAAGCATCATGAAATTCATCAAGAACATAAGCATCATCTAATCCTTTGGCAACATTAACAGCAAAATCAAGATCTTCTGAAAAAGATAAATTACAAAGTTCTTTAATTTGATTCTCTCGGTCTAATTCTTTGAGTTTCTTAATTTGATCTTTAACTTTTGAAGATAATTTTGATGTAGGTGGAACAACTTCCTTTTCAACTAGTTTTTCAGGTTCTTTTGGTTCTTCTTTAATTACTTCTGCCTCGCTCGCTAAGACCTCTGGCGTAGGCTGGAGTTCTAACTCTTGCTTCTTTTCAGCTAATTTTCTTTCTAATTCTAAAATTTCCTGTTCTCTTGGATCAGGTTTATCCTCCCTTAATTCAACTTTTTCGCTTAAAGCAATTGGGTCACCTTCAAGCGGTTCCTTATATTTATCTTGTATCTCAGGCATATTAAATATATTATTTAATTTTATTCCCCAAGTTTCATCATTATTTCATTAATCTTTGTTTTTTCTTCAACACTTACAAAACCGTCATCTTTTCTAGCATCATCAAATAGAAATTCTTTAAAATCTTCTCTACTAATCTTACCTGCTTTTACCTGTTCTATTATTTTTTCCATTCCTTGTTTTTTAAATAATTCATTTATCTCTTTTATATTATCTTCACTGCCTATTGGAGTTTCTCCCCTTGTTTCTGTTCCTGTTTCATCTAATATTGGTTCTTGAGGAATTTCAGACACTTCTGGCGCTACTGGTTTTAATTCTACTTCTGGTAATTTTATATCTTCTGTTCCAAATTTTTTCCAAATTTCCTTAATCATATTCAATTCTTGTAATTGTTTCTTGATAAAGTTTGATGATGGTTCTTTTTTAAGTTTATTTATTATTTCCTCTAAATTCGCTATCTTCTCTGCTCTCTCTGCTGCGTCAAAAGATTGAAAACCTTCAAAACTAGCTCCTAAGTGTCTGGAAAATAATTTATCTATTCTTTCAACTTGCTCTGTAGAAAGATTAGAAAATTCTTTAACTGCCATTATTTTTCCAAAACTTTCCGCATTTATTGTTTCAGGAGTGAGCATGTCCTTTGGTAAGTTACCTATTCTTAATTTGCCTTCTGGGTCATAAGCATTAATATTACCATTTGCATCAATACTTACTGTATCGCCTACATGAATTAAACTAGGAACCTTATTATTCAAAACTTCATTGAATGTGCTTCCAGGAACTTTACTCATCCACTTATCTAATTCAATTGGATTTTTAGGAGGAGTACCTATTTTATCAATTAACTCCTTATAGTCACCTTGATGCTCGCTGATATATTGTCCAACAATATGCCTTGTACTGAATTTTCCTGCCCATTTCTTTACTTCACCTGCATCATTTATATCTCCCTTATATCCTAATTCTTGAGCATGTTCTATATAAGCTTTTCTAGCTATTAAAAGTGGAGAATCTCCTTTTTCAGCCGTTTTTGATCCCCAAATATCA
>JAHJQT010000044.1 GCA_018819085.1 Patescibacteria group bacterium
AATTATCATAATACCAATAAATCCTAGAAAATATAGCAAGGTATATAAAAAGATAATTAAAGCTTCTTTAATTCTATTATTAAGGGCTAAATAAGCTGGATATCCAAAAACAATCATTCCAGTAACAGCTGCTGAAAAAACTAAAAGAGTTAAAATCAAAACAGGCAATAAAAAAACAGGTGGCTGAGGAAAAAATCTTTCTCCTAATTGAAGAAAACTTCCAATTAAAAAACAATAAACAACAACTCCTAATGCTTGTAAAAAACTAATTAAACATGGTTTTAATTTATTTATTTTCATGTATATTATTTTTTATTAATTAAATTTATTTGTTTTTAAAATATATATCATAGCAACCATTGCACCTAATAAATTAGAAACTAAATTTTATTAATTATCCTGTTTAAAATCTCTAAAACGCCTAATTTTTTCGCCCATTTTTTTAAATATTTAAAATCAATTTTTTTTTGAAATTTTTTCTGGAGTAAAACTAATTTTATCTCCTACTACATCTTTAGCTAATCTCCATAATTGAGATCCAATTTCAATCTTTCTGTCAGCAGACATATTCTTAAAAATTCTATCTTGTATCTCCTGTGCTGTTTTTTTTATTTTATAACACTTAATTTTCATATACCTATATTATACTATTTTTCTTTTTCTTTTCCTAGTAATAAAAAACATATTTTTATTTTTTATTAATTATTTTTTACTATACGAACGAAATGCTAATCCAAAAGATGCTATTGCAGTAGCAACATAAATAACGATTACAAATGTATCTTCTTTATTAATAATATGTTTAACACTAGAGACTGCCCAAACTGCTCCAGATGCTAACCAAAAAATTGTAAAAACTTTCGCTTTTATTTTATTCATATATTTATTATACCATATAAACTTAAGGTAAACTTTCACAAACTACTCCATCATTATCGCTATCTAATTTATGAATATCATTATTTCCACAAGATTCATAAATATTCTGTGCTTCTTTTCGTGTTTCAAAATCAGAACAATCATATACATTTATAGAACAAATAACTCCATCAACTTGGCATGAAGACCATAATCCCAAATTTCCCCCTTTAGCTTGTGCCTCAAAACTATCAAATTGTTCTGCATACTTAATATCAGGAGGATATTTAGCTGATAAAGCATATCCTTCTTTAATTAGATATTGATTAATAAAAATATCATCTATCCAGACATATCTTAACAATCTTCCATATCTATCTCTTTCTGAAACATCTTTCTTTAATTTAACCTCTTTTCCTTCAACTAACTCTTTATTTGCATTAAATGCCTCCTGTGCGAAGCAATCACCACCCTCTTGTCCCGTTTCAGGCGAATCAATGCCAATATATCTAACTATCTCCCCTCCTTCTAAAACAATTGTATCTCCATCAATAACCTTATTAACTTTAAAAACAGATACACTATCTTCTTTTAAAAAAAGAATAAGAAAAATTCCAATAACAAGAATTAAAACAGAAATTATTAAAATTTTAATATTCTTTGAAAACATAATCTTATTCTACCAAAATACATTCTTAATAACTAGTTAAAAAATCTATTACTCGTTGATCAGTTAAAATATCTGATCTCTGAATTTTCTTTTTTAAAATGATACCCTCTAAACTTTGACAACGACTTAAAGCAACATACATTTGACCATAAGCAAAAGCACCATCTCCAACATCAATAATTACTTTATCAAAAGTTTTACCTTGGCTTTTATGTATGGTTATCCCCCAAGCCAATACTTCTTCTTGATAATCTAAACCTCTTATTTCTTAAATCTCTCCTAATATCCAAATAATCAGGTATAACTTCAGCAACTAAATTCCAAAATTTTCTTGAATGATTTAATTCTTTTAAATGACACAATTCATGAACAATAATATAATCTGAGATTCTTTTAGATAAAAACAGTAATCTATAATTAAAATTTAGATTTTTCTTACTAGAACAACTTCCCCATCTTGTTCTTTGGTTTCTAATACTAATTCTATTAAAATCAAATTGATATATATTATTATAATAATCAATTCTTTCAGATATTAATTTTGAGGCTTCTTCTTTATGTTTTAAATAATTACTTTTATTATTTCTAAATAGGATGTTATAAAGCTTAATCTGTTTTTTCATATTCCTATTCTATCAAAAAATTAATAAATTTGTAAGTAAAAAAGCGCTAGAGCAAGCTTAGCTTGATAGCGCCTTCGAGTTAATTCCTCCAATCATCCAGACTTTCCCACCATTTCTGATAGGAAGGAGTCTTAAAATCCTTTTGGAGATCAAAGAGCATCTCCTGAACCTTCTCAAGACTCCTGATGTTTTTACAGCAAGGACCAGCAAGGATTTCCTCCATTTTCGATTTGATGACCAAAAGCTGAGAAGCATCCTCCTTTGGCAAAGAAGGATTTGACATGAGCATCTCAAGTTCTTTGACCAAATCTTCAAGCATATCTTTCAAAAATAGCTCCTCAGAGAATGAGTACGGACATCCTTTCTCCAGCTTATCCAATGAAGCAATAAGCTTTTGAAATTCTACTTTTCTCTCTGAGTTCTCCCCCGCCCAAGCCATTGACCCAATAAACGAAACCGCCAAAGCAACAAATACCACTAACATCATCTTTTTCATTTCTTTTCCCCCTTAATTAGAATTAATAAGAACTATAAAAACAGGATAGCATAAAAATACTATCCTGTCAAACCCCCTCAAAATCTTTTACTTCTTCCTTATTGATAAACTAATACTATCCTTCATAGGAACTATTTCTAAAATTTTATCTTTAAGATCACTATCAATATCTTTTCCATCAAGTAATTCTTTCAACTTCTTATCTGCAATTGTAGATATATCAGACCAATACTTTGTTTTTTGAAGTAAATTCTCTAATTCTTCATATCTTTCTAAATCATAGCTTTTTCTTGGAATATCATAATCTTGTTTCCTATTAACCGCCACTAATTTATCTCCTCCATCTAATGCTTCCATATTATTCTTTTTAGCATAGATTAATATGGCTTCTTCTATTTTTTTCATTTCTTGAGTAATCTCTTCTGATCTGATTCTATTATCTCTATTAACATCTGTTCTTTTCTCAGCTAATTCAATATATTTCTTAGCTAATTTAATTCCATCTTCTTTTAAGTACTCATTTTTTGGTAATTGTTCTATTTTATATAAATGCTTCTTTTTAGGACAATGTTTCCAGAAACCACACCAATCACACATAGTTTCCTGTGCCGGAAAATTACCTTCTTTTTCAACTAAATTAATCTCTTCAATAAGTTCTAAAATATCACTCTTTAATTCTTTTAATTCATTATCTGTTCTCTTAGAGGATACATCTTCACCATAAGCTACATAATGCCAAATTAACTTAATTTCCTTAGCTTCTTTATGGCTATCCTTAACAAAAATTGAATAAAGAGCTAATTGACGATCTTTATCTGCATATTTCTGATCCATTAGTGTTGAACCTGTCTTGTAATCATGAATAGAATAGACTCCCTTCTTATCTCTAGCTAAACGGTCAATATATCCAATAATTTCATATTCACCCCATTTTAATATTATCTTCTTTTCTACGCCAATCGTTTGATCCTGATCAAAAGGAGAATATTGATTATAGTAATTCTCAATACATCTCTTTCCTAAATTGTAATAATGTTCTTTGTTATAATCTTTATTGTTTATAACAATTTCATCCTTCCATTCCACTCGCCAGATTTCATCATAGAATTTTATTAAATCATCTAAAGAATTTAATTTAGTTTTTAATAAATCACGATAAAGCAATTCTAATGTATTATGAACTTGACTTCCAATAAAAGCTTCAATAGTTTCTTCTTTTTCTGGTTTTAAACTAGTTAAATACTGAAACTTATATTGCAAAGGACATCTTTTATACATTTCTAATTTAGAATGAGAAAATTGTTTCATACATTTATTATATCCCTTCAATGAATTCAGGACAAGCAAAAAACCGCCATATGTCTGTGTACATTACCACATGGCATTGACAATTTGCGTTCTAGTAGTTAAAATTCCTATAGGAATTTTAACTACTGACCTCTAATATTTACTGTGGATTAATTGCTATTGACAAGATATACAGATTTGATACACTGATTGTAGTATTTGGAAAAGGCGCCGACCGTTAGGACGGTGGCTTTTTTCTTTTTAGACAATTAATTCTGACTATTTTTATATTCAAGTGGTAATCTTTGTTTTAAATCCTGATCAACAAAAATATTAAACTTTTTATTACGAAATCCTTTAGTAAAATCCTTTGTCCCTATATTTGCTTTAATAAACCTAACTAATTCTTTTTTATATTTATCTCCTTTACCAACAATATCAGTCATAATTTTTAAATCATAATTAATTGCGCCAATAAAAAGATCTACAACTTGTAATAAATCATTGCCTTTTGAATCAAACCGACATACACCAGCCATAGCTAATCTACCCGCTTTTCTATTTATTTTTTCTTTTACACAAACTTCATAGCGTACATTTTTTGGCGTTGTTACATGATCAGCTAAAAGTATTAAAATTTCATTTGGAGCAAGTGCTGATTCTGCTAAACGAATAGAAATATACTCATAAGCAACCCAAGGATTACCATTAAATTCATTTTGAAAATATTGACCTCCTTTATCGAGCGTATAAGAATAAAACCAAATACTTTTTGTATCCAAAAAAGAATCAATAGCGAATTTAGCAAAATCAATATTTCTTCTAGATAATTTATTAAATTTCATTTCATCATGAAAATTTCTTTTATTCCTTTCATAAATTAGTTTACTATATAAATAATAAGGTTGGCTACATTTTATTAAACCAACCGTAAAAAATGGAGCTGTTTTTGGATCAAGACTGCCACTTTCATCAAGAAAACAGAATTTTGTCCAAATCTTATCATAATTTTTCAATTTTAACTCACCTGTTTTATCTTGTTTTTGATTCTTGTTTTTTATAAAAAACATATATTTATTTTCTCTCCTTAAATCTATTCTTAAGATATTCCTTTTAATCACTCTCCAATAACCCTATACTCTTCTCCTTCAACAAAAACTGCTTGATTATCCGTTAATTCAATAACAGGATAATTAACTTTCTTTTTAAACTCTTCTACTTCTAATCTATGCTTATCTTCTTCAAAATGAGGAAAAATAGAAATATTAGTAAAATTAAAACCAGTTAAATCTTTTAAATTAACATCATTTTTATCTCCATTAATCCCCCAACCAGAAATTTCAATATTAGGTCCAGCCATAATACTACCAGCGCTAACACCAACATAGATTTTCCCTTGATTAACTGATTTAATAACAATCTTATCCAATCCTGTTTCTCTAAATTTTTTCATAATATAGTAAGTATTACCTCCACAGATATAAATAACATCACAATCTTTCACTTCATTAATAGATACTCTTTTATCTAGATTATAAATAAATATATCCTTAAATCCTAAATCAACTAATTCTTTCCTAGATTCTTCAATATAATATTCTTCTTCTTTTGTTCTAGCACTGGTAACCATAAAAATCCGAGACTTACTCGGTTCTTTATCTAATTCCTTTAAAAACAAATCAGATATTTCTTTATTTAAAAACCCAGCTGATGTTAAAAATAGTTTTTTATTCATATTTTTATTCCTCAAATCCCCTCCAAATCTTTTATTTATTACTATTATATCAAAAAACCGCCTTTATGGCGATATATAAAAACATTGTCTCAGAAAAATAAACAGGCATGGCCTTACAGAGCTACATCCTTACGTTCGCTCGCCTCGCCGAAGCCTCTGGCGTAGCGCGGGGAGGACGGAAGGTTGTGCGAATAAGGCCGTGCCTGATTAGACTTAAAGACACTTTTTTACCCATTTTACATTTAGAAAATAAAACAGGGTCACTCTTCGTAAAGAATGACCCTTGGTTGTGCTACCTATCGCGAGATAGCTTATTTTTGTTTAATCGGCTCCCAGTTGTCGGTTCGGGAAGCCCTTTTGTATAACCTGATGTAAGTATTGGTCTTTTCAGACCTAATACTTCTCTTGAGAAGGTCTTGCGCCATCCTTAATTCAGGAAAAATATACTGATCCAACTCAAGACTAAGAAAACGATAAAGGTTCGGCCCTACCTGAAACTGCATTTTCTCAACCAATAATTCCTTAGTCAAGTCATACATAGCCTGAACCGCTTCGTCCATTACAGCCTTTGCTTGAAAACGAACGAAAAAACTTCTGATCTTTTCCATTGCCTGATCAGCGAGATCAGGTAATACCAGTTGAATTGTGTTCACCAATGCCACTACCTTCTTGGTCTGATCCGAATTAACCCAAGTCAATGATGACCTAAGATCCCCTTCCTCATCAACCATTAACCCGTATACATGACTGCTTAGATAATGGTTTCTAATCTCTAAGGCCGTAACCACGCCGTTATTGAGAAGATGAACCTGTTCAACTAGGTCATCAACAGCCTTTTGTTCAGCTTTCTCCTTAACCACCACTGTTGAAAGTTCGATTGATTGCCTTGCAATTTCGGCTTTTTGTTTAGCGATTGCTATCCGGGTCTCATCTCGCTTTTGGGTTAACTCTACCGATTTCTTCGGCCATTGAATAACTTTCTTCCGAAGATTCTCGTGCCTGAGTGTATTGAACCTCTTTAAACCTGCCAAATCAACAGTAGCCTTCAGGAAACGATGATACGCAATCGCCCATCTCTCCTTGGCTTTCATCTCATTTGCCTCAAACTTTGCCAGGGCTTTCTCACACTTCCTGATCCCAACTTCCAACCTTATAATTCTTGTCTTCGCCATTTCTCGCCTCCTTTTTCTTTTTCAATATTTAAGAAAAATTTTACTATTTAATTATTCGTGAACTAAAAAAAGAATAACACTTTTATATTATTCTGTCAAACCTTTTATTAATTCCATTATACCAAAAAACCACCATAAGTCCTTACACATTACCTATAATGCTTGACTTTTAAAATTATTGTTTTATTATTTATAAAAGACGTAAAACTTAAGTTTTTTAATAATCAAATACGGAGGAACGAAAAATGGAAGAAATATCTGGCACACATCTTCAAAGGAAAAGATTTATTAATTACTGGGAAGAAAATGACTTTAAAAACATAAAACCTATTTCTATAATCCCACCGACAGATTGGCAAAGTACTCTTTTTGTAAATTCTGGATTAATTGGATATGTAAAGATAGTGAAAGAAAAAAAAAGATTAAGCCAATCTCTGACAACCTGTCAACCATGTATTAAGGTTGGATCCAATAAATTTTCTTTAGATAAAATGATGTTTCGTGATGGTTATTTCAGCTTTTTTGAACAATTAAGCTGTGGTGGTGGTGAAAACATCTCTATTGAATGGTTTATCAAAAAAGTTTGGAACTACCTATTATTAATAGCTAATTTACCTTTAGATAAAATTTATATTGGAGTTAATTCTTTTTCTCCCGAGATAAAAGACTATTGGGAAAAATCAGGAGTTCCTAATAAAAATATTATATTCCCAGACCCAAAAGCTTTCATCTTGAATCTGCCCATGGAAAACATCCAAGGAAGTTATTCTCCATTCTATTACGACAGAGGTGCAAATCATCCATTAGCCTGTAAAAGAAATAATTGCAATATTAATTGCGACTGTGGTCGTTTCTTAGAACTTGGCGATATAGGGGTTATCTTTCTTGAAAATACAAGAATCATTGATCACGGTATTGGATTAGAAAGGATCACCTCTATCCAAAATGGTTTACTCAAAGTTACTGACATCAGAGAGTTTTCTGTAATAGTTTCCTTACTAGAGAATAAATTCCAAATGACTTCACCTCACTTCTTAACTATCGCAGACCATCTTCGTTCAAGCATTATTTTACTCTCGTTAAAACTAAATCCAGGTAATAAAAAGAAAGAATATGCCTTAAGAAATCTTATCCGTCGAATTTTCTGGTTAGTTTCTAGAATTTATGGATTTGATAAAGGAAAAATTCAAGATATTTACATTCAAGCTGCAATAGAATTAAATAATTTTTCCCCCTATTTAGAAATAGACCAAGAAATTGTAACATCTGAAATTAACAAAGAAATCTTACGTTATGAAAAGCTTCTTAAAAACGGAAGAAGAATATTAAAAAAATACTTTAGAGAGTACAAAAGTATCTCACAATTTTCCGAAAAAGAACTGAAATTTCTTTATGAAACCCATGGACTTCCTAAAGAAATCATTAAAATCCTGTTGATGGAAAATCAATAAAAAAGGGTGATTAATTAATCACCCTTTTACATTTGCAAAACTTTTCCATAATATTTTATTAATTTACCTTTAAAATAGATGCCCGTCTTTTCTGGTAAAGCAAATACTATTTTTTTAATAAATTGTTTTTTGATTTGATTTAATTTTTCTTTATGTTTTTTCTCATAATGAGGCAAACAAATAATCTTTGGTAAAAAACCAAAACCTTCTCCAAACTTTAAATCATCTTCAATTTCAGAAAGTATACTTACTTCACCAAGAGCTATTGCTCCTGCACTCATTCCAGCTAGCACTCCACCTTTATTTAAATAATCTTTAAGAATAGAAATTAAATTCTTTTTTTTAAAAGAATCAATTAAAAGCTCTGTACTCCCTCCTCCTAGATAAATTAAACTGGCTTGATCTATTTTCTTTTTTATCTTTACTAAAGACTCTTCGCTTAATTTTGCATATTGAATATTATTACATCCTAAAGAAGAATAGTATTCAGTAAAATTTTTGATATATCCATCACTATCAGCAGCAGCAGTTGGGAAAAATAAAATACGAGCGTTTTTTCCACCACTTTCTTTAATCATTTCCTGATCTATTTTAAGCGTTTCGCTTTTAGTTATTTCTCCCCCGCCAATAAGAAATATTTTCATAAATTTATACTTATATATTAATTAATAAAACAAAGAAATGCAATGTTCTCCAAAACAAGAAGCATTATTAATTTGTTTTGAGAACTTCTTAATATTTATTAAAATATCACCTAATGAATTTTTTAAAACATTACCAGCAATTAAATCTTGTCTATGAAAACAAGGATATACAGAACCATTAGAATCAATAATTATATCATCTACACCCATATGACAAATATTAGGACTTTTACCACTCTCATAATATGAAGAAATTAAATTAAAATATTTCTTCTTATTATTATTTTCTGCCCATTGTTTTAAATTATTTTTAAAATAATTTAATTCTTGATCATCAAGATTAATTAAGCTTAATTGATTGAAATACTTATAACCCTTATTAATATATGCTGGCTGAATAATTAATTCTATATTAAAATTATCCGCTAATTTAATCATTTTTTCTAAATCTTTTAAATTCTTCTTCGTTACTACATGAATTATAGCTACTGGCAAAAAAGAAATTAAATGTTTTAGATATTTTTCTTCAAAATAATCAAGATATTGACTAGAAAGATAAACCTTAAAACCATTTAGTTGTTTTAATGTTTTAACAACCTCCTGATCTAATAAAAGCCCATTTGTGTTTAAATTGACATTAAAATCATTATCTGCTGCTAATTTAATAATTTCTAAAGTAATTTTTTTTCTAAGCAATGGTTCTCCGCCAGTAATAGTTATTTCATTAAATTTATTTACTTTTAATTCATTAATTAATTGACTTAAATTAGAAAAAGAAAGTTTATCTTTTTTCTTTCTAAAATTTTCTTGCTGATAGAAGCAATAAGAGCAAGATAGGTTGCAACGACTAGTAATAATTATAAAGGCTGTTTTTGACATATTAAACTATCCCTTAAACCAAATTGACCATTCTAAAAAATCTCTAAAGAATTTACACCGCTCGTAATCAATTGATTTAGAAAATTTTTTAAGTTCATAAATTTCTAATGGACATGGTCCTCCGCAAACATTCATGGCAGGACAATTTAAACATTTTTTTAAAAAATAAGGTTGAGCAAATTTCCATTTTGTAAAATTACCTTGATATTTAAATTTTTCCAAAGAAGTAAGAGAATCTTTATAATACCAATTTACAATACACGAACTAAGCTTTTTTTTAGGTGTAAGTGTAGCAGTAAAGTTACCACCAAATTTTGAACAAGAAAAAATTAA
>JAHJQT010000008.1 GCA_018819085.1 Patescibacteria group bacterium
GGATTTCCATATTTACCAAAAGGAACATTAAATGCCCCACTTTTATTGACACGATATAATCCATTGAAACATGTACGATTTAAATAAATAAATCTTGATGCAATATTAAGTTCTGAAAGTTTTTTAGGATTTTTTGCACGTGAATTAAGAAAATATTCTTTATTATACTTATGTTTCTTTAAAGATTTTATTAAATTTTCAACATCATTTTTAATTACATTATATGTTGTTACAAGTTCAAAATTTAAATCAAAGAGGACTGCTTTTTGTGGAAACAGATCAAAAAAAACCGCACCACCACCAACGAACGGTTCAAAATATGTTGCCTTATTAGGATTAAAATTCTCTGGCGGATATAATCCTAATTTTTTAAATTGTTTAAGCAATTGCCTTTTTCCTCCAACCCATTTTACAAATGGTTTTGGTTTTTCTTTAATGATTTTCTCTGCATCTTCTAACAAATTAGATTTATCTACCAATGCAAAAACATTCTTTGCATAAATAGAATTTATATCAAAAAAATCTTGAATTTTTAATATTCCTTCCTGTTTTGTCATGTCTATATTATAACAAAATTAATTGAAAACTGGAACAGGAATAGGCCGTGCCTTTAAAACTTATCCAGAGGCGTCGTCCTTAAAATGACGCCCTTGCCGAAGGTCAAGGGACATCATTTTGAAGGACAAGCCTCTTCCTTTTAATAACTATTTTTAGTCAAATAAAAAATACCCCTAAAATTAGGAGTATTTTTTAATATCTGGGTACCCAGAGGGGCTCGAACCCTCAAACCGCCAGAACCACAATCTGGAGCTCTACCAATTGAGCTATGGGTACCATATATGGTGCGCCTGGAGGGAGTCGAACCCCCGACCTTGACCTTAGAAGAGTCCTGCTCTATCCACTGAGCTACAGGCGCATAGATAATAAGATAACAGGAAAACTAACTAAAGTCAATTCGCCTAATTAAATGGATCAAAATATTTATTAGTCCGAACTCTATCTAAATTATTTTCTCGCAAGATTATATTGTCCAAAACATTTTGAAGAGTTTCTTGATCAATTTTTACTTCATCATTAATGATTCCCATCTCTACATCAGTTAATAAATAAATATACTTATAATAAACAAAGAAATTAATACAAACTAGTACAATAAAAAGAATAGCTATAATATATAAATAATATTTTTTTAAAAAATTATATGTTTTTTTAAATAACGTTTCTTTCATGATTTATTGAATGTAAACTTTAATATCTAAAACTGTTTCTAAATTTCCAACAGAAATAGATTCTTCTAAATTAACTAAATCTTTCTCTACTAATCTTTTAATATTTACTCCGTTTATTTCTATTAGACGATAAGGAGTATAAGGGTTATCTTCTAGATTAGATAAGAAATTAAGCATATTTGAAAAATTTCCAAAGAGAGATATTTTAAAAGAAAGAAATGGTATTGCTTCTTTTTCTTCAGAAGGAGAAAAGGAACTAGCTGTTTTAATTTCAAAAACATTATTTGTCTGTTCTGCAAGTTTTTCTAAAATGAAAATAAAACCAGCTGTTTCTTGATCATTAATTAATATTTTTTCAGTTACTAATAATTCATTATCTTTTTCATCATAGCTTTTCTGTAATTTTTTATACATATATTCCCTCTTGTCCAATCTATTTATAATTTCTTGATTTGATAAATATTCTTCAGAGTTTTCTTTTATTTTATCAATCAACGGAAAAACAATTAAATAAATAAAAAATATAATAATTATTAAGCTTATCATTAATGTTGCTAAAAGTTTTCTTTGAATAAAAAACATTTATATAATTTAATTACTATCTTCAGAAAGTAAACAATTCATTGGTTTAAAATTGAAAGTAAACTCCACGTTATTTTGTTTAATCAAATTAGACAAAGGCGCATCTATTTCACTAAAACAAGAACTTTCACCTAATTTATCTTGGAAATAAAGGAAATTCTCACGTGTATCAGCAAATCCCTTCAAACTTACCTTATTAAGAGTTGACTGATGAGAAAAATTAGTTAAATAAACTCCAATTGGAGTAATATTAGACAATTCCTCAAAAATAGGTGTCCAAAGAATCATTTCTTTTTGTTTTAAATCAATTTTAACAAGACTTTTATTAAGTTCTCTTGTTTTATCTTCTATTTCTGTAAGATATTTCGTTCTTTCATTATTCTTCCTTATTTCTATTAATTCATTTTGTGATTTTAAAATAATTGATAAATAAAAAATTATACTTGATAAAAACAATGATAATATAATTAGGAAAAATAAGATCCAAATAGCAAAAGAACCTAATAATTCGAATAAACGCTTTATTTCCAACTTCCTTATTTCCCTTACTGGTAAGAGATTTAAATTCGACATATATAATTACTTAAATTTTATATAATCTGCCTTAAAGCAAGACCAATTGCTGTAGTATTAATAAGCAACTCTTTTTTAGTTAAAGAAGGCTCTCTATCGACAGTAATATTAACTAAAGGATTTCCTAATTTAACGGGTAAATTTAATTTTAAATTTAATATTTCAGATAATCCCAATAAATGAGAATCTCCTCCGCAAAGCATAATCTGAGTAATGTCTTTTTTCTGACTATGTACATGATCAGAATGATCATGATAAAAATCAATATAATCTTTGATTTGTTTACCCAAATCATCAATGATAGGTTCTATTGCTTTACAAGTTTTACTATCTCCTTTAGTTTTATCCAGTCCAACTTTTATTTTCAATTGATTTGCCTCTTTTTCGGATACCTTCAATTTTTTCATAATTTCTTGATTAAAAAGATTACCTGAAATATCAACATGTGATGTGAAACGAGTAGCTGATGCTGAAAAAATAACAAAATTAGTTCCCGTTGCTCCTATATCAATAATAATAGTTGGATTTAAATCATTTTTTTTAATTAAACTCCTGACAACAGATGAAGATTCAGGCTCAAAAGCTATTGGAGTAAGATTAACTTTTCTTAAAAAACTTAAATATTTATCAATTACATACTTAGGAGTAGCAGCAATTAAAATATCGAAATGATCAATATCTTCTGAAATAGGATCAATAATCTTCCATCCTAAATAAACCTCCTCTATGCTTAATGGAATATGTGCTTCAGCTTCCCATTTAATAGCATCAGCTAATTCTTCTTTTTTCATTTTTGGAAGCTGGATAACTCGAACAAAAACTTTTTCTTCTGGCAAACTACAAATAACTTCCCTACCACTAAATGGAAGACCATTTGGTTTTGCAAAAGCTCTTTTAAAGATAGAAACTAATTCATCTTCTTTTTCTATAACTCCTTCCTTTACTAGTCCAATAGGAATGTCTTGTTTAATAAAACTCGACATAGAAAATTTCCCATGATCCTCTCTGAATTGAACAATCTTTAAAGAGATATCGCTTAAATCCAAACCAAAAGCTAATTTTTTTGAAAAGTTAAACATCTTCATTATTTTAACATTTTTCTCTGTCTAAGCCAAATTTTTTGTAAGTGCGTAAGTATATATTCTTGTTATCTTTCTTTCTGTAAGATATAATAAACTTATTAAGTTAAAAACCATTTCACTATGAAAATTCCAAGAATCAATATTATTTATGATACAAGTAAAGAAACGGAAATGTTTTTGAATTTTTTAAATGATCCTAATCGTCTTCAGCATAGAAAAATGATTTTTAAAGAATATCCAAAACTTGAAATAGCAATAAACAAAGCGCAAGCCACGACACCAAAGAACCAGCATAAAATTGTCAAAAACTATCTTCAAGAGTTTCAAAAAAAAAACAAAGAAAAAATAGCAGAAATCATTAAAAATGCTCAAAATATTCTTTTTGCCAAATCAGATTCTTTATTAAACGAGCTTGCAAAGCTAATGGATTATGAATGGACAAATAACGAACCTGACTTTATCGCTATCCCAACAGCCCTACCATTTTCTCCTTTTAAAAAAAATACTTTCTATTTTTCAATAAAAGCGTACTTAAGTGGTAAACTCAATATAAATCATATTGTTTTTACAGCAACCCATGAGATTTCTCATTTTTTGTTATTTAGAATTTTATGGAGAAATAAAATAAATATCGATGGATTCATTCGCCAAATACTTCAAGAAGTCCTCGCCCCCGTCTTAATGAATCAGTCAAAACTTGCTCAAATAATAGAGCATAGTCCTGATGATTATTTTGGCAATAATAATATCTCTCTTTTGTATGTTAAAACCGATAAAAATAATAGCGAAAGAATAACTATTGCTTTTAAGTCTGCTTATAATATTATGCGTCAAAAAAAAGCAAGTTTTATTGATATTATTTCTCTTTATATTGACACACTTACAGAGATAAAAGATGATTTAAATAAAAAAATGGATTTTTGGAATAAAAATGGCCATAAAATTTCTGAAAACAAAAAATTGCTTCAAATTTATACTAATCCTATAGAAATAAAAAACAGCCGGAAAGAATTATTTTTTTCGGCTGTTTAGTAATCTTTTATACTGACCTCTAGTAATCAGTACAGCAATCTCCATCAGGACAAGGACAGTCTGAGCATTCAGTCATACATGCATTATCCATCTCTTCAATTTCAGATTCGCTGATAATAAAAATAGTGTTATCGTCCATAATTATCACCTCCTTTAGATTTTTAAACTAGTTTGTATTATCTGCAACGCCTTAAGTTTAATTAATCTGGGAATCATTTTTTTAAATAATTTGCAATACGGCGATGACGTGTTAGTAGATCCATTTGCGCTTAAATTAATTAAAGAACATCCTCCTCCGCAAGACAAAGCCCATTTACATTCTTTGCATTTGTTATATTCTAATACATTTTTTTTGTAAAGATCCGGCAAGGTTTTTTGATTCCACATTATCTGCAATAAAGTTTTTTTGTCTGTCAAACATCCGATTGATAATTTATTCATTCCTGCTTGGCAAAGAAACATTTTTCCAACATGATTTATTATTAAACCAGAATAACCAATATTACAGCTCTTGAAATGTGGTTTTTTGTCTAGATGAATATCAGCAAGTTGATGACTAAAAAATGCTTTTTGTTCGCGAATTGCCTTATCATAATAATCATAACAGTCATCTAAAGGATACATAAGCTTATCAATAAATGATTCGTACTTTTTGTAATTTCCAGAATTGTCGCGATATACAGCATAACGAAAGCGGAGATTTAAGTCTATTAAGAATCTACTTAACAATGGAATACCTTCTATGTTTTCTTCTGTAATAGTGGTCAATATTCCTGGTTGCAACCCTTCTTCCATGCACATTTTCAAATTCTTGTGTATTTGTTTAAATGACCCTGCTCCATTTTTATAAGGTCGTGTTGCGTCATTCCATTTTCTTACACCATCCAAGGAAATACAAAAGCCTATTGAGTAAGTTTTGAGCAGCTTTATCCATTCAGAATCAAGCAGTGTTCCGTTTGTAATTAATCTTAATTGAATAAAAATCCCATTATCTACAAATCGTTTTTGAACTTCATCCGCAATAAAAATAATAACTTTTTTGTTCATGGTCGGTTCGCCACCAGCAAATTTTATCTGTATAAACTTTAGATTGTGCTGTTTGACAGTATTTTCAAGTTTGCTTAAAAAAAGATTGGCTGTTTCTATTGTCATAGATCGTTTATCTTTCTTATTAGTAATATAGCAATAGTCACAGTCTAAGTTGCAATTGTTGGTTACATGTAGCCAAATGCCAATAGATTTTATTACGCTTCTACTAATCGGTAAATAGTAAATCGGTCTGTTTTTGAGGTGGATAAGTTTTCTCTTTATTAATATATCTATTCTTTTTTCATCTTTTTCATTCTGGAAGATTGATAAATCATCAAGAAGCCGTTTTGTTCTTAAATCAAGTAGCATTACACCATTTCGATTTCCTGATGCGAATGCATAACCATAACCATCTATTTCTCCTGTATGACAATTTGCAACTTTCATGTAATTATCTAAGGAATTCATCTTTCTCACCTCCTCTCATGATTTTCTGTCTTTATTCATTTGTTAAACAACTATATTATAATACCTGATTTAATAAATTATGTCAATTTTTTTGAAAAGTTAAACATCTTCATTATTCTGTTCTATTATTCTTCTTACTTTTTTAACGATTTCACTTGGAGTAACTTTGGCTTTTACAATATAATCAATTGCGCCTAATTCTATCGCCTTGTCCTGAGATTTTTCTGTATCAAAATTAGTAAAAACGATTACTGGTATTTTCTTTGTCTTAGAATTTTGTTTAAGTTTAGCTAATATATCAAGGCCGTTTTCATCTTTTAAAAGCAAATCAAGTAAAATTAAATCTGGTTTATCATTCAAAGCAAAA
>JAHJQT010000045.1 GCA_018819085.1 Patescibacteria group bacterium
CAACTAAGCTTCCTATCCATTCAATAAGAAACCAGTATCCGATGGCTATAAACTGAATAGCCATCTTTATTTTCCCATATATATGAGATTTCGTTTCAAGCTGTCTAAAAAAACCAATAATCCAAATTACAATAAGAACGAATTCAATGCAGAGAATTAACATAATTAACGAGCCAACGAAGATAAGTAATACGTGGTTAAAATCCCAATTGATTATCTCTCTTTTTATAAAATATATGAAAATAGAGATGGCATAAAGTTTATCAGCAAATTTATCAAGATCTCCACCTAAAGGACTCACAATTTTCCATCTTCTCGCTATCCAGCCATCCAACCAATCTGTTATGCCGATAATAACGGCTAGAAAAAAAATTAGAGAGAAACTTGTCTCACTATTAAACCAAATAAGACCATTAAGCCAAAAAGTTAGAATTATTCTGACTAGAGTAACAAAATTAGCCGCATTTTTAAACAGAATTTCTGTCATTACTCAGTCCTCCTGATATGAAATTTTTAAGGTTCTTATAATCCAATAAATCCTTTTACAATCTTAACGGAAATAACTTCAATAAATCCATCTTTATCAATTAAATTTAATCCAATTACTTTGCCTTCAACATTAATTAAAGGACTACCATTAGCTAACCCACTCTCTTGAACAATATTAATCCCTATATCTTCTCCATGAATGCTTCTAATAATTCCTAAATTAACAAAATGACTTAATTTATTCTCATATAATTCAGTACCTGTTAAAATAACGCGCTCGCCTAATCGTAAATTATCTAAATTAACAAAAGAAACAACAGGAAGGTTTGTTTCTTTTATTTTAAGCAAAGCTAAATTATTATTTAAATCCACTTTATTTACTTCAGCAACTAAGGATTGACTATTACGAAAAATTAAATATTCATCAGCGCCTGCAGATACCAAATCTGCTACCGTAATAATTAATCCATCACTAGTAACAATTAATCCTGTGCCCTGACTAAGTAATTTTTTATCCTTATAAGCATGGACAGAAACAAGACATGGATTAATTTTTTCAATAGCTTGCTCTATAGCTACATTCTCAGTTATTATAATCTTTTCAGTCGGATTAATAATAGTTGTACCATTAGTAGTTCTGTGGATAAATTCTATTTTAGAAAAAGCTGGAATTGTGGATAAATAAGGTAAAAAAAACTGGTCAGCTAAAATGCCACCAATTCCTCCAATAATTAAAATAATAATTAATTTAGAAATACTTTTTTTAATTTCAGGCATATTAATCCCAAGTTAACCTTAATTTTCTGGTTGTTCCTAAATATCTTCCAATAGAATTAATTTCAGCTGATCCATTATAGATTGTCTCGTAATTGGCTTGGCTAGTAAAAGTTTCTAAAATTGTTCCACCTCCAGGAACATCACATCCTGCCCCCGTATTATTTCTTACTTGATATAAGCATTTTTCAGCTCCTGCTTCAGCTGCATAAAAAGCTACCACAGAACGACCTGCTTGTCCAGATAATTTCATTTGTTGAAACATTAGAATAAAAACAGTAGAACTAACAACTAACAACATACTTAAAAGCAGAACTCCAAAAAGAATTGAAACAGCTCCTTTTTGAGAATTAATATTTTTTAATTTATTATTTAACATTTTAATTTGATCTTGATGTAATGCTGTTTTGAATATATAGTTCTGATCGTTCTTCTGTTTTTACTTCTTTAGTTTCTATTTTCATTACAATAGAGACTAAAGCCCTATTAGGAAAAGCGCTTTTTCTAACATAAAAACTTCCAGTTAATGTAACATTATCAGAACTTAAATCCTGTCCATTGCGTTGTATTTTATTATTAATAAATTGATAGGTAATATTTTCACCATCAGAATTAGTAACATCTAAAGAACTTAATCCTGTTCCATTAGCTGAATTAACAACACCCATTCTGATTTCTTTAATCATTGATTCTAAAGTATAACGACTTGCCTCTTGAACTGTTTGTAAAGAAAAAGCTTTTCTTTGCCCTTTCATAACTGAAAGAGCTGTGCTTGTCATACCTATAACCATAACACTAAAAATACTTAAAG
>JAHJQT010000046.1 GCA_018819085.1 Patescibacteria group bacterium
AGAAGAAAACTCGTCTTTTGCCTTCCCTTTTATTTTCTGCCATAAACCTATTTTACTTTCTTTTTTCCCGACGACTTCGGCGTCGAGAATCCTCGATGGCTCTTGCATCAGGACTTCTTCCTTCTTTCTTGAAATAAAGGAAACATTGAAAGTAACTAAAATAGAAATTATTAAAAGCGAAGAAAGTGTTACTAAGCTAGCCCAAAAACCAAGATACTTAAACATAGGATAACCTAGAATTAATCCCAAATAACCTCCAGAATTAATATCTTGTTTTCCAAAAACATAAAAAGCGCCAAGAACGCTTATAATAAAAAGAATAATTCCAATAAAAACAGCTCTATAAATATGTGTTTTTCTTCCCGTCAAATTAAAACGAGGTAAAATAATAGCTACTCCTATTAAAATAAAGCTCAAAGAAACAAGAAAGAATCCTTTTCCGAAAAACATTTTACTTATCTTTAAAAAATATTCTCCAAATAATCCTGCTGCATTAAAAAAGCTCAAAAAACTGAGCATAGCCAAAGCAAAACAAACTATTGCGAAAATGCCTTTTTTAGTTTCAGAATACAGTAAAGACTTTTTAGCTTTTAGTTTTTTACTCTTCACCAGCTTTTTATTTTTTTTAAAGCGTTTTTTAGGCACAAATATTAAATCATAAATCCAAAATTACAAATAACAAATAAATTCTAAATTACAATAATCAAAATCAAAAATAATTTTAGATATTTATATTTTGAATTTGTAATTTATTTAGGATTTGATGCTTTGAATTTTGAATTTATTTCCTGAATCCTGTTCCTGCTGGTATTAGTTTACCAATAATTACATTTTCTTTCAATCCCTTCAAACAATCCTCTTTGCCTTCAATAGCAGCATTGATTAAAACTCTCGTTGTTTCTATGAAAGAAGCAGCTGAAAGGAAGCTTTCTGTGGTTAAAGAAACTTTTGTAATTCCTAATAATAATAATTGAGAAGTTGCCTTTTTACCTGTTTTGGAAACTTTATCATTCTCTCTTTGAAAAACATTATTTTCAACTATTTGGCCAACTACGAATCTAGTTGTTCCAGGCTCTTTTATTTGAACACGTGAAAACATCTGACGAATAATCATTTCAATATGTTTATCATTAATGTTTTCTCCTGCAAAAGTATAAATCTCTTGAACTTCTTTAATTATATACCTCTGAACAACCTCTTTGCCTTTCATCTTATATAAATCTTTTAAGTCAACGTTTCCTTCAGTAATTTGCTGACCAATAGAAACTAAATCACCTTTTTCAACCCTTAAAGCCATACCATCAGGTAAAGTATATTCTAAAATCTTAACTTTTGTTTTTTTAACTTCTTCTATTGGTTCTATTTGAATAATCTTTTGATTTCCTTTTGCTATAATATCAATAACCTTTCCATCAACTTCTGAAATAATAGCTTTTCCTTTTGGTTGACGTGCTTCAAAAATTTCCTCTACTCTAGGTAATCCCTGAGTGATATCTTGTCCACCAGCAACTCCACCAATGTGGAAAGTTCTTAAAGTAAGCTGTGTAGCTGGTTCTCCAATAGCTTGAGCAGTAACAATTCCAATAGCCTCACCTAATTCAATAAGTTTGTTTCTTCCTAAGTCATATCCATAACATTGCTGACAAACACCATCTTTTGATTTACAAGAGATTACTGATCTGACATTAATTTTCTCTATTCCTGATTCATCTATTTTCTGAGCTATATTCTTATCAATCATTTCGCCTGACTTAATTAGAACATCTTTTTTAACTTTAACTTCTTCTAAACTTATTCTTCCAAATATACGTGAAGCAAAAGAATTTCCAACATTATCTCCATCTTTTCTATATACATAAATACCCTTTCTATCTCCACAATCTTTTTCACGGATAACAACATCTTGACAGACATCAACCAATCTTCGTGTAAGATAACCAGCACTTGCAGTTTTTAATGCAGTATCAGCTAATCCTTTTCTTCCTCCATGAGTGGAAATAAAGTACTCTAAAATATTAAAACCTTCCTTATATGAACTCTTAATCGGTAATTCTATAATCTCACCTAATGGATTAACAACCAAACCTTTCATTCCCGTCATCTGAGTTAATTGTCCTAAAGAACCTCTTGCTTTTGAATCAAAAATACTAAAAACTGAACTATCTTTATCTAAGACCTCTGATGTTTTTTGCGATATTTTTTCTTTAACACCATTCCAAATTTCAATAACACGTGATTTTCTTTCTCCATCAGTTAAAAGACCATCATTATATTGACTTTGTATTAATTCAACTTCTTTATCAGCTTTTTCTATCCATTTCTTTTTCTCTACGGGAACATTTAAATCTCCCATACACCAACTAATACCTGAAGTTGTTGCATACTTAAAGCCCATTCTCTTTATTTTATCCATTATTAAAGCTGTTTTCTCAATACCAAGCTTATCTATTGATTCAGAAATTAATTTACGCAAATCAGAAGATTTCATTGTTTTATTAATAAATCCTATTTTAGATGGCAATGGCTCATTAAAAATAATTCTACCAACTGAAGTTTCAATAAGTTCTTTATCTTCAGGCTTTAATCTTACTTTAATTTTTGCTTTCAAATGAACTTGTCCAAAGTGTTTTGCTAAAAGAGCTTCTTCTGGATTAGCAAAAATTTTTCCTTCTCCAACTAAACCATCTTTAATTTTTGTCATCCAATAACATCCTAAAACCATATCTTGTGTAGGAATTACAACTGGCTCACCAGTAGCTGGCTTTAAAAGATTAGTGGAAGAAAGCATTATTTCTTTAGCTTCTTTCTGTGCTTCATCACTTAATGGTAAATGAACTGCCATTTGGTCACCGTCAAAATCAGCATTAAAGGCATGACAAACAAGAGGATGTATTCTAATTGCTTTCCCCTCAACCAAAACAGGTTGAAATGCTTGAATTCCCAGACGATGTAAAGTAGGCGCTCTGTTTAATAGAACATAACGATTTTTTGTTACTTCTTCTAAAATACCCCAAACCTCATCTATTTCTTCTTCAATTAAACGTCCTGCTCCTCTAACATTATGAGCTAATCCTCTTTCAACTAACTTGTTTATAACAAATGGCTTAAAGAGTTCCAGTGCCATGTGTTTAGGTAATCCACACTGACTAAGTTTTAATTCTGGGCCAACAACGATAACAGATCTTCCTGAATAATCAACTCGTTTTCCAAGTAAGTTCTGTCTGAATCTACCTTGCTTACCCTTAAGCATATCAGCTAATGATTTAAGCACTCTTTTTTGACCCGTTGAAGCTGCTACCATGACTTGTCCTCTACGACTTGAATTATCAATAAGAGCGTCAACTGCTTCCTGAAGCATTCTTTTTTCATTTCTACAAATAACCTCAGGTGCTTTAAGTTCAATTAAACGCTTAAGACGATTATTTCTATTAATTACTCTTCTATATAGGTCATTAACATCAGAAGTTGCATATCGTCCTCCATCTAATTGTACCATTGGACGTAAATCAGGAGGCATAACAGGTAAATTAGTTAGAAACATCCATTCAGGTTTAATCTTAGCATTAATAATTCCTTCAATAATTCTTAAACGATTAAAAAGTTTACTCTTAGCAATAGCACTTGCGCTTTTTGTTTGGTCAAATAGTTTTTTTGTTAAGGCCTCTAAATTAATGTTTTCAAAAATATTCCTTAATGTTTCTGCCCCTGTTCCAGCTTCAAAAATTTGTCCATATCTTAAACTAAAATTACGATAATCAATTTCTGAAAGTATTTGATGAAGATAAAAACTTTTTACTTCACGTATTGATTTATCTTTTTGCTCTTTTAACTTAGCTTGAAATTTTACATCATTAGTTTTAATTTTCTGCTTATATTCCTTATTTATCTCATCAATAACCTTTTTTCTTTCTGCTTCATTAACGTTTGTAATTATATATCCTGCAAAATAGATTACTTTCTCTAATTCTTGAGAAGATCGATCTAAAATTAATCCCATTTTAGAAGGAATTCCACGTAAAAACCAAATATGAGAAACAGGTACAGCCAGAGCAATGTGACCCATTCTTTCTCTGCGTACAATTGATCTTGTAACTTCAACTCCACATTTATCGCAAACAACTCCCTTATATCTTATCCTTCTATATTTTCCACAATAACATTCCCAATCCTTTTCAGGACCAAAAATTTTTTCACAAAATAATCCATCTTTTTCAGCTCTTTGAGTCCTGTAATTAATCGTCTCTGGTTTTGTTACTTCACCATGAGACCAACCCAAAATCTCTTCTGGACTTGCCAGCTTCAAACGAATAGATTTAAAATCTGATACTTTTGTAGTTATTGCCATAAATTTATTTTTCCACTAATTCCACTGCTAGTCCAAGTGATTTTAATTCGCTTACAAGAACATTGAAAGATGCTGGAATATTAGGAGATTGGATTTTTTTACCTCGTATAATTGCATCATAAGCGCCTGACCTACCGGCTACATCATCTGATTTAATGGTAATCATTTCTTGTAAAATATTAGCAGCTCCATAACCTTCCAAAGCCCAGACTTCCATCTCTCCAAATCTTTGTCCACCAAACTGTGCTTTTCCACCCAATGGCTGTTGTGTAATTAAAGAGTAAGGTCCAACTGAACGCATATGAATTTTATCTTCAACTAAATGAAGGAGTTTTAAAATATATGTATATCCAACTGTAACTTTTTGTTCAAATTTCTCTCCATTTCTTCCATCATATAAATCAATTTGTCCTGTTTCAGGTAAACCTGCTTTTTTAAGTTCTTCTTTAATTTTTTCTTCTGAAATTCCTGCTAAAGCAGGTGTAATTGCTTTATATCCTAAAGCATTAGCAGCCCATCCTAAATGTGTCTCTAAAATCTGACCTATATTCATACGAGAAGCAACTCCTAAAGGATTAAGAATAATTTCTACTGGAGTTCCATCAGCTAGATAAGGCATATCTTCTTCTGGAAGAATCTTAGCAATAACACCCTTGTTTCCATGTCTTCCAGCTAATTTATCTCCAACTGAAATCTTTCTTAATTGAGCAATTTCAACTTGGATGCTTTTAATAACTCCGCTTTGTAATTTATCTCCATTCTCTCTTGAAAAAATTTGAATACCAACAACTCTACCTCGTTTTCCATGAGACATTCTTAAAGAAGAGTCTTTTACATCTCTAGCTTTCTCTCCAAAAATTGCTTGAAGAAGACGTTCTTCAGCAGTAAGATCTGTTTCCCCTTTAGGTGAAATTTTACCAACTAAAATATCATTAGGATTTACTTCAGCACCAATTCTTACAATTCCTTCCTCATCTAAATCTTTAAGACGATCTTCTCCAACATTAGGAATGTCAGGAGTTGTAATCTCAGGACCAAGTTTGGTCTCTCTGACATCACAAGTAAAGCTCTCAATATGTATTGAAGTATAACGATCATCTTTAACAAGTTTTTCTGAAAGAATAATAGCATCTTCAAAGTTACTTCCACGCCATGACATAAAAGCAACTAAAACATTCTGACCCAAAGCAAGTAAACCATTTTCTGTTGATGCCCCATCAGCTAAAATATCTCCTTTTTTAACACGTTGACCTTTTTTAATTAAAGGATGCTGACAAATAGATGTATATTGGTTTGTTCTACTAAATGAATGAAGCGGATATTCTCTTAAATTCTTATTAATGCCTGTACCTTTTTTATCCTCTGGAATTCCAAGATAAGAATTTATTCCTTCTTCCTTCTTAGCTTTTCTCTCTAAAACAACAATTTTATCAGAATCAACACTTTTAATAACTCCGTCTTGTTGAGCAATAACAACCTGACCTGAATCTCTTGCTGCTCTCTTTTCCATTCCAGTTCCAACAAGTGGAGATTGAGGCTTAACGCAAGCAACTGCCTGCCTTTGCATGTTTGATCCCATAAGTGCCCTGTTACTATCATCATGCTCTAGGAAAGGAATCAAAGCAGCTGCGATACTAATAGTTTGCTGAGGCAAAACGTCAATATAGTCAACTTTTGAACGATTAACTACTCCTGGTTCTCCGCAAATTCTTGCTTCAACTTTTTTATCTATAATCTCGTTTTTTGAAGATATTCTTACTCCAGCATGAGCAATATTATATTTCTCTTCTTCTGATGCATTAAAATAGACAATCTTATTAGTTAATTTCCCTTTAACAACCTTCCTATAAGGCGACTCAATAAAACCATACTCATTAAGACGAGCACAGCTGGCTAAATGACCAACCAATCCAATATTAGGACCTTCTGGTGTTTCAATTGGACAAATTCTACCATAATGACTTGAATGTACATCACGAACTTCAAAACCTGCTCTTTCTCTTGTTAATCCACCTGGACCCATAGCTGATAAACGTCTTTTATGTTCTAGTTCAGCTAATGGATTGTGTTGATCCATAAATTGTGAAAGCTGAGAAGAAGTAAAGAATTCTTTTATGGCTGCCATGAAAGGGCGAGCATTAATTAACTGTCCTGGCATTAGTCCTACCATATCTAAAGTTGACATTCTATCACGAATAATTCTTTCTGTTCTTGCTAATCCAACTCTTAATTTATTCTGAAGAAGTTCACCAACTGAACGGATTCTTCTATTACCTAAATGATCAATATCATCTGGCTTTGCTAAAGGATTATTATTTAATTGAATAATCTCTTTAATAATTGCGACTAAATCTTCAAAATGTAAAACCCTATCTTTTTTAGTAATATTACTATCAAAAGATGGAATTTCTTTAAGACCTACACCAGATAATCTTTGATTCATTTTCCATCTACCAACTTCACTTAAATCATATCTTTCAAAAGAAAGCATTGCTTCAAGAAAAGATCTAGCATTATCTTCTGTAGCTAAATCTCCAGGTCTAATACGTTTATATACTTCTGTAAATGCTTCACCTGAAGTTTTTGAACTATCCTTTCCAATAGTTGCTTCAATATAATCAAATTCTCCTTTGTTTATATTAGAAAAAAGATTCTTAATATCTTCATTATTTAATTCACTCTTTCCTTTTCTTTCAGGATCCATTGTTGCAAAAACTTTTAATAAAGCAGTAACAGGAACCTTTCTTTTTCTATCAATTTTAACATTAATTGATTTATCAGAATCTGTTTCAAATTCAAACCAAGCTCCCCAGTTAGGGATTACTTTTGCTCCAAAAAGTTGATTTCCTTTTGAAAATTTAGAAGTAAAAAATACCCCAGAAGATCTTATTAACTGGGATATGACAACTCTTTCAACAGCATTAACAATAAAAGTTCCTCGCTGAGTCATTAAAGGAAAATCACCAAGAAAGATATCTTGTTCTTTTGTTTCCTTTGTTTTGTTATCTATTAATTTAACTTTACAGTACAAAGGTGCCTCATAAGAAACATTGCGAGACTTTGATTCAAGTTCGCTATGTTTTGGCTCTTCTAAATGATAATCTAAAAAATGGAGCTCTAAACCACTATTGCCCCAATCTTTAATAGGAGAAAATTCATTTAAAAGATTTCTTAATCCCTTTTTCCAAAACCAGTTATATGAATTTTTTTGTATTTCAATAAGATCAGGAAGTTGAAAAGTGTCTTTTGTTTTTTTAGACATAAAAACAAACCCTTCCATATTCAAGAAGGAATTTTATCTTATTTAAATTTTATTTATATATACAAAATGATTGTATTTCAAATCTTAGTTATAATATGTTTAGTATAAACAAATTTTAAAAACTGTCAAGCATTTAGAAATAGGACAGATGACAGGCATGGCTGGAATAGGACGTGCCTTGAGAGCTACATCCCTTACGCTCGGAGGGCGGAAGGGTGTACTCGTCAAGGCGTGTCCTATGAATAAAACTTAAAGGCATTCATAAGCTATGTCTTATCTAATCAATCTCAGGCCGTGCCTTTTCAGATTTTTAGGATTTATTACTCCTCCTCCTCTTCTACACCTGATATCTGATCTATAAGAGCTCTAATATTTTCATTATTAGGGACTACTTGATCAATAATCTGATACTGAATAAGCGCATCTTTATCTCTTCCATCTGCTTGATA
>JAHJQT010000047.1 GCA_018819085.1 Patescibacteria group bacterium
GAGCATGCCCAACCCATATTTACTTCATACTAGCAAATGATATTATTCTTGTCAAGTTTTTTTCGTTGACCGGAAACATTCAAAAAGTTATGATTAAAATAAGATTATGCAATATGCTTATTTCATCGGTTGTTTAATTGTTTTATTTGTCTGGCTACTTTTTTTTATCTTAAGAAAAGATTTAAGAAAAGAAATTATTTTTGGCAGTATTCTGTCATTACCTTTTGGATTTAGCGACTATTTATGGGTTCCTGAATATTGGAATCCTCCTTCTTTATTCAACTTAATATCTAATTATGGTGTTGGTATCGAGAGTTTTTTATTCTTTTTTATATGTGGAGGCATAGCAACTGTTATTTATGAGATAATAACTAGGAAGAAAACGGTTAAAATAAGGGGGAAGCGTAAATATTTATTTGTATCATATATTTTAATTATATTAATTTTTATTTCTTTAGAATTTATATTTCCAGAAAGAACTATCTATAATGCCATTATTTCTTTATTAATTGTAGCAACTATTATTGTAGTAAGAAGAAAGGATTTAATTAATCAAATTATCTTTGGCGGTATTTTCTTCGCAATTGTCTATTTTATATTATTTGTAATATTTAATAAATTATTTCCTGGATATATTTCTGCTGTTTATAACCTAGAAAATATTTGGGGAATAATAATTTTAGGCGTGCCCTTAGAAGAAGTAGTTATAAGTTTTGGCGTTGGAGCTGTCTGGTCTTCTTTCTATGAATATATTGAAGGTTATAGAACGGTTTCTAATTTAAAAAAATGTTAAAAAAATACAAACATATTTCATTTGATTTAGATGGAACATTGGTTTTTACTCATAAGGAATATAGACATAAAATCGTTCCTAAGGTAGTTAAGAAATTAGGTGGTTTGATTAAAGATAGTTATTCTATAGATAGATTTTGGTTTGAGAAAAATAGAGATGAAATTATTAAAAATGATTTTAATTTAGATCCAAAAGTTTTCTGGTTGACTTTTAGAAATTTTGATAAACCATTAAAACGCGTTTTATTTACTGAAGCTTTTAATGATGTGGAAAAATCCTTTAAAAAACTTAAAAAACTTGGTAAAACAATATCTATTATTTCGGCAGCCCCGAATATAATATTAGAACATGAAATAAAGAAACTTAATGGAGCTCCTTATGATTATTCTTTTTCAATTGAAAGTAATAAGTATAAAGAAAAACCTGATCCAGAAAGTTTTAATTTTGTTCTTAATCAACTTAATTCAATCCCTCAAGAAACTGTTTATATCGGCAATAGTGAAGAAGACGCTCATTATGCTAAAAATTCTGGAGTGGATTTTATTCACATAAAAAGAAATGAACATAAATTTGATTTAAAAGAACATTCTATTTGTATAATTAAATCTTTAGAAGAGTTGTTTTAAGATAATTGATGAAATAATTATGAAAAAATATATATTGCCAGTTAGGCAAGCTGATCGTAATATCTATGACTTTATTAAAAATGGTCAGAAAAAAGTTGAAACCAGAATAGCTGGTCCTAAATATGAAAACATTAAAGATGGAGATATTATTATTTTTAAATGTGGCCAAGATAAATTTGAACGAATAGTTAAAAATGTTTGTAAATTCAAAAGTGTGGATAAAATGCTTAAGGTTTATAATCCTCAAGATATTAATCCAAATATTGATAATATAAAAGATCTTAAACTTATGTATGATTCTTTTTCTGGTTATAAGGAGAAAATTAAAAAATACGGAATTATCGCTTTCAAGCTTTCAAAATAACCGCCTTCCAGAGGTTTTTTTGTTTGACTAAAATAAGCCATAAAGGTATGATTAAAATAAAGATTAATACAAAAATATTATTTTATTTTTAGTTATTTAACTTAGTAATGGAGGTAATAGAAATGGAAGAAAATACGGAGGCGCGATTTCTTACTGATGATAGGGATAAGGAGAGAAGAAATGAATTGGTGATAATGCAAGGAGGTAATGGAGACTGGTATGTTGCTGTTGTTCCCGAAGGCGAAGGAACAGCAGGTCGAGCAGTTAGGATTTGTACTTCAGGAGGAGCGTCTACAAGTGTTCCTGGGTTGGCGCCTGCTATTGCTAATGCATTTAGATCATTAATAAATGCAAGAAATAGAAATGTCTAAAATCCATACATTTCAGAAAAAGAAAAGGGATTCAAAACGAGTCCCTTTTTGAATTGACCAAAATAAGCCATAAAGGTATGATTAAAGTAAGAATTATGCCTAAAAAACTTAAAATTAAAGATTTGATTTATGATTGTTAAAAAATTACCTTTTTCAGAATTCAAGAGTATTTATAGTCGTGTTCCGCGATTGTGTGTAGAGATTATGGTTAAAACTAATAATGGAGTACTTCTTCTTAAAAGAAATATTGATCCAGAAAAAGGGAAATGGCATTTACCAGGAGGTACAGTACTTAAGGGTGAAAGATTAGAAGATACTGTCAAAAGAGTAGCTATGGAGGAAATAGGTGTTAAGGTTAAAGTTGGAGAAGTATTAGATATAATTGAATATTTTATAAAAGGATATTTTGGTCAAATGGTTGGAATAATTTTTTCTGTTGAACCTATTTCAAAAAATTTTAAAATAGATAAAAATACTCAAGAATTTAGATTTTTTAAAATTATTCCTAAAAATACAATAAAACAACATAAGAAGCTTTTAAATAAAAAATTTGGTTTAAAAATTGAATATATAAATGCCTAAAAAACTTAAAATTAGTGAGATTCCATTAGTTGATCGCCCTAGGGAGAAAATGAAAGCTAAAGGCGCTCAAAATCTTAAAGATGCTGAACTTTTAGCAATTCTTTTAGGAACTGGTTATCAAGGTAAAAATGTTATTGAATTATCTAAATTAATTTTATCCAAATATCCAAGAAAGAAATTCATTTCTGTAGATTATGATGAATTAATTAAAACAAAAGGAATTAGTCAGGCAAAAGCATGTAAAATTTTATCAGCTATAGAATTAACAAAAAGATTTTTAAAATTTAAAGATGATGAGACATTGCCGATTATAAAGTCAGTTAAAGATGTTGTAGCTCAATCAGTTTATATGCGAGATAAAAAAAGAGAACATTTTCAAGTTCTCTTTTTAAATGCCAGAAATGAGATGATTTTTAAAAGACATATGTTTGTCGGAACTCTTAACGCTAATTTAGTTCATCCTAGAGAAATATTTGAAGAAGCTGTTAAACAACAATCCGCCTCTATAATTTTAGTTCATAATCATCCTTCTAGTGATCCAGAGCCATCGCAAGACGATATTGAAGTTACTAAGCGTCTTGTTGAAGCAGGTAAAATAATGGGTATAGAAATCATAGACCATATCATCATTGCTAAAGGCAAAGTTTTTAGTTTTAAGGAGAAGAAGTTGATTTAATTTATGATGTACGTTACAATGTACATATAATTAAAACAATATGGATATACCCCAAGAGATAAAAAATAAATTTATAGTAAGAGAAGATTATCTTAAATGGATAAATCAAGAAA
>JAHJQT010000048.1 GCA_018819085.1 Patescibacteria group bacterium
AATAGAAATAATTCTTGGTGAAATTTTTAATTCTTCTATTCTTGTTTTTGTTAAATCTTCTTTAATTACTTTTTTATCAGAAATTTTTTCTTTCTTTTCAGATTCTTTTTTCTTTGAAACAGTTTTCTTCTTAACAATCTTCTTTTTTACTTCTTTTTCATCTAAAGAAATAAAAACTTTATAATGATCAACTAAAATATTAGCTGCTTTTAAAAATGCTTCCTTTGGAGTAATTGAACCATCAGTCTCAATATTAAACTTTAAACGATCATAATCAGTTCTTTCTCCTACACGTACATTTTCTATTGAATAATTAACTTTTTTTACTGGACTAAAAATAGTATCTATAGCAATTTTACCAATTTCTATCTTTTTATTTTTTCTCTGTTCAATAGATGAATAACCTAATCCTGATTCTACATTTATTTCTATTTCAAGATCAGCTTTTTTATCAGTTAAAGAAGCAATATGTAAATCTTTATTAATTATTTCTAATTCAGGTGTAGTTTTAATATCACCTGCTTTTACTTCTCTTTCCCCTTTAACCTTAAGAACTGCCTTTAATGGAATTTCTTCTTTATTATCAACACAGAGTCTAATTCTAACTTGTTTTAAATTAAGTATAATTTGAACAACATCTTCCATGACATGAGGAACAGTTGAAAATTCATGTTTAACTCCTTTTATTTTTATACTTGTAATAGCAGTTCCAATCAAAGAAGATAGTAAAACTCTTCTAAAGGAATTTCCTAAAGTAGTTCCATATCCTGGATAACAAGCATCAATAATAAAAACTGACTTGTTTTTTTCTTTTTCAATAATTTTAGGTTTATTTGGTAAAGTGATCATATAAATTTTTTTTATTTTTTATATTTAAATTTTAACGACTATAATACTCAATAATCATATTAACTTCTCCAACCTGTTCTAAATCTTTAAAATCAGGATTACCTTTGATTATTCCTTCAATTTTTTGAGCATCTAAAGAAAGCCAATCTGGAGTCTTGTTTTTTTTAAGAAATGTTTTTAATTCTTTAAAAAGAACAAGTTTCTTACTTTTTTCTTTTAATTTAATAACATCATCTTTCTTCACTTGATAAGAAGAAATATCTACTTTTCGATCGTTAACTAAAATATGACCATGATTTACTATTTGTCTAGCTGATCCTCTAGATTTTGCCCAACCTAAACGAAAAACAACATTATCTAAACGACTCTCTAGTTTTTTAACTAAGAAATCGCCTTTATCTTCTTTTTGATCAATTGCTTCTTTAAAATATTTTTTAAATTGTTTTTCTGAAATTCCGTAGGTATAACGAATTTTTTGTTTTTCAGCTAATTGACTGCCATATTCTGAAAATCTTTTTCTTCTAGATTTACCATGAGCTCCTGGAATGTATGGTCTTTTGACCATAGCACATTTCTGAGTACTACAACGATCACCTTTAATAAAAAGTTTTTGATTTGCTCTCCTACATTTTTTACATTTTGAAGTAATTATCATAATAAAAATTAAAATTATACTCTTCTTGGCTTACGTGGACGACATCCATTATGAGGTGATGGAGTGATATCTTTAATTCCACTTATTTCCAATCCATGATTCACTAAGGCACGAATAGCTGATTCTCTCCCGCTTCCAACACCATTAACAAAAACAAACATTTCTCTTATATTAAAATTTCTTATTTTTTCAATTAAGACCTCAACAACACGCGAAGCTGCAAACGGAGTAGCTTTTTTAGGACCCTTAAATCCAACTGAACCAGCGCTTGTCCAAGCTACAACATTACCTTGAACATCGGTTAAGGTTATAATGGTGTTATTATACGTTGATCTTATATAGATATTAGCCTTTTCAAGATTAATAATTTTTCCCTTTTTATCCTTAACCTTAGTAGTTTTAGTCGCTTTCTGTTCAACTGATTCTGACTTTTCTGTTTCTTTCAAAAGCTCTTCTGCTGATTTTTTGATAATTCTTTTTTTTCCCATATTTAAAATTTATGTTTATGTCTTTTCTGCTGATTTTTTCCTTCCGCTACCAACAGTTCTACGAACATTACCTCTTACTGTCCTTGTATTTGTTTTTGTTCGTTGGCCTCTAGTTGGTAATCCTTTAGTATGACGAACCCCACGATAACAACTAATATCTTTAAGACGCTTAATATTCATCATTTTCTCTTGCCTTAATCCTCCTTCAACTTTGTATTCCTTTTCTATTTCATCTCTTAAGCGATTAATTTCATCATCTGATAATTTATTTGTACGAATGCTTGAATTTATTTTTAAATTAGATAATATTTTTTGACTTAAAGAAAGTCCTATCCCGTAGATATAGGTTAAAGCAATTTCTATTCTTTTGTTTTCTGGAATATTAATTCCGGATATTCTTGGCATAAAAATAATATTAAAAATCACCCTTGCCTTTGTTTGTGCTTAGGATTTTTTTTGCAAATAACATAAACCCGACCTTTACGTCGGACAATTTTGCAATGTGCGCAAATTTTCTTGACTGAAGCACGTACTTTCATTTATTTATTTCTAAATATAATTCTCCCCTTTGTCTGATCATAAGCACTTAATTCAACCTTAACTTTGTCTCCAACAAGTACGCGAATATGATGAATACGCATTTTACCTGAAAGACGAGCTAAGACTTCTCTGTCATCGGCTAATTTGACCTTAAAAGTAAGACTTGGAAGGCTTTCTAATATAGTACCTTCTTGAATATTTTTTTCTTGAGGAGATTGTATCACCTTTGTATGTTAAACGATAAATAAAAACTAGTCAAGCCTATGCAAGAATTTTAAGTAATTATATTAAAATTATTAGTCTTTGCAATCAATAGTTATATTAATCTTTTCTTTCTGTTTTGGTATATGATTAACCCAGAAAGGCCAAAAACTTACTTTTGATTCCTGTATCTTGATTTGATTTGATAAATATTTTCTAACTTCTATTTCATCTAAACCAGCTAATTCTTCTTTTAGTGAAATTGTATCTATCTTCCAAGCAACATTTTCCTCAACTTTTAAGTCAAATAAAATTTCATCATTTTCATCATCAATAACTGGTTCTCCCCATTCAATTTTCTGAGTTTTTGAAATAGGTTCTTTCCCTTCAGGAATCATAGATATAACATTCAGATCAATTAAATTCTTTATATCTTTTTCTTTAAAAAGCAATGCCTTAACAACGGCCTTTATTTCCAAAGTAAAAGTATCTGTTTTAGCTTCTTCTTTAACGGTAGAGATAATAACAATATCTTCAGTTAAAGAACTATCTATCATCTTTAAATCAGTTGGAATTTGATCTTCAAAGGCCTGCATAACTTCATTTTTAATTTCTTCAGATAAACTTTTTTCAGCATTTTCAAGATCTTCAGAAGAAACAACTTTTATTTTACCTGTAGAACCACCTGTCATAGGAGATTTTGATTGAGCATAGAATCCAGCATACTTAGATGATCCCTTAAAACCAGGAATTGTAAAATCAGATGCATCAATATTATAGCTTTCACCAGGTTCATCAGCAAAAATTTCTACTTCTATACTACTCGCAATAATCTTACCTTCACTTATTTCTGCTCCAGGAATAGTGATTTTATCTGAAATTCTAAAAATCTTTCCATTAGAAGATTCAAATCTTGTAGTTGCAACTAGAACCTGAGGACTTGAACTGTATCCATTATAGACGGTAACAAATCCTTTAGCTTTTTCATTTAGTTGTTTTTCTCCAGTAGATTCAAATTCTTTACTTGCTGTTTTACTTACTTCAATTTCTTGAATAGGAATTTTATTTAAACTAATATCAACTTGTGAAATTTCTTTAGAACCAACAACAGATAAGTCAAAATCCATATTTTCATATTTAGGATAAACAACAACTTCAGCTTTAGGTAGAACTAAATAACCAACTAAACTAGCTATTAAAAACGCTATAATTATAAAAATAATTAAAAACTTAGCCCACTTGAAAGATTTCGTAGAAATATACTCTTCTGAAATATGATCTTCTATTCTTTCATTTTCATTATTTAAAAAGACATCTTGTTTAGGTTTTTGACTTATTTTTATTTCTTCCTTCTTAACTGTTTTCTTAATTATTTTTTGTTCTGGTTTTCTTTTAAAAAAATTACGTTCTAAAAAACTAGATTGAACATTTTTTCTAGGATTAATGATATCAGCCATTCTTTTTCTTGATTCTTCAGAATTGGCAATAGTTGAAATAATTTTCTCTTCTTTATTTTCCTTTTTATCTTCTTTCTTAAAAAACAAAGCAGTACTTGCTACTTTTCCTTCAGGCTTTAATTCATCAACTAGAAAATCAATCATATCCCTATTCTCTTCTTCTAGTACTTCTTCTGGTACTTCTTCAACCTCAACCTCGCTTTCCTGAATTGGTTCTTCCTCTACTTCTACTATTTCTAATTCTTTATCTTCATCTTCATCTTCATCTAATTCTTCATTGTCTTCTTCCCCAATCGTTTCTACTGGAAAATCAGCCTCTTTCTTAACAGAAAAACCTATTTTTTCAGCCATTTCCGCGCCTAAATCATCTGAAACAATTAAATTAACTTCTTTTTCTAAATTATCAGCTTCTCTTTTAAGCAATTTTAAATTAATTGAACTTTGCCAAATTTGTGCTCCTAAAGGGATAAATAAATTAACACTATCTCCTTTTGAATTAATAAGCTTATCAATAACCGAAATTATTTCTTCGTCTTGTTCAAGATAAATGTTTTTCATAAATTATATAAAAATTTAATTTATTAT
>JAHJQT010000049.1 GCA_018819085.1 Patescibacteria group bacterium
GCCGGACTGGTTGGTATGGTCATGGTCGCTGGGGTTGGTGATGTTTAATAAATGGATCCAATCCTTAATCTCAAGATTCGAAGCTCTGGCTTGAATGTTCAAATTACATTCAGCCAGGGCTTTTTTAATTTCTTCTTTATTAAAATTAAGGCCTTGTGATAAATTATTGGCTAATTGTTTTCTTGGTGAAGAGAATCCTACTTTAACTAATTTAAAGAATTTTTTAATATTAACATTTTCTGGTTTTTTAATATTTGTAATTTTAATTATAGCTGAATCTATTTTTGGTTCTGGCCAGAAATCTTCTTTTGGAATAATGGATATAATTTCTGGATTTCCATAGAATTGAACAGAAATAGCCAATAAGTTTGTTTTGGGCGGTTTTAAACATATTCTTTGAGCTACTTCTTTCTGAATCATTATAGTTATTTCTTCTGGTTGGTTTTCTAATTCTAATAATGTACGAATAAGATGTGAGGTAAGATAATATGGGATATTAGCAACAACTTTGTAATTAGGGACAGTCCCCAGAGTACTGGGGACTGTCCCTAAAATATCTAAAATATCTCCACATATTATTTCAATATTTTTGTATTCTTCTAATTCTTCTCTTAAAGCTTCAACTATTTTTTCATCTTTCTCTATGGTCATAACCTTTTTAGCTTTTTTAGCAAGTTCTTTTGTAAGAATTCCTAGACCAGGGCCGACTTCAAGAACAATATCATTTTTATTTAAATTAGCTGCTTTTATAATTTCTTTTAAAACGTTTTCGTTAATTAAAAAATTCTGACCCATTAATTTATTAGGTTTAATATTGTATTTACGAAGTTGTTCTTTAATTTGAGTTTTGTCCATCTTTTTAATATTCTCGGAAGTCAATTAAATGTTCAGGAATATCGCTTAAGAAGCGTGAAGGAGGATTAACCATAATTTGTCCCCAAAAACGTCGTTGTTGGCTAAAAACAAAATACGCTTTTTCTTTAGCTCTTGTTATTCCAACATAACAGAGACGTCTTTCTTCTTCCATTTGTTCAGGGTCAAGTTGACTTCTTGAGTGTGGGAAGATTCCGTCTTCAAATCCAACAATAAATACAACCGGAAATTCAAGTCCTTTAGCACAATGGATAGTCATAAGATTAACTAGATTTTTATTTGTTTCTACCTCATCATGACTAGTTAATAATGTAATTTCTTCAAGGAATTTTTCTAATCCAACTCCATTTTTAAATGAATCGTATTTTGATGTTACTGAAAAAAGTTCTTGAATATTTTCCCATCGTGTTTCCCCTTCTTCACTTGTTTGTGGATATCTAATCTTTATATATTTTTCATAATCTGTTTTTTTAATAATCTCATTAATTAATTCAGTAAGATTTTTCTTTTTGCTTGTTTTTCTTAAACTATCTATTAATTTGTAAAAATTATTTAATGGTTCCGGGCATTTTTCTAATGAATTTAATCCATTTATATCTTTAGTGAATTTAGCTAATCGGCGTGGTGGTGTATTTATGATTCTCTGTAAACTTACTGAATCACTTGGGTTAGAAATAAATTTAAGATAAGACAAAATATCCTTTATTTCTTTTCTTTCATAAAATTTTACAGTTCCAATTATTTTATATGGTAGATTTTCTTTTAAGAAAGCCTCTTCAACAGCACGTGATTGTGCGTTGGTTCTATAGAGAACTGTGAAATCGCTTAATTTAAGGCCATCTTGTCTAATTAAATTTGTTATTTCTTCAATTAAAAAATCACCTTCTGCTTTCTCATTATCTGTTTGAATAATATTAATCAATGAGCCTGTTGGATTATTTGTCCAAAGATTTTTTTCTTTACGTTCAGTATTTTTATTTATAATACAATGACCTGCTTCTAAAATATTTTTGGTTGAACGATAATTCTCCTCTAAAAGAATTACTTTTGCCTCTGGATAGTCTTTTTCAAAATTAAGAATATTTCTAAAATCAGCTCCACGCCAACTATAAATTGAATTATGAACAACAAAGTTATCAGCAATGTAATTATGAACATTCTTTATGTCTAAATCGTAAACTTTTCCCTTGTACTTTATTTTTTCTACTTTTATTATTTCATCTTCTATAATTTTCCCATCTTTTTCTAAGGGAATAATCATAGTTGGATGAGCTTGGCTAGCTGGTTGGAATATAAACCTTTTATTTTCAGTAAGAAGAGCAGTTTTAAGAATATCTAATCGATCATCTATCGTCATAATTTTTTTAGCTATTTTTTCTATTTCTGCATAATTAAGACGAGCAATTTCTACAACCCAATCTTTCGCTTTCCCTTTTCTAACGGAAAATCCTAATTTTTGTATACTCTTTTTAAGTTTTAAGTCGCTAGTGTTTATACTTATTCTGCTTAATCCCCAAGGACTGGTAATTGTTTTTCTGCTATCACTAAACATAGTAATTCTCATTTTTATTCTTTTTGCTTCGTTTTGCTTACTAACACCTTGAGGAGAAAAGTGAGGAAAGTCTTGGTTGAAGTTAAGGTCGTCCATTAATTTAGCAGCTCTTTCTTTTGTATCAATGTTTTTATAAATTTTATCAATTGAAGTCTGCGAAAAAATCATTTTTCTTCCATTGTTAAAAAATACAACAGTTGGAATTCTATAATAGAAGGAATAATAAAATTCCCAATAATAAGCTTCTTCTTTAGAATAACAAACTTTTAAAATCCATACTTTATCTGCTTTTTCTTGATTTGTTCTAACTAATAATCCTATTTGTTCAATATATTTTAATTGTTTACGACTTCCTTTTGCAGTACCTATTCTATATCCTTTGTCTTTTCTAAACATTAAATAAGTATAATGAATATTTGGATTTAATGAGAGGCGCAGGAAAAGCATATGATTTGGAGTAAGCAATAGAGTATTTCTTTTTTTTGTATGTATTTTAATTAAATGTCCATCGTATTTTTTTTCGTAGATTTTAGTGATTGGTGCCTTACAAATACCATTTCTTCCGCTTGCCGCAATGACTTGGTCACCTATCGCAAGTTGGTCAATGCGTTTTGTTCCTTTTGGTGTACTAATTTTAGTTCGAGCAGGTAAACATTGGTCCGGATCTGCTATCAGCCATAAATTATTATGTTTTTGAGCGAGTAGATTTATTAAAACATATTGGCTTGTATTCGTGTCATGGGCTTCATCAACAAGAAGATATTGCCATCTATCTTGATATTTTTTTAAAGTATCTGGATTTTTTTGGAATAGTGTCACTGTCAGCATAATCAAATCGTCAAAATCAAGAGCATTTGATTCTTTAAGTTTTTTTTGATATCCTTGATAGATTTTAGCTGTTGTTTCTGGAAAATAATCTTGGGCTTGATCTTCATAATCATTAGCAGTAATCAGTTCATCTTTGGCGCGCGAGATTATAGAGAGAATCATATTTGGTTTGAATTGTTCTGTACTTAGATTAAGTTCTTGTATTAAGCGTTTAATTAAAGAAAGTTGATCAGCTCTATCATAAATAACAAAGTTTTTTTTATACCCTAGTTCATCTATTTCTCTTTTTAATATTTGTAGGCAAATAGCATGAAATGTCCCTATATTCGGCGTTTGATTATATGTCTTTGCTTCAATAAAATGTTTTATTCTTTCTCTCATTTCTTCAGCTGCCTTATTGGTAAAAGTAACAGCTAAAATACTGTCAGCTGGAATGTTTTGTTCAATTAAATAAGCGATTCTATGTGTTAAACAGCGTGTTTTCCCAGAACCTGGTCCCGCAATAACTAAAACAGGTCCCCCGATAATGGCGACCGCTTCTTTTTGTTTTTCATTAAGTTCACTTAAAATATCCATTTCTAAATTCTATTCTATTTCTTTCCAATTTTCAACCTGCCAGCTTCCACCTGGTCCACTACTGAAGTTTGCATTAGCTAATCCACTATCATAACTAACTACTGCATTATTACTTAAAGCTAATTTATATCCAGTTGCTTCTCTAATATTAATATTATTATTTAGATTAATCATACCGTTAGATGCATAGAAGATTGCTGCTGCTGCATTATTTCTTACATTAATAGCAGGACTGCCTGGATCTATGGAATTATTAGTTGAAAGAAGCATTAAAAAGCTATTATCTTCTCCTGATCCTTGGACAGCAGCTCCATTTTGTACAGAAATTTTACCATCATTAATAATTATTCCACTTTGAGATCCAAAACCGCTGTCTAATTTAAGAACTACATTATTGTTTATTAAAATATCTCCTTCTACATAAATTAAACCAGTTACATTAAGTATGGCACTAATATTAACAATTAAATTACCTGTAATTTTTATAGGGCCTAGAGAAACTGATTCTCCTCCTGAAACAGTATAATCTCCAGAAAATGTTCCACCGCTTGACGCTTCATTTTTCCAATTAATTATTTGTTCTGGAGAGATAGGCATTGCTTCGGGTTTAATTTCTTCAGGACCCAAATCAACAATACTTCCATAATCGCAATTATCAATAACTCCGTCAGAAACATAATAGAGAGTGCCTTCAATATCAGCATCACTACAAGAATAAACATAAGCATTATCACCAACTTCTACACCTGAAATTCCATTTCCATTATTTGCCACAGTAACTGTATTAGTAATTGTTCCTCCTCCGCTGACATTCCCATTTGAAAAAACATTTCCTTCTATAACGCTATTATTTCCCATAGTTATGCCTCCATCTCCAGCTTGAGCTCCATAAAAAAAAGATATTTCAGATGTTGTTATAGAATAATTAACTGATAATTTCCTTACTTTATCATCTGCATTGCCTTCAGAAGTGATAGTTCTTGAACCACCTATTAAATCTGATATTTCCGTAGTAGCTGAATTATTATCTATGATTAAAGTGTTTAGTGTAGAAAATTGCATTTCATTGTTAAGACGTAATAAACTATCTTCAATTCCTGCCTCAGCTGTATAATAACTTTTAATTGATTCTATTTTATTATTTGTAATATTCAGACTATTTAATGTTAAAGATGTTAAACCTGCCCCAATAATTAAGATAATTGAGAAAATGAGGATAATGTATAATAATAAGGCGGCTCCTCGTTCTTTATTTGTTTTTATTATTTTAATCATTTCTTAAATTAGCTGTAGAAATTATAGTTGTTGTAGCTTGATGTGTTATTCTTTCCGTTCTGTTTTTGTAATTAGCTAGTAATTCAATTCTAATAGATTCAACTCCATTAATTGTTAAATAATTAAAGATTAGGTTGTTTATTTCAATGTTTTCAGGAGTTAGAGGTTCTGATTCTTGTCCTTCTTTTTTCATACAGAGACGATTATTGTCATCAAGATAAAAATCAATATATAATATTTCTTCTCCTGTTGGAGTATCTTTTTCTGTTTCTAAAGAGAGTTGTCCTGGATGTGAATCAAAAGAGCTAGTTGGTGCATAAATATCTTTTGCATGTTTAATTTCTAAAAGCATTGTTTCCATAGCTATTTGACTACCTTCTGAAACTTCTTTAGTGATTCTTATCTTTGTATATACATTAATAAAATTAAAAACGAATAAAGTAAGAATAGTTGTTATAATAGCAAAAGCAGTTACGTAAATAATTAATTCAATTAAAGTAAAACCTTTATTTTTATTCATTTAATTATTCCAATTTGTTAAATATGTAGGTAAACTAATTTGTTTTGTTTTTCCTCTATCATTCCATTCTACTAAAGCGGTAACTTTTTTAGTTTGATTATCTTCTGTTCCTGTTTCGCTAATATTATCATTTATATCCCTATAAACTTGTTCTATTATTATTGAACGATCATACGTTCCACTGATTATTCCAGGATCGGTTAATGTTAATATCCATTTATTTTCTGAAATGATTGGATAGTATTTTGTTTCTAGTGATAATGATGAAATATTATCCCAACTTTCATTTCTAACGCTACGAATTGCTTCAATTGCTTCTGAAGCTAAATTAATCGCTTCTATTTTAGCATTGCTTTGTTCCTGTATTTTTAAGCTATATTGAGCAATTCCAGCAAAAGACCAAAATGCAATCATGATAATAGCAAGACAAACAATAATTTCAATAACACTAATACCTTTTTGTTTTTTAAGATTTTTTTTCATTGTATTTCGAGTGCTCCTCCATAAGAGCCAATGCTTATTTCGCCACTAACATCGTACGAAATTATATCATTAGAATCTATTAAAATATCTAAAAGTTTATTATTTTTATCTTTAGGTCTATGAATACATAAGATAGTATTTGTTTCATTTAATAAATGAGTGTGAATCTGCAATTCTTGATTTTCTTCATTTACTACTATTGTTCCAGACCAATCAAATTCTGTTTGGTCTATATTAAAATAATCAATCATATTAATATTAGTAGAGGATAATGTTAAAATGGTAGAATCTTGGATGCTCCATCCTAGATTCAAATGAATATGTCTTGTATCGGTTAAACGATTAGTCTGGCAACATTCAATTATATTAGATAGTTCAATTATGCCAGATGATTTAATATCTATAATCTTAAAACTAGATGGATTGGAAATTGTTCTTATACTAACATTACCATTTTGTTCTGTTTTACCGCTGATGCGTTGAAAAATAATATCATTTCCCTCTATTTCTAAGCGATTAGATATGTTATATATTTTATTATCTTCTGATTCTGGCTGGTATTCATCTCCTTTAAATAAAATATATTTATCATTTTCAAAATGAACTCCATATTGAGATGCTTCTTCAGAAGAAGTTGTTTTCGCTTGGGCTAATTTTAAAGTTGTTATTATATTCTGAGTAGTTTTTTCTAATTCAGTTGATTTTTCAAAATAGCGATAACTAACAATGCTTGTGCTAACTAAAAAAAATATAACAGCTATGACTATTATAATTTCAATTAAAGTGAATCCTTGTTTGTATTTCATATTTAAACTCCAGACATCATTGAATACATTGGTTGAATCATGGAGATAGCAAAAAATCCTACTGCCACACCGATAAATACCATTAATATCGGTTCAAGTACAGATGACATATTTTTAGTTACATTATCAATTTCTTCTTCATAAAAATCAGCTAAATTTTTTAGGATTTCTGATAAACTTCCTGTTTCTTCACCTACTCCAATCATTTGTATGACCATTGGAGTGTAAAGATTTTCGTATTTATTTAATGAGTCACTTAATTTTTTACCTTTTTGAATCTCTTTAGTAGCATCAAGAAGTGTTTCTTTAAAATGGATATTTGATAACGTGCCAGCTACTACTTCCAAAGATTTTGTTATTGGTACGCCACTTTCGATTAAAGAACTTAATGTTCTTGATAGTCGTGCTGAATTTATTTTCCTTATTAAAGAGCCGAAAATAGGGAGATGAAGATATATCCCATGAAGAGCTCTTCTTACTTCCTTATTTCTTGTTATTAGTTTTATTGCGAAGAAAAGAGAAATTGCAATAATTATTCCGAGAAATATATTATCTTTAAGAAAACTGCTTATGAACATAATAGCACGTGTGCTTAAAGGAAGTTCTACTTTTAATTCTTCAAATACTTCAGTTAATTTTGGTACAACCATTATCATCATCAATATTCCAATGCCAAACATAGCGATAACAATGACTGCTGGATACATCATTGCACCTCTGACTCTACTAATTAATTCATGATTTTTTTTCATTTGTTCAGCGAGTATATTTAACACTTCGCTTAAATTACCTCCAGCTTCACCGACTTCAATCATATTTACATACAATTCACTGAACACTTTTGGATATTTTTTTAATGATTCACTGAATGTCTTCCCTTGACTAACACTTATTTCAACTTGACTAATAATTTTTTTAAATTTAGGGCTTTTTGTTTGTTGGGCAAGGATTTGAAGTGCTTTATTAAGAGATAATCCTGCATTTATCATTACTGAAAGATGTCGACTAAACATCATTTTTTCAACTAAAGATATTGTTCCCAATTCTTTGATTCTTTTGATGATATTCAAATAATAGCTAATTTCTTTTTTTCTTCCAGCTACTTCTGCTGAAATTAAAACCAACCCTTGGTTTCTTAAAATAGATGCTAATTCATGTTTATTAATAGCTATCGCATGATCTGTTTGATTTTCTCCTTTTTTGTTTTTAGCTATGTATATATATGAAGGCATAATATTTACTCTTTAGTGACTCTTAATATTTCTTCAATACTTGTTATACCTTGAACAGCTTTAATAAACCCATCTTCTAGCATTGTTAACATCCCATCTTTTTTCGCTTGTGTTTCAATTTCGCTTGTAGGTGCTTCTTTGATAATAATATTTTGAATTGCTTCATTAACTTCTAAAACTTCATGAATACCAATTCGTCCTTTGTATCCATCAGGACAATCATCTGATTTTCCTGGTTTATAAAATTCTATGCTATTCCAATCATCTTTTGGAGTTATAACTTTTTCATCTTTTAATATTTGAAGAATTTTTTCTAGATTAATTTCTTTACCTAAACTTTTTATTTCATCAGGACTTAATTTATATTTTTCCTTTGTTTCTGGATAAAGTTTACGTACTAATCTTTGGGCGATAATAAGGTTAGCTGTTGATGAAATTAAAAATGGTTCTACCTTCATATCAATTAAACGGGAGAAAGATCCAGCAGCGCTATTTGTATGAAGAGTTGAAAATACTAAATGCCCAGTTAGAGCAGCATTAATAGCAAGTCCTGCTGTTTCATTATCTCTAATTTCTCCAACCATTATAATATCAGGGTCTTGACGGACAAGAGCTCTTAATCCATTTGCAAATGTTAATCCAATTCTTGGTTTTACTTGGGTTTGGTTAATTCTTTCCATTCTATATTCAACGGGATCTTCAACAGTTGAAATATTGACTCCTGGCTCATTAAGGATATCCATGATTGTATAAAGAGTTGTTGTTTTTCCACATCCAGTTGGTCCTGTGGCTAAAATCATGCCATTCGGTTTTTTTATGTTCCTATGGACTTTTTCTAGTGCTTTATCTCTAAATCCTAGATTTTCTAAAGTTAATCCTTTTGTATCTTCAGGGAGAAGACGTAAAACAGCTTTTTCTCCATCGTAAACAGGTAACATTGAAATACGAAATGATATTTTATAATCCTTACTTTCAATATTAAATCGTCCATCTTGTGGTAATCTATGTTCGTCAAGTTTTAAATTAGATAAAACTTTAATACGTGCGATTATTCCAGAATGAAGTTTTTTTGGTAGAGTCATTGTGTCATGTAAAATGCCATCAATTCTATAACGGATCACAACTTCTTTTTCAAGTGGTTCAATATGTATGTCAGATGCCTGTTGTAAAATAGCATGTTTTAGAAGTGTATCAACTATTTTAATAATAGGCATTTGTTCAGCCACTTTTTCTAAGTCTTCTTCTGTTTCTTTATCTTTTTTATCAGGCGAAATGACTATTTCTGTTTCTTTTTTAATTAAATCTCCAAATTCTGCTTCTAAGCTTTTTTGATATTGACTTAAAACGTTTTTAATGCTTTCTGGATTAGTTAGTCGGGGAAGTATTTTTAAATCTGATTTCTTTCTTATGAATTCAATTGTTTGGAGATCTTTAGGATCAAGCATAGCAACTTCAAGTTCTTTCCCATTCTTTCTAAAAGGAATAATATTGTGTTGCTTAGCAATAGGTTCAGGAATTATTTGAAGAATATCTTTAGGAATATTTTCTTTCTCTAAATTAACAAAAGGAATACCAAGAATGTAAGCTTGAAGCTTAATTAATTGTTCTTTAGCTAATAGTTTTTCTTTAACTAAAAAATCGGCTAAATCTTTTTTAGCTTTTTTAGCTGTTTCTTCAGCTTTAAGCAGGGCTTCTTTTTTAATTAATCCTGCATCAAGAATAAATGCCTTTAACTGTGAATCTTCGACTTGCATAGAGTCGGTTATTATTTATTGATTTAAAACCTGTTTTATTTTTTCAACTATTTCTTCTAGCTTATAGTTCGCTTTAATAAGATAAGCAGTTGCGCCCAGAGAAAGTACCTTTTCTATATTATCACTTTCTTCTAAGTTAGTTAGCGCAATAACAGGTATGTTTTTAGTTGAGTCATCTTTTTTTAATTCTTTTAATACTTCAAAGCCATTTTTTTTAGGTAGAATTAAATCAAGCAAAATTAAGTCAGGTATCATTTTTTTTGCTATTTCTAACCCCAACTCTCCATCTAGAGCATTTTTAACTTCATATCCTTCTTGCTCTAAAAATCTACTTATTGCTTTTTGTATTGTAGGTTCATCTTCAATAAAAAGAATTTTTTTCATATGTTTTTTTATTATTTTATTATTTTATTATTTTATTTTATTTTTAATTGGTATTTCAAACCAAAAAGTTGTTCCTTTGTTTTCTTGGCTATGAAACCATATTTTACCTTTTGATTTTTTAATAATTGATTTTGCTATAAATAATCCAAGACCAGTCCCAATTGTTTCATGTTTCATAATGTTTCTGCTTCTGAAAAATTTTTGAAAAATATTTTTATGATCATTTTTAGGTATGCCTACACCATTATCTTCTATTTCAAATCTTAATAGTTTGTTTTTTTTAATTAAACTAATTTTAACTTCTCCTTTCTTCTTAATATATTTAACGGCATTGTCCATTAAATTGCGAATAACTATTTCTATCCCCTGCTTATCTATTAATATGGGCAAAGAATTCATTTTTGTTTCTAGATTTATTTTAATATTTTTTGCTTTTGCCATTGGAATATATTCTTCTATTATTTTTTGAAGTAATTCTTTAATGTCAGTTTTTTCAAGGGCAAGACTTATATTTTTTTGTTCAACTTTAGAGACATCAAGTAGGTCATTTACTAATTTTATCATTCGTTCATTATTTTCACTTATTTCTTTTAATTCTTGAGTGTGACAATTTTTAACTTTTTCTTCTTTGCGCGTTATAAGATTAAGAGTCCATTTAATTCCAGTTAGTGGAGTTCTTAATTGATGCGAAACAATGCTAATAAATTCTGATTTCATTCTATTTGCTTCTGTTAATTTCTCAACACTTTGAATTATGAAATGATTGATTATAAATAATATTGTTGTTATGGCAATTACAATTAAAGCAACTATTTCTGGTTGGGTATATTTCATAGCTACTAAATATGTGCTTATCATTGCTATAATAATAATAAGTCCAGTTAAAAGAAATAGAAAACTTGGACATTGCCATAATCCTAAATTATATTTTCTACATTGTTTTACAAAATTTAGCGATTCGCAAATTTTTTTTATATACATTATTTAGATTATATCATAATAAGAAAGACAAGCCAATTATTAAATTGACTGATTATTTGTTTTAGGATATTATATCTTATATCGGGGTGTAGCCTAGCGGCTAAGGCACTCGCTTTGGGAGCGAGAGATCGCAGGTTCAAATCCTGTCACCCCGAC
>JAHJQT010000050.1 GCA_018819085.1 Patescibacteria group bacterium
GCCTTTAAGAAATCTTACCAGGCACGGCCTTATTCGCACAACCTTGCTACGCAAGGATGTAGCTCTGTAAGGCCATGCCTGTCCATCTTTCTAAGGCAATAACTTATACTCGTTTTAAATCATGAAAAAATTTATTTATCTAATCTTAATATCGTTTATTTGCTTAGGAGCAGCTAGTTTTGCATTTGCGCAAGATAATGTAGTAGAAATCTATTATTTTTATGGAAGTACTTGTCCTGTTTGTAAAAAAGTCACTTCTCTTTTAGAAGAGTTTAGAGAGAAATATCCTTCTTTAAAGATAAATTATTATGAAGTTTTCGGTGATAAAGAAAATGCTAAATTTTTTCTACAACTTCTTGAAGCATGTGGAGAGGAAAAAATAGTAAGAGTACCAGTTATGTTTATTGGGGATGAAGTAATTAGAGGATATTTAAGCGAAGAAGTAACCGGAAAAAAAATTGAAGAAGTAATTAATAATTGTTTAGAAAAAGAATGTCCTAGTCCCTTAGATAAAATAAATAAATGTGATCTTCATGATGAGCCTTGCGCTTGCAAGGAAGATACAAAAGAAGACCAGATTATTAGTTATCCTTTTATTGGCAATATTAATCTTTCTAGCATGTCTTTACCTTTATTAACTTTTGTTGTTGCAGCTCTTGATGGGTTTAATCCTTGCGCAATGTGGTTATTACTATTTTTAATTGCTTTATTAATTAATGTTCGTTCAAGAAAAAGAATATGGTTAGTCGGAGGAACATTCATTGCTGTTTCTGGTGTTGTTTATTTTTTACTTTTAACAGCTTGGCTTAATTTATTTTTAGCTATAAGCTATGTTACTTTAACTAGAATTATTATTGGAGCGGTAGCTTTAATTGCTGGTATTTGGCAGGTTAGAAAATTTACTAAATTTAAACCTGGGGTTTGTGAAATAGCTCCTGTAGGTGGAAAATGGAATGAAAGATTGTCAAATAAGGCTCAGCAGGTGGTTCATTCAGAAAGTTTATGGATTACTGTTTTTGGAGTTATTATTTTAGCTTTAGGAGTTAATTTTCTTGAATTTTTCTGTTCAGCTGGTTTGCCTGCGATTTATACAAAAATATTATCTTTAAGTCATCTAAGCACTTTTGGATATTATTTATATCTATTGCTTTACACTCTGGTCTTTATGCTTGATGATATGATAATCTTTACCATAGCAATTATCACTTTGAGTAAAATTGGCTTTACTGAAAAATATACAAAATGGAGTACTTTGATTGGTGGTTTATTAATATTAATTCTAGGATTGCTCTTGATTTTTAAACCAGATCTGTTAATGTTCGGGTAGATTATTGACTGTATATTTTTAATTTGTTAAGATATAATATATGAAAACTATTACTCTTCCAAGAGAATTATTTAAAGAAGAAGGTTTAGTAATTATACCTCGTTCTGATTATGAGGAATTTTTGAGTTTAAAAAAAGTTATTTCATTAGTCAATGCAACTTCTTCTGAAAAAAAAGCAATTCAAGCTGGAAGAAAAGAAATTAAAAATGGAAAATATTTAAATCTTAAACAGCTAAAAAATGAGTTGGAAAGTTAGAATTACAAAAAAAGCTTCAAAAGAAATGAAGCGAATTTCCATAAAAGACGCAAAGCGTCTTTTATTTATTTTAGAAGAGTTTACAAAAGATCCTTATCAAGGAAATATCAAAAAAATTAAAGGTGAAAATGATGTTTGGCGAAGAAGATTTGGCAATTACAGGATTCTTTATGAGGTAATACCAAATAAAAAACATATTTATATTTTTCAAATTTGCAGGAGAACTACCAATACTTATCAAAGGCGAAAATAAATAAAAAATTGTCTAAAAATTCTAGGATTACTCTTGATTTTTAAGCCAGATCTGTTAATGTTTGGGTAAGAGGTTCTTTACATATCTTTAACGATAAAAAGGAGGGCATTATGTCTGAAAAAATAGCTAGTGTTATTGTTGTGCCTGATGATCAGAAAAAAGGATATCTGTTGCTGATGTTTTTCGTGAGGGAAATACAGTTTATTTCCCTTGCGCAAAAGAAAAAATTGGCGGGGTTTATTATTACAAAAAGGCAACAAAAAAGCAGAAAAAAGAGTTATTGGTAAGTTTTGATGAATATCTCAAAGAACTCAGGAGGTTGAAATGTGAAAAAATCATCTTTGAAGATGGAGAACAAATGGAGGTATAAACAAGAGGGAAGGAGTAAGGTTATAGTATCCTTGCTCCTTTTTTATTTTTTTTATTCGTATATTAGATTTAAAGTGGTTGACAAATTATTTTAATGTGATATAATAGCATTATTATAGAATAAAATATAATATTAAATAGTACAAAAAATAAAATCAAGAAGGAGGGTGATTGTAATGTTGGAGATATTTAAGAAAAAGTATGGAGTTGGTAGAATAATAGGAAGTTGGGAAGAAATAAGAACCAGAATTTTTTCCCAAAAGGCGAGTAGAAAGATTACAGTTATCGTCGTTGGATTAGATATGAAGACAGCAATAAGGCACGCAACTGACGATAAAAATATGGTTATTTTTAAATATAGAGGAACTCCTCCTGTTATTGGGGAGAATACTTCTGTATGTATAAAATTTCCAGTGTAATGCAAAAATCTTTTTAGAGAACAAAAAGATAAAGGAGCAATGCGATAATAGCTTTGCTCCTTTTTTATTTTTTAAAAATAAGATATAATTAAATATATGAAAAGACTTGACAATGTTTTTCAAAGTATTATAATTAAAGCATAAACGCTCTGCCCAGCCTTTTGGTCCGGCAGAGTTTTTTATAAAATGAACATTCTTTTTATAGATTGGGAAAATTTTAAAAATAAATTAAAACAAGTGGTTAAAAAGAACTCATATTAACTTTCTCTGATGTCATTCCCGCCCTGCACCTGTCATTTCTGCCACTGGTGTCATTCCCGCGAAAGCGGGAATCCAGGTTTGGATTCCCAATCAAGTTGGGAATGACACCGGGAAAAGTTGGGAATGACAGAAGAGGATTAAAGCCAATAATGCGGAAAAACCTAATATCACTTACAATGAAAAATATAAAAGAAATTACAAAAGAAGAATTAGATGTGATTAAAATTATTACATTTGATATTGATGGAGTTATTGCTCCTGTTGGAACAAAAATTCAAGAGACCATAGATGAAGATAGTATTGATTTATATATGGAATCAAAAAAACTATCTCCAAAATTTATTGAAAATTTAAAAAAATTAGAAAAATATGTCCGGCTTAATTTTTCTTCTGGTAGAAATATTCTTTATCTCAAAAGTTTAGTTAATGAGTTTTTTGATGAAAAAACTATTTTGCAAGCAGAAAATGGAAATATTACATGGGTGGATAATAAGATAACTCATCCTGAATATACTAATGAATATTTTAATCAAATAAGGGATATAAAGAAAGAAATTACTAAGATAAAAAGTAAAGATAAAAGAATTAGAGGATTTGAACCAAAGCTTTTTATCCTAACTGTTCATTGTGAACAGATGGAAGAGATTCCAGAATTAGTTAAAAGAATATCAAATGATAGTTTGTATTGTCTTTGGACAAATGAAGGATATGATATTGGCAGTAAGAAAATGTCTAAGGGAAAAGCAATTGAAGTTTTATCTAAAGCAATGGAAATTAATCCTAAGCAAATAATGACTACTGGAAATAACTATAATGACGCAGAGATGCTAGAAATAGGTAAAGGGGTAACTGTAGATCCAGATAGAATACAGGCAGAATATTTTATTGAACACAAGCCAGATGAATTAGGAGGCGAATTATTAGCTGAATTTTTACTGGACTATTTTGAAAAATAGATAGATTAAATTAAACCCATCTTCTTCTTAATTTCAAGAAGATTTTTTTTAGCAATTTTACTGGCTTGTTTAGCTCCGTTTTCAAGAATTTTCTTAACTTGAGCTGGTTTTTTTTCTAGTTCTTTCTTTTTTGCTTGAAATGGTTTTAGTTTTTCAATAACTAGTTCAGCTAAATCATTTTTGAAATCACCGTATCCTTTACTAGTAAATTTCTTTTCAATTTCAGAAAAAGATAAATCAGAAAAAGCGCTATAAATACTCATTAAATTAGCAATAGCTGGTTTTTTAGGACTATATTCAATTTCTTTTCCAGAATCAGTCACAGCTCTTTTAATCTTTTCTTTAATAATAGCAGGGGAATCATTCATGGCTAAAAAGCTATTAGGAACACTTTTGGCCATCTTATTACCAGAGTCAACTAAAGACATAATTCTAGCAGTGGTCTTATAAGTCAAGCATTCAGGCTCAGTTAAGGTTCTGCCATAACGAGCGTTGAATTTTCTCGCAACCATTCTAGTTAATTCTACATGTTGTTTTTGATCTTCTCCTACTGGAACACAATTTGTTTTGTATAATAAAATATCAGCCGCCATTAAAACAGGATATCCAAATAGTCCCATATTAATAGATTCTTTAAATTGTTTAGATTTTTCTTTAAATTGAGTCATTCTTTCTAGTTCAGCTATCGGAGTGACGGTATTTAACAACCATGCTAATTCAGTATGTTCTGGAACATGAGACTGAACAAAGATGATAGCTTTTTTAGGATCTAAACCAGCAGCTAAATAAGTAGTAGCCAAATCAAAAATCTTTGCTTGTAAATTATTATTTGCATCAGGATTGGTTAAAGCATGCAAATCAACAATACACCAGACGCAATCGTAATCATTTTGAAGTTCAACCCAGTTTTTAATAGCGCCTAAATAATTGCCAATATGGATTGAGCCAGTTGGTTGAATTCCGCTAAAAATTCTTTTTTTCATAAATTTTAATAACTTTTTCTAAATTTCCTTCCATAATCTTATCTAGATTATGCCATGATTTTTTAATACGATGGTCAGTAAGGCGATTTTGGGGGAAGTTATAGGTTCTGATCTTTTCTGAACGATCAGCTGTTCCTATTTGTTCTCTCCGTTCATCTCCTCGTTCAGATAATTCTTCAGCTTTCTTCTTAGCAAAAAGACGAGACCTTAAAACTTGCATAGCTTTTTCTTTGTTGTGCTGTTGAGATCTTCCATCTTGACAGTTAACTACTAATCCAGTAGGTAAATGAGTTATTCTAACAGCTGATTCAATTTTATTAACGTTTTGACCACCTGGCCCAGAAGATCTTAAAACATCTACTCTTAAATCACCAGGATTAATATGAATTTCTGTTTCAGTTGCTTGTTGCATTATTGCTACTGAGACGGTAGAAGTATGAATTCTACCAGATTTTTCAGTAGTTGGGATTCGTTGAACACGATGAACACCACCTTCATGTTTTAATTTTTCACAAACATTTTCACCTTTAATTTCAAAAATTAATTCCTTATATCCACCAATACCAGTTGGACTACTATTGATGAGTGTACTTTTCCAATCTTGTTTTTCAGCAAAACGAGAATACATTTTAAAAAGATCAGTAACAAAGAGAGCTGCTTCATCTCCGCCTGCACCAGCTCTTATCTCTATAATTACTCCTTTACTCATTTTCTTTGCCTTGCCGTAGTTTTAACGGAGGCGGGTTTCTTAGATTTTTTTACCTTTTTCTTTTTAGATTCTTCTTTTTTACTTAATCTTTTTCTAAATTTTTCTACTTGACCTGTTTCAATGATTCTTTCTTTACCTGTGTAAAAAGGATGACATTGAGAACAGATTTCTGTTTCTGTTTCAGGTTTAGTTGATCCAAATTCAAAAGAAGCACCACAAGAGCATTTAGCTTTAGTTTTTGGATAATATTTAGGATGTATGTCTTTTTTCATAATATTTATCATAGCAAAATAAAAAAAAATAGGCAAGGGAAGCATAAAATCTTGCTTTAATTTTTAAATATGATATACTTTTTTGTATACAATTAAGGATAATTAAGATATAACTTAAGAGTGTCAATTTTGGCACGTCTTTTAATGATTATGATTAAAGAAAAGAAAACATTACTAAAAAGCAAGAAAACAGAACCTTCTAAAAAGAAGGATGTTCCATCTGTTAAGAAAATAAAGGATGTTAAAATAGAAATGCCTAGCTTAGAAGAAATGCTTAAGCAAGGAGTTCATTTTGGTCATCGTACTTCTAAATGGAATCCAAAAATGGAACAATATATTTTTACTACTAGAAATAATGTTCATATAATTGATTTAGAGCAGACATACGATAAATTCAAACAGGCATTAAATTTCATACAAGATATTAAAAAGAAAAATGGAACAATTATTTTTGTAGGAACCAAGATAGCTGTTAAAGAGATTACAAAAAAGATAGCTGAGGAATCTAAGGCATTTCATATTACAGAAAGGTGGATAGGCGGAACATTAACTAATTTTCCAATTATTTCAAAAAGATTAGAATATTTCAGAGAATTAGAAGAAAAGAAAAAGACAGGTGGATTGAAAAAATATGTCAAAAAAGAACGACATGAATTTGACGTTGAACTACAAAAGCTAGAGAGACGATTTGGTGGAATAAAGAATATGACTAAACTTCCAGATGCCTTATTAGTCGTTGATGCTTACAAAGAAAAACTTGCTATTAAAGAAGCAAGAATGAAGAATATTCCAATTATTGGATTATGTGATACAAATGCTGATCCAACAATTATTGATTATCCTGTTCCAATGAATGATGATTCTATTTCATCTTTGACATTAATTTTAGAAACAATAGCTAAAGTATTAAAATAAGCAAATAAAATTATGATTACAGCTGAACAAATTAAAAGAATTCGTGAAAAAACAGGATATTCAATAATAGAATGCAAAAATGCATTAGAAGAGACAGATGGAAATGAAGAAAAAGCATTGAAAATATTAGAAAAAAAAGGTGAAGAAAAAGCAGACAAAAAATCAGAGAGAGCAACAAAACAAGGATTAGTTGAAGCTTATGTCCATACTAATGGGAAAATAGGCGTAATATTAGAGATTAATTGCGAAACTGATTTTGTTGCTAGAAATGAAAAATTTAAAGAATTAGCTCATGACATTTCTATGCATATCGCAGCTATGAATACTCAAGATTCAGAAGAACTTTTAAGTCAGCCATTTATTAAGGATGAAAGTAAAACAATAAAAGATTTAATTACTGATGCTGTCGCGAAATTAGGAGAAAATATTAAAATAGGTAAATTTTTTAGATTAGAAATATAATCTTAAACATGTTTAGTTTTAATATTATTCTTTATATTATCATCGGTCTCAGTTTATTTGGCTTAGGCTTTATTGTTTATCGTAAAATTCCTGTTTTATCTAATTTATCAGAAGAAGAAATTTCTATTTTAAAAAGAAAGAAAGGAATTATTCAGAGAATAAAAGAAATTAATTATAAGCATTATTGGTTTAATATTATAATTGCATTAGAAAAATTTTTACGTAGGATAAAAATAATTTTTTTGAAGATAGAAAATTTACTTACAAAATGGATTAGAGGATTAAGAGGGAAATCACAAGTAATGACTCAGAAATCAAAGGACTGGATTAGACAAAGAGAAATGAAACATAGAGAATCTAAAAAAAGTTTTTCTGATAATAATAAAGAAGAGGTTTCTATTAAAATAAATAAAAAAGAGGAAGAAGAAAGTCAATTAATAGAAGATGATGATGATGACGAACTTTCTATTAGTGAATTAAAGAAACCAATAAAAGAAGAACAGAAATGGATTGATTTAATTGTTGAAAACCCTAATAATATTACTGCTTATAAATTTCTAGGACTTCTATATTGGAAACAGCATAATTATTCCGATGCTAAATCATCGTTAGAAATGGCTACTAAGATGGGATGTAAGGATAGAAAAGTTAAAGAAGTTTTAAAAGAATTAAAAAGTATGAAAATTAAATAATCCGCCGAGGTAGCTCAATGGCAGAGCAATTGTTTTGTAAACAATAGGTTGGGGGTTCGACTCCTCTCCTCGGCTCCAGGGGTGCGTAGACCCGTAGGGGGCGGGAGCAGTCTGTAAAACTGTCGTCCGAAAGGGCCCCGTCAGTTCGACTCTGACCGCACCCACATGAAGCCCATGTAGCTCAGTCGGTTAGAGCGCGATCTTGGTAAGATCGAGGTCCGCAGTTCGATTCTGCGCGTGGGCTCAGTTAATTAACTTAAATATATGTCACAAGATCATTTAATCAAATTTCAATGTAAAGAATGCGATAGAATAAATTATTATTCTCGCAAAAATAAAAAAACAGCTCAAAAAAAATTAGAGTTGAAAAAGTTTTGTAAGTGGTGTAAAAAACACACTTTACATAAAGAGCTTAAGAAATAAGGGCGCGTAGCTCAGCTGGAAGAGCGTTGGTCTCCAAAACCAAAGGCCGCAGGTCCGAATCCTGCCGCGCCTGCACGATTTTTCTAATGTCAATAATTCTTACTTATCTACTTGACAAGGATTCTTTACATAGTATATAATTAATATATGGTTAAAGATTTATTTAAAAAAATTAAAGAATTGCGTAAAAAGAATAATTTTTCACAAGGATATATGGCTAGAGAACTTGGTATATCTCGGCCAACCTATACTCAAATTGAACAAGGCGAGCGTGATTTAACTATTACCGAAGCAAAGAAACTTGCGGCTATTTTTAGTGTTTCGTTTGAAGATTTTCTTGCTGGGAAGACATCACAACATAAAGTTATTATTAAGCAGAAAAAGAGAGTAAAAAAAGTAACTAGACCGGAGATTAGAATTATTATGACTCAATCAAATGTAGAAAAATTTAAAGAGGTATTGCTCTATATTTTAGAAAAAGTCGGGGCGCGACCGAATATTAGAGAGACTGCTATTTACAAGTTGTTGTATTTTATAGATTTTGATTATTATGAGAAATTTGAAGAACAACTTATAGGTGCTAAATATATTAAAAATCATTTTGGTCCAACGCCAATTGAATTTAAAAAAATAGCTGATCAGA
>JAHJQT010000051.1 GCA_018819085.1 Patescibacteria group bacterium
ATGAAAAAATCAAAGATTTTTTTTACAACAATTTTAGTTCCCTTAGATTTCCTCATGCTTTTTTTAGCTGGCTTATCTTCTTATTTCATAAGAACTCATCCTTTAATAACTCAATATAGGCCGGTTGTTTTTCACTTGAACCTTCCTTTGAATAAATACTTAGGATTAGTTATTGCTGTTTCTTTGTATTTTTTAATTGTTTTTACTTTAGTTGGACTTTATAAAATAAAAGTGCATCGTATGATTTTAGATGACTTTTTAAAGATCATCATAGGAGTTTCAGCTGGTATCTTTATCTTAGTTCTATATATCTTTATAAGTCGTGAATTATTTGATTCTCGTTTTCTTGTCTTAGCTGGTTGGTTTTTTGCTATTGCTTTTGTTTCGATAGGGCGTTTTTTCATGATTCATTTACAGAAATTTTTAATAAAAAAATATCATTTTAGTGCTAATTATGTTTTAGTAATTGGAAAAGATAATATTAGTGAAAAAATAATAAGAAATATTAAAGAAGAACCAAACTTAGGATATCTCTTTACTGGAAATCTTATAGATCTTGATTTAGAAAAAATAAAAGAAAAAGTTACTAATTCTGAAGTTGATGAAATTATTTTAGCTAACCTTGATTGGCCTAAAGAAAAAATAATTAAATTAACTAACTTTTGTGAAGAAAATCATATTGTTTTTAAATTTGTTCCTAATATTTTTCAAACATTAACAGTTAATAGTTCAGCTATTACTCTTGGAGAAATACCTCTAATAGAAATTAAAAGAACTGTTCTTGATGGATGGGGAAGAGTAATTAAAAGAATATTCGACATAACATTCTCTTTGTTCTTTATTATTATTTTTTCTCCTATATATATTTTATTAATTATTTTAATTAAAATAGATTCTCCTGGCTCTGTTATTTATAAGGATTATCGTTATGGATATAAAAAGAAAAAATTCAAGTTTTATAAATTTCGCTCAATGAAAGCAGATCTTTGTGATGGTGAATTTGGAACGGAAGAAGGAAATATAATACTTAAAGAATTAGAAAATGATCAAGATAAGAATATAAGGAATAATAGTCCTTTGCATAAAATAAAAAATGATCCTAGGGTTACAAAATTAGGAAAATTTATACGTAAATATTCTTTGGACGAACTTCCTCAGTTTTTTAATGTTTTAAAAGGAGATATGAGTATTGTTGGTTATCGACCTCATATGTCTTATGAAGTTGAGAAATATAATTCTGAACAAAGAAAAATGTTTTGCTCAAAACCAGGCATAACTGGATTAGCACAAGTATCTGGTAGAAGTGATCTTGATTTTGATGAAGAAGTTAAATTAGATCTTTTTTATATAGAGAATTGGTCTGTAGGATTAGATTTAATAATTTTATTTAAAACTCCATTTGTTATTCTATTTAAAAAACATAAATGAAAGTTGCTTTAGTACATGATTATCTTAATCAGTATGGAGGGGCAGAAAGAGTATTAGAGGCATTTTGTCAGATTTTTCCCAAAGCGCCAATCTATACTTTGCTTTATGATAAGGAAAAAACAGGATTTGCTTTTGATGATAGAGATATTAGAACTTCGTTTTTGCAAAAAATTCCATTAGTTAAATCACATCATCGTCCCTTTTTAATGTTAATGCCTTTAGCAATTGAGCAATTTGATTTTTCTCAATACGATTTAGTTCTTTCTGATTCTGCTAGCTATGCTAAAGGAATAATTACTTCTCCTAATACTATTCATATTTGTTATTGTCATACTCCTATTCGTTATGCTTGGGACGATTCACATAAATACATTGAAGAGTTTGGATACTCTGGCGTAATTAAGAAAATAATTCCCTTTTTTATGAATTATATTCGTATTTGGGATGAGAAAGCATCTAAAAGAGTTGATAAATTTATTGCAAATTCTAATTTTGTATCTCAAAGGATTAAAAAATATTATCGTAGAGAATCAGAAGTTATTCATCCTCCTGTTAAATCAAATTTATTTTATTTAGCAGATAAAATTGATGATTACTTTTTATTAGTCGGGCGTTTTTTACCTTATAAGCGTTTTGATTTAGCGATAGATGCTTTTAATGAACTTGGATTTCCATTAAAGATAATTGGTGATGGTCCTGATAGGAAAAGATTAGAAAAAAAATCTAATGAGAATATAGAATTTATAGGGTTGGTTCCTGATTCCAAATTAAAAGATTATTATGCGCACTGCAAGGCTTTTATTTTCCCTCAAGAAGAAGATTTTGGCATTACAGCTGTTGAAGCAATGGCTGCTGGTCGTCCTGTTATTGCTTATAAAGGAGGAGGAGCTTTAGAGATTATTCAACAAGGAATAACCGGTTTATTTTTTGAAAAACAAACCTCTGAAGACTTAATAAAAGTATTAAGAAATTTTAATGAATCAGATTTTAATCCTGAAACTATTAGGAAAATAGCAATGAAATTTGATGAAGAAAATTTTAAGGAAAAAATTAAAAAATTTATTAATCAGTCAATACAATGAAGATAGGTGTTGATATTAGAGTTTTAGCTCGAGGAACTAGAACAGGAGTTGAAGAATATACAATAAATTTATTGTCTAATCTTTTGGTTCTTAACCCGAAAATCGATTACCAGCTTTTTTATAATGCATATCAAAAAGTTGATTTAAATTATCCTTGGATATCTTTGCCGAATGTTAAACTTAATGACTTTAAGATTCCAAATCGTTTTTTCTTTATTTCAGCACGTTATTTTAATCAGCCCAAAATTGATAGATTATTAAGAAATGTTGATGTTTATTTTAATCCGCATTTTTTTATAGCGCCTGTATCACAGAAATGTAAAAAAGTTATTACTTTCCATGATTTGTCATTTGAATATCATCC
>JAHJQT010000052.1 GCA_018819085.1 Patescibacteria group bacterium
TACTTATCGAAAGATGATTCAAAATTTAATTTGGGCGACGGGGTATAATGTAATCGCTATTCCTGTTGCCGCTGGAGTGTTGTATAATTGGGATATACTTTTAAGTCCTGCTCTTGGCGCTTTGTTTATGTCTCTTTCAACCGTCGTTGTAGCTATTAATGCTAAATTTTTAAAGGTCGAGAAATAATTATTAATTTATTAAAAAATATGGACAACAAAACAAATTATTTACAACAAGCCAATCGTTTAGGGTTGTTTTTTATTATTCTATTTATTATTTGCTTTCTATGGTTTTACATTAATCCAATAGAAAAAGAATTACATCAACAATTATTTCGTTTAACATTTTTTGGATTTTCAGATATGAGTGTTATTGGATTTATATCTGGACTAGTCCAATCATATGTTTGGGGATATGTCTTTATTGGAATTTGGAAAGTAGTTTCAGGGATCGGCGGTTTTAAGGACAATAATTAGAATAAAAGTATAATTTATGTTAAGATTGGTTCTGGACCTATGTGCTACCCACACTGGACGTCCAGTTCAAAACTCTAGAAACGCTTTATGGGATTGGAGGAGAGGTTCGAAACCACGAAACCCAGCACGAGTCAGTGTAGTATCGAGGCAGACCCGGATGGGTAATTTGAGACTACTTTTACAATAATGTCTCAAATTATTATGTCTATGCAAGAAAATAAAAAGCCGTTAAATTATGGGAGCTTATTTTAAATGTTATAAAAAAGGTAATGTTATTAAAAAAACTTTAATTAAAAAAAAGAATGGTTCGTTATACCCAACTATTAATGATTTTAATGGAAAAATTTATTTAATTAAAAAATATTTAGAAAATTTTATTGTAGATACTAAAGTTAATTATGATGGAAAATATATCCGAGTAGAGCAACCTTTAATAATAGGCAAAGATATTTTTAAGTTTTTAAAAGACGAAAAAAGAAAACCAAAAAGATTTAATCAGTTTTCGCAAAAATTAAATAATCTGTATTTGAAAACGGGAATACTTCCTGATTTAGTAAATAATGAGAATATTTTAGTTACAAAAGATGATGAAATTAAAATTATTGATATTTGGCCATTGTTTTTTAAGAAAAGAATAGAAGATGGTGATGTTAGTGAACAAAGTTACAAAGAAAATTTAAAGAAATTCAATTTTTTAAAAAATATTTAAGGTAAAATAGGATCAAGAGCCTTTTATTGTTATTGGTAATTACATGAAAAGGTTCCAATTTCGTCCCATACGGCCAGCCATCTTTCGCTAAAGCTACAGAATGGCAAGCCTAAATAGTTTAATGCATCTATGAAAAAACTTTTTTTAATAATTATTATAATAGTCGTTGTATTCATTATAGCTGTTGTTGGGGTAATTTTTTGGCTTTCTCAACCTCAAACATTGGAGGATTCTAGAGAGTTAACCAATGAAGAACGTGCTTGTATAGATTCAGGGGGGACTGTTAGTACTGCATTGTGTTGTGAATCAACAGGTGATTTTTCGGACGATTGTGCTATTGGTGCTTGTGGTTGTGCTCCAGAATACAGTCATAGTGTAAAGGTTTGCTCCTGTGGAGAAAATAATTGTTTTGACGGGGTTAAATGTGTTAATTATGAAGAACATTTGAAGGAAAGGGGAATGTTAGATTAATCTAATTAAAAAAATAAAGTAGAAACAAAAGAATTATGGAAACTTTGCTCTGTATATTATTATTGATCTCACTGGTTTGTTTGTTAATAGGGATTATCAGACCTAATTTAGTCTTGGTTTTTTTAAAAGGAACTAAGACAAGAGGAAAAGCGATTTTGATTTTTGGTGCCTTAAGTATCTTATTCTTTACTCTATTTGGTTTAATTACTGATTTAGATTCAATTTCTGAATTGCCGAATCTATTAAAGACGGATTCCCAAAAAGAAATTCCTTTGATTGATAAAGAATTAGTTTCAGAACCACCTCAAAAAGAAATCTCTGACGTCAAGAAACCAGTTGAAGAATTAAAAGAAATTCCATTAGAAGCTACGCTTTGCAGTATGTCAATAGGTGATGTTGCTAAAACAGAATTAATACAATTAGTTCCCTGGACAGATGGAGTGGTGTCTTTAAATGTGCCATCTAATTGGGATGTTTATACTGGTGGAGAATGTGCTACAAAATCAATTTTAGCCAGAGATCCTTCCTCTGAATTAAAACAGGTTTTTTATTTCTCAGAAGCCGGTCCAGTTTATACAAATCAAGAACGAAAAACATGGGATTATAATTATATGCAAATTGGAGGATCTGATGTTTCTTGGTTTGAAAGTCCATTAGTAAATCCTTTGACGGCCGAAAACTATTTGATGAATTTTAGTACTCTTGCTCTTACTGGGTTTTTTCAGCAAGCATTTCCTCAGGTCCCAATTATGACTAATGTTAAAATAATTAGTTCGGAAAAAGTTATTAATAAACCATCCTATGTAACTGATGCAAAATTGGTTAGAGCCGAATTTCAACAGAATAATAAATTAGGTGAAGGATATTTTTATATAATAACTGCTGACATTGGAATGGGTTGGGGATATGGAATGATGTTTATTGGGATTACTGCTCCAATGGGATTGTTAGATTTAATAACTCCTTCGTTAGAAAAGAGTTTGGATTCTTATACAATAAGTCAGGACTATATAAGTGCTTGTATACAAGCACAAAACAAGGCAGCAGCTGGTGCATTAGAAGCAGGAAAAATACTAAGTGAGACCTCTAATACTATTATGGATGTCTGGGAAAATAAGCTTGAGTCAGAACAAAGGATGTCTGAAACTCAAAGTGATGCTATTTTAGGGTATAGCCGACTGTATAATCCGGATACGGATGAAGTTTATGAAGTCACTCCTGAATTTTATGATTATTATGAGGTTCATGGTAATGAATTTGAAAAGAATTATTTAGAAGAGTTACCTAGCGATAAATGGAGTTATATCCCTCTAAATGGTGCAGAACATATATATTAATTAATTTTTAATTTTGATACAAAAACCTTATTCCGAGGTTTTAGTCGAGGGGCAAAGAGACTTTTTTATCGAGGGACCGAGGTGCGTAAATTATTTCAGAATTATGAAAAAATATATTGTGTTTGATTTTGATGGAACTATTGCAGATACAAGTAAAGATCTTTTAAATATTGCAAAAGATTTAAAGTTGAATTAACAAAATTGAAATATTGACTTTTAATTTAATTATTAGTAAAATAAACACATATGAATAAAATTCTATTATCTAAAATTAAAAATAGTCACTTTCCTTTAATTGTTGAAAAAGATGAGGATGGTTTTTATGTGGTTGAATGCACTCTTTTTAAGGGTTGCTATTCTCAAGGAAAGACATTAGATAAGGCTTTAGAAAATATCAAAGAGGTTATTGGACTTTGTTTAGAGGAAAAGGAAAATCAAGAAGTATTAAAAGAATATAAGCCAAAAGAGCTAAGTTTACATACCATAACTCTTTAGCATATGGTTAAATTACCTTCTGTTTCTGGTAAAAAAGCAATAAAAGTATTTAAAAAAATTGGCTACCAAATAATTAGAAAAAGGGGTAGTCATTTTCGTTTACATTGTCAAAACAAAGAACCCTTGACTATCCCTGATCATAAGAATTTAGTCAAGGGGCTTTTAAGAAAAATATTAAGAGATTCTGAAATAACAACAAAAGAGTTTATTAAATTATTAAAGAAATAATTTCGGTTATGTCTTTATCAATCAGAATAGTCTGAACACAACTAGACACGAAAAAGTAATTCTGTTTAGGTTTAAGATTATATTTTGAAACAAAATTAATTGTTTCATTTTTTTATCGATTATGATACAATTAGACTATATTAAATGATACAATTATTTTATGACTAAATTAACAAAACGACAAATAGAAATATTAGATTTTATTAAAAAATCAAGTGGTGCTAGTAATCAGGAAATTAAGAATTATTTAAAAAACATTTCAAGAGTTACTGTTATTCGTGATCTTAATTTTCTTTTAGAAAATAATTTAATTAAGCAAAAAGGTGAAGGACGAGGAGTTTATTATAAGGAAAAAGTTGAGCAAGATTTTTTACGCTATATTGACGTTGATAAATATTTCCAATCAGATGAAAGACAAATAAAATTTGAAAGATTCAATTTTGATATCATTAAAGATCTTAAAGATATTTTTAGTTCTAAAGAACTTGTTAATCTTCAGAATCTTAATAGACAATATCAAGAAAGAATAAAGAAATTACCTGATAGTATAGTAAAAAAAGAATTTGAAAGATTAACTATTGAATTAAGCTGGAAATCGTCAAAGATTGAGGGAAATACATATTCTTTAATTGATACAGAAATTTTAATTAAAGAACACCAAGAAGCAATCGGACATAAAAAAGAGGAGGCAATTATGATTTTGAATCACAAAAAAGCGATAGATTATATTTCTGATAAAAAGAGCGATTTTAAAAAATTAACTTTGGGTAAAATAGAGAATGTTCATAGTTTGATCGTTGATGGTTTGAATATAGGAAGTGGTTTGCGTAAAAATCCAGTCAGAATTACTGGAACACAATACTTGCCAATGGATAACCAGCATCAAATTAGAGAAGCTATGGAGAAAGTTATTCAAGAAGTTAATAAGTTGCCAGACTATTTTTCTAAGGCAGTTTTTATTATGACAATAATTTCATATATTCAACCTTTTGCCGATGGGAATAAAAGAACTTCTCGTTTATTGGGCAATGCTCTATTAATGTCAGATAATATTTGTCCACTTTCTTTTAGGAGTATTAATGAAGTGGATTATAAAAAGTCGGTTATTCTTTTTTACGAACAAAATAATTTAAGAATGTTTAAAGAATTATTTATAGAACAATTCAAATTTGTTGTAGAAAATTATTTTCTAACTTAATTTCATCGATTTAACAGGATGCCATTAAAAATCGGGATGGAACGAACACAACTAGACATAGTTAATCTATTAGATTAACAAATTACTTGCATTTTCGTATAGTATCGTATATAATCATATATATCTAAAAATATATGAAAAGAGATAGATTAGACAAAAGAATAAAACTCTCTAATGAAATTCTTCTTAAAATAGCGGAAATTGATGAAATGAAAGGAAAATGGAGCGGATCATTGGATTTAAATCCTAGAATTTTAAATCAACTAAAGCGTTCCGTTATTATCACCAGTACCGGTTCATCTACTCGTATTGAAGGATCGAAAATGACCGATCGTGAAGTCGACCGTTTTTTGCGTGGAATAAATCAAGGGATTCCTAAAAACAGAGATGAACAAGAAGTTGCTGGTTATGCTGATTTACTTGGCAGAATATTTGATTATTACAAATCTTTGGAAATAAGTGAAAGCAGAATCTTGCAACTCCATGAGATTATGCTTAAATTTTCTAAAAAAGATGAATTGCATTGTGGTAAGTATAAGACAAAAGATAATATAGTCGCGATTGTAGAAAAAGGTAAAATTAAAAAAATACTTTTTAACCCAACACCACCTTGGTTGGTAAAAAAAGAAATGGATGATGTTTTAGAATGGCTTAAAAAAAATCAAGAAAAAAAAGACATTCATCCTTTGGTCATAATCGCTAATTTCATTTTTGAGTTTTTAGCCATTCATCCGTTTAAAGATGGAAATGGGCGTCTTTCTCGTGCCTTAACTAATTTGATGTTGCTACAAAATGGATATATGTATACACCATATATCTCATTAGAAGAAATCATTGAAGATAAACAATCTGAATATTATTTAGCTTTACGAAAAACACAAAAAAATCATAAAACTATCAAAGAAAATATTGAACCATGGTTAATGTTTTTTTTGGATTGCATTTTTACCCAAGCTCAAAAAGCTCTTAATCTTTTAAAAGGTAAGGATCCCGAGAGTTTGCTTTCAGATACGCAAAAGAAAATTTATGATTTATTTACAAATAATATTGAATTAAAGGTTTCAGAAATTAAAAAGAAGACTGAAATTCCGTTGCCAACTATTAAAGCATCAGTAGCACGATTAACAAAACATGGGTTGATTGAAAAATTAGGACAAGGTCCTGCTACAAGGTATAGGTTTGTTAAAAGATAATATAAAATTACATCAAGATGAGTTTATCCATCGGGATAGTTGGTTTGCCTAATGTAGGCAAATCAACATTATTCCAATCATTAACCAAGAAACAAATAGACAGAGCTAATTATCCTTTTTGCACTATTGATCCTAATGTAGGAGTAGTTACTGTGCCTGACGAAAGGGTTGATCAGCTTGCCAAACTAACTAAATCAGCAAAAAAGATTTACACAACTATTGAATTTATTGATATTGCTGGATTAGTTAAAGGAGCTCATCAAGGAGAAGGATTGGGTAATAAGTTTTTGGCTAACATCAGAGAAGCTGATGCTATTTTATACATCTTGCGTATTTTTAAAAATGATAAAATTGTTAATACTCAAGATGAAATTAATCCTTTAGAAGAAAAAGAAATTTTAGACGCGGAAATGGCCTTGAAAGATTTAGCTACATTAGAGAAAATACCTAATAAAAAAGCGATTCAGATTTTAGAAAAAGGAGAAATGCTTTATGGGAGAATAGATAAGAAAGAGGAAGAAATTTTGAAACAATATCAACTCTTAACACTAAAACCTAGATTTTTTCTTTTAAATGGAAGCGAAAATGAACTGACCGAAGAGGTTAGGAATGATTTTGAAAATAATAATTTTCCTTATCTTGTTATAGATATTTTAAATGAATTTGAAATAGGAGAATTAGATGAAGAAGAAAAGAAAGATTTAGGAATTAAAGATGAATCAAAACTTGATTTGCTTATAAAAAAAGCGTATCAATTGCTTGATTTGATTACTTTTTTAACTACTGGGGCTGATGAAACAAGAGCTTGGACCATTAAAAAAGGAAGTTTCGCTCCTCAAGCAGGAGGAGTTATTCATTCCGATTTTGAAGATAATTTTATAAAAGCAGATGTTATTAATTGGCAAGATCTAATTAATATCGGAGGAGTTGCTCAAGCCAGAGAAAAAGGATTAATAAGGACAGAAGGTAAGAATTATATTATTCAAGATGGCGATGTTATTGAAATAAAGCATGGTGCATAACTATCTTTTTATTTATTTATGTTATAATATGTGTATAAATAAAAAAGGTGAAATTATTTATTCAAGGTTTAATTTTGTATAGGTTAAACTTAGAAAAAGTATATAAGCCGAATTTTAAAATATGATTAAGCCAATTATTACTATTTTAATTCTTGTAGCTATTATTGCTGTATTAGGTTATGGAGTTTACTATTTTAATTTTTTTAATACAGATAATACAGAAGATCAAGAAGAAAGTGAGGTTATTGATATTTCAGAAAGTTCTGATGTAATCAATACAAAAAAAGGTGATAAATTTCTAGTTGTTTTAGAATCTAATCCTACAACTGGATATAGTTGGGAAGTTAATGTTGATTCTAATTATGTTCAATTAGATGATAAAAGTTTTAACTCTGAATCAAGTGAAGGAATGGTTGGAGTAGGTGGAAACGAAACATTCAACTTTACTGCCTTGGAATCAGGAAACACAGAAATAACATTTTCCTATTTACGATCATGGGAAAAAGACGTGGAGCCAGTAGAGAAAAAGGTGTATAATATAATTATTGAATAAATAAAATAAATAAATAAATAAAATTATGATTAAAAAAATTGCACTGTATTCACTATTTATCGCTTTTTCTTTAACCTTATTTTCTTTTTCAGTTTTAGCTGAAGAAAATGATGATATTTCATCTGATGTTCTATCTGAAGAACTAAACATTGAGGATCCTGGAATTTTATCTTGGTTTCAAAACGCTTTTGATACTATTCAACTTTGGGTTACTCGTGATTTAGTTAAAAAATCAGAATTAGAACTTAAAAAAGCTAGCCGTCAGATAATTAAGGCAAGAGAACTTGTTCAGAATAATGCTGATGATAAGAATTTGCAGAACAAATTTAATAAAATAGATGAAAAATACCAAGGCCTTATTGATGGAATTAATAATAGAATTGAAGAATTCAATGAAGAAAATCTTAATTCAGAAAAATTTAAGAATTTTTTGGATAAATATACAGATCATCAATTTAAACATCTGCAGATTTTAGAAAAACTAGAAAATCAAGTTCCAGAAACAGTTATGGAAAAAATACAAGAAAAAAGACAAGAACATTTGGAAAAATTTAATGGGGTCATGAATAAAATACAAGAAAAGAAAGAGAATAAGGAACAAGAAACAAACAAGAATAATAATAATAACGGAGAGGATGATAATAATGAAGAAGAGGATGATAATGATAATGGAAACAATCAAAATAATTCTGGGAATGGACAACAAAATCAAAAAGGTAAAAATTAATGGTTCCAAAAGTTTTTATTATAATCATCAACTGGAATGGAAGAGAAGACACATTAGAATGTCTTGAATCTCTAAAAAATAATGACTACCTAAATTACGAGGTAGTCATTATTGATAATGGTTCAAAAGATAAATTTCAAGTTTCAGATTCTAAAATAAAAGTTATTTATAATAAAGAAAATCTTGGATTCTCAGGAGGGAATAATGTTGGAATTAAATATGCTTTAGAAAATAATGCTGATTATGTCTTACTCTTAAATAACGATACAATAGTTTCTAAAGATTTTTTAAGTAAAATGGTTGAAGTTGCTGAGAATAATAATAAGATAGGTATAATTGGTCCAAAAATATATTTTCCTGATTCTAAAAAAATCTGGTTTGCTGGAGGTAAGATTAATTGGCTATATAACAAAGGAACAATGAGAGGATTTAATAAAATAGATAAAGGTCAATATGATGAACCAAAAGTACAAAAAACAGATTATATCACAGGATGTTGCGCTTTAATTAAGAAAGAAGTTTTAGAAAAGATTGGTTTAATACCAGAAGAGTATTTTTTATACTATGAAGATACAGATTGGTCATTGAAAGCAAGACAAATGGGATATAAATGTATTTTTAATCCATCAGCTATAATTTGGCATAAGGGATCTAAGAGCGCTATTAATGGTTCTCCATCATATATTTATTATCATATTAGGAATGGTTTGATTATGGCTAAAAAATATGCACCTTGGTATATTAAACCATTTATTTATTTAGATATTCTATTTAGAATAAAAAAGCAGATTATAAAATATATTTTTATGCCTAAAAAAAGAATTTGGGCAAAATACATTTTATTAGGAATAAAAGATTTTTATTTCAACAAAAAAGGAAAAATAGATGAAAATTGGAGTTGATGCACATAGTTTAGAAGGAAAAAGAACGGGCGTAGGTCGTGTTCTTATTAATCTCCTAAAACAATGGGATAATTTTGATTTATCTGATACAAAATTTATTCTTTATTTTAAAAAAGAAATTCCTGAATTAAATTTATCTAACAGATTTGAAAAAAAATTAATTAATTCAGATAGTAATGCTTTATTTATTCATTATTATTTACCATTAGCAGCTAAGAAAGATAAAATTGATCTTTTATTTTGTCCAAGTTATATCTCCCCAATATTTTATAAAGGAAAAACAGCTTTAATTCTGCATGATATTATTTATCAATCACATCCAGAAATGTATAATTGGCCTAGTTTCTGGGATAGGATATTATTGAAAGAATTTTCTAAAATATCAGCTAAAAAAACAGAAATTATTTTTACTCCTTCAAAATTCAGCCAGAAAGAAGTAATTAAACATTACAAAATTAATCCAGATAAAGTTTTTAATATTCCTTGGGGAGTTGATAATGATTTTAAAATAATAGAAGATAATCAAAAGTTAATTGAAATCAAAGAGAAGTATAAAATTAAAGATAAATTTATTTTTTACATTGGTTCTATTTTTAATCGAAGGCATTTACCAGAAGTAATTAAGGCATTTAAGAAGATATCTGATAAATTATCTAATTATCAGTTTTTAATTGTTGGTAATAATTATGCAAATATTCCTGAACAAGAATTTAATCATCATAAAATTATCTACCAAGAATATTTATCAGGCAAAGATTTGGTTAAACTTTACAATGCAGCAGATTTAACAATTTATCTTTCTGATTATGAAGGATTTGGTTTGCCTCCTTTAGAATCAATAGCTTGTGGAACGCCAGTAATAATCAGTAGAAAAGCTTCTATTCCTGAAGTAATTGGAGAGGCGGGGATTTATGTTAAAAATAATTCAGATATTAATGAAATTTCAGAAGCGATTTATATGGGATTAACTGATCAGAATTTAAGGAATGATTTAATTAATAAAGGGTTAGAGCAAGTTAAGAAATTTTCTTGGCAAAAAAGCGCAAAAGAAATACTTGATTTATTATTAAAATCTTGATTATTTTAGTTTGTTGTTGTAAAATAGTATTACAATTGAATATTATTCCGCGGGTAGTCCCGAAAATTCTTTAGAATTTTCGAGGATCCTCGATTACGACTTTAGTCGTAAATCGGGACTCAATGGTTATGAATTATTACGTTTACATTCTAGAAAGTATTAATAAAAAAACGTATTATATTGGACAAACAAACGATTTATTAAGGCGAGTTCAAGAACATAATACAAGTAGAAGTAAATCTACTAAACTAGGTGTGCCGTGGAAGTTAGTTTATAGCAAGGAGTGTCAAAATAGGTCAGAAGCTGTAAAATTAGAAAGAAAAATTAAGAGTTACAAGAAAAGAATTTATATCGAAAAATTCATTAACAATTAAATATTATTCCGCGGTAGCTCAATGGTAGAGCAGTTGACTGTTAATCAATTGGTTGTAGGTTCGAGTCCTACCCGCGGAGCATAGAAGGGTATAGTAATACATAATAATGTATAGTATAATATAGAAAAGTATAAAAGTAACCGTTTATTTATGTGGTTATTTTTTATTTCAAGTTAGACATTAAATTTGTTTGATTTAATTAAATTAAGGTATTATTCTTTCGATATCTATTTACCTGTGGATAAATAATGGTATTATTTACTGTTTTATGTTATGATATTAAAGTATTGAAATTGTGAATAATAAAGATATTGGTATGGTTGATACTATTAATGTTGATAAAATTAAAGTTATTATATCGTATCTCGCCGATAAGGTAGATAAATTATATGTGACGAAATTGATGAAATTATTTTATTACATCGATTTTATTTCGTACGCAGAGAGAAAAAGCTCTATAACGAATGATGTTTACTATAAGTTACCCTATGGTCCTATACCATCTTTCATTAAAAGCGAGATAGATAATTTAATCGGTTCTTTCTCTGAAGAAGATATAAAAAGTCAGCTTTTTGATATTATTGAATTAAAGGAAAATGAAAATAGATATGGTAAAATTGTTGTCAGTAAAAACAAAAGGTATAATTTAAAAGAACTTTCAGAGTACGAAATCGGTTTGATAGATGAAATAATAAATAAGTTAGGAGATAAAACAGCGAGATTTTTAACAAACAAAACACATAAAGAACAACCTTATTTATTAACAAGTAAAAATTCTATTATTAGTTATGGATTAGCAGAGAAGTTGGGGGATAGAAAGGTTTTAAATAGTTAAATTCGAGGCGTATGGATTATGAATTTGGAGATATAATCAACGCCATACAGACTGATTGCGAGCATTTTATATTAATATTTGGTCTTGATGATAAAGATAGGGTTTTATACAAAATTATAACTTCAAAAATATACAGAGCATTCGACGTGCTCTGTGATTTTTTTAATAATTATTGTATTGGGGATAAATGTAGTAGAAAGCGTTTTTATCATAAATTTCAAAATAGACAGAATAAAAATGATGAAATCCAAGCGGTAAATTTATCGGATGTATTTTTTCTTAATAAAGAAGATTATATGGGGTATTTAAGTGATGATAGTATGGTTATAATAAATAGTGATCTCAAGATAATGGATTTAGAGGTATTAAATAGATATAAGAGACAGGGACTTGCTCATTATGCGAGTAGATTATCCAAAGAAGATACAGATAGATTATATATACACCTTAAAACATCAAAGCATATTAGTGGTCTTAATTTAAATGCAATAGGTAAAAGTTTCAATGCATATAAGAGAAGTTTACGATAAATGATTATTTAGCGATGGAAACATATCAAAGTTTTTTTGAAAAATATTTAATTTTTCCTTAATTTTATCCCAATCTAAGATTCTGAATATATTCAGAATTAGGAGACTTATCAAAATACCAAGTTCTAACTTTGTTCCACGCTCGGAGCATAGAAGGGGATAATAATACATAGTAGGTTATATTAGAGTATAAAAGTAATCGTTTATCTACGCGGTTATTTTTTATTCCGAACTAGACGTTAGAATTTATTAGTGATATTATGCAAATAGTACGTTAATTAAATAAAAGGAGGGTCAAAATATGAGAAAAGAAAAAGAATTAGCTCATGCCACAGTTTGTTTTCTTAATAAAGAAAACAAGATACTTCTTGCAATTAAAAGCAGACATATAGGAGAAGGTTGTTGGAATGGTTATGGAGGTGGAATTGATCCAGGAGAAAAACCAAGAGAAGCTGCCGTGAGAGAACTTAAAGAAGAGACAGGAGGAGTAATTACTTTACCAGATCAACTTGAAAAGATAGCCGAAATTGATTTTCATAACACAAAGAGTGATGGAGGAATTTTTGTTTGTAAGGTTCATTTTTATCTAGTTAAACAATGGCAAGGAGAAGTCCAAGAAACAGAAGAAATGTTAAAACCAACATGGTTTGATATAAAGAAACTGCCTCTAGATGAGATGATGCCAGCTGATAAAAAGTGGCTATCTATTGCTTTAAGTGGCAAAAAAGTAAAGGCTCAACCAAAACTTGGACCGTTTCAAAAAAAATTATTAGAAGATTTTGAAATAGAAGAAGTTGATTCTTTTGATGAAGATTAAAGGTCCGTTTTATAAAAAAGCGGACTTTTAAAATTTAGTAAAGGGGAATTATCAAAATACCAAGTTCTAACTTTGTTCCACCCTCGGAGCATAGAAGGGTATAATAATACATAGTATAGTATAGTAGAGTATAAAAGTAACCGTTTGTTTATTCGGTTGTTTTTATTTTAAGCTGAATATTTTCGAATTCGATGTTGTCAATCAGTTAAAATGTCGCTCTAATCTTTCATCAGAATGTCGTCTGAAAGAAAAAAAATAAAAGCAATTTTAATTAATTAATTTTAAATTCTTGAATAAATTTATCACAGTTGTAAACTCGTATTCTATGATCAGGATTTAAAGCTAAAGTCATTCTTTGTCCCCAGAACGGTTCTTTACTTTTCAGATAGTATTGCTTACCATTAAGACTAAAGGAATTGTATTTATCTATCTTTCTTTCTTCTCGCAGAGAAAGAATAAAGTCTAAGTCTTCCTTTCCAGAGAGCGGCTTAAATCCATTAGGATTAAATCGCTCTTTTGGTTTAGTCCCAGTCATTCGGTTAATATGATTCTGATTATACCACTCAACCCATTTGCCAAACTCCAGATTCAATTCTTTAAAGTTTCTAGCTTTAATTTCAGGAATAAATCTACCTTGAATGAATCTAAATAATCTTTCAACTTTACCTTTACAAAAGGCCTGATAAGGCGGATGATTAACTAAAGCAATCCCTAATTCTCTCAAAGCTCTCTTAATTTCTGTCTCATAGTTCTTATCTGTCTGATAACTGCTGTAATTGCTTCTCTTATTGCGAATAACCCTGAATTTAGAATCATTATCAGTATAGATAACAGCTGGTAGTCCATATTTCACAATAACAGAGCGTAAAACTACCATATTGTTCCATGTTGTATCCTGCTCAGCCCAGTTAAAGGCCAGAATAGCTCTTGAATAATCATCAAGAATTAATATTAGTTTAGCTTTACTCCCTTTTAACCAGTATCCTTCTGTTGTATCCATTTGAAGGAGATGACCAAACTTCTTAGCCTCAAATCTTTTAAAGTATCTTTTTTCAATCTTAACTTCCTTGTAGAGATTATTCTCTATTCTAATTCTTCTAACTGTGGCTGGACTTATCTGAATGTCTTTTTCTTTTAGTAAATCGCAAATAGCTGGATTAGATCTCTGCGGTCTCTGCTTGTGCAAAAGAATTACTTTTTTTCTTAATTCATCTCTCTTATTCCAACCACCTCTTGTTTTAGGTAAAAGAACATTTAGATTCCACCTATTATCTTTTAATTCTTTTAACAATCTTTGAACCTGACGAGTGGATAGTTTCAAATTAGCAGCTGTGTTGTTTAAAGAAATTAATCCTTTATCAAGGAACCTTAACTGACTAAATCTATCTTCTAATATTTCTTTTTCCATATTGTCTTTAACTCCTATCAGTTCTTCCAGACGACACTAAATGTATTTTAGCAAATACGACATATTGTTGAAAGCTAACTAGTGACATTCTAGCTGAAAGCCAACA
>JAHJQT010000053.1 GCA_018819085.1 Patescibacteria group bacterium
TCTTTATAAATTTCTATACGTTCACTTTGTTTAAAAATATTTCCATCCCATTCAAGTCCTAACCATTTAAGATTATTTATAATATCTTCTTCATATTTTTGTTCAGATCTTTCTAAATCAGTATCTTCAATTCTTAAAATAAACTCGCCATGATTCTTCTTGGCGAATAAATAATTAAATAAAGCTGTTCTAGCAGTGCCAATGTGGAATAAGCCAGTTGGACTAGGCGCAAATCTAACTTTTATTTTTTTATTCTTCTCCATATTTATACTTTTATTAATTCAATTAATTCTTTCACTATTTTTTCTACTGCTTCAGGTCGAGAAAAATTCTTAGCATTATTTGACATTTGCCTATATAATTCATCATTGTTTAAAATTTTGCTAATTTCATTAAGCAAAAGATTAGGCGTTAGATTTAATTCTTCTAATACAACTCCTGAACCTGATTGAGAATAAATCATAGCATTTTGCCTTTGATGATCTCCACCTGATTTTGGCAAAGGGATTAGAATACTAGGTTTGCCACAAATAGCAATTTCACAAATACTTCCTGCTCCAGCACGAGAAATAATAAAATCTGATATTGAATAAACATTAGACATTTGCTCTTCGTCTAAAAATGAGAAGAGATGATAGTTTTCAGATTGGGTTGATCTCGCTTTAACATATTCATAATTATTCTCTCCACACTGATGAATAATCTCATATTTTTCTAAAAGTTGCGGTAAAGTCAATAAAATTAAATGATTTATTTTTTCTGCTCCTTGACTACCTCCTAAAACAAGAATAACTGGTTTCTGACTAATAATCTTATAATCCCCCTTTATTCTCTGTTTTTCTTCTTGATTATTTAAAATGCATTTCTCTACAACTTCGCTTCTAATTGGATTTCCTATCAAAGCAGTCTTTTTTTGAGGAAAGTATTTTTCTGCAGAATTAAAGGATACACCTATTCTTTTAGAAAGTTTACTTGATAAACGATTAGCAAGACCAGGAACAGTATCTGATTCATGGATTAATATAGGGATGTTATAAAGCCATCCTACTAGAACAACTGGAAAACTATCATATCCCCCTTTACTAAAAATTACATCAGGCATCCAGATATATAGATAAAAAAGAGATTTAAAAAAACCAAATGGTATTTTAATTAAATCGAAAAGTGTTTTAAATGAAAAATAACGTCTTAATTTTCCAGCTAAAATTGTTTTTACTGTAATTCCTTCTTTCCCTAAAACTTTTTCAGATAATCCCCCTGATCCTAAAAAGAACATTTCTAATTTATTTTCATTTGAATTATCTGTATAAATTTTTTTAAATTGTCTAGCGACGGCAATGATTGGAAAAATATGTCCTCCAGTGCCACCACCTGTAAATAATATTCTCATATTTTTAAATTATAATTTTATTTACTATATTTTGAAATATTGACCAATATTCCAACTGCAGTTAAACAAACGATCAAAGAAGATCCTCCATAACTCACAAAAGGCAATGTTATCCCTGTTAATGGTATTATTCTTGAAATAGCAGCTATATTTATAAATGCTTGAAAAAAAATCCATCCTGTAATTCCTCCTGCTAATAAATAACCAAATTTATCAGAAGAATTCTTTGCTATTATAAATCCACGCCAAGCTAATACTATAAAAAGAAGAACTAAAAATCCAGCACCAGCTAATCCTAATTCTTCAGCTACTATAGCGAAAACAGAATCTCCAATTACTTCTGGTAAATATTTCCATTTTTGAATACTATGTCCAAGTCCAAGACCGAAAAGTCCTCCTGAACCAATAGCTAAAAGTGCTTGATTAATTTGATATCCAATTCCTTGAGGATCTGTTTCAGGATGAAGGAAGACAGTTAATCTGTTTAATCTATAAGAAGTTGTTTTTATTAAAAGGAGCAATCCAACAAAAAATACACCTATTATTGAAAAAATATAAAATATATTTAAACCAGCTAAGAAATAAATCAGAATCGCAATCGAAAAAATCATTATTAATGCACTGATATTCGGTTGAAGACATAAAATAGTAACAATAATTATGAAAATAGATAAAACGGGAACTAAGCTTTGCTTTATTACCTTGTTTGCTTCTCCTCCTTTACTTAATAAAGCTGTTAAATAAATAATAAATGCTAATTTAATAAATTCAAAAGGTTGAATAGAAAAAGATCCCCAAATAATCCATCTTTTTGCTCCCCCATAACTATATCCTAACTTCGGAATAAAAACTAAAGCTAATAATATAGTACTAATAATTATTAAGATAAAAGATAATTTTTTCCATACTTTATAATTAATTCTCTGACATATAAAAAACCCTAATAGGCCTATCGGTAGGCCATAAAGTAATTGATGTTTTAAATAATGATAATTTCCGCCAAATGCATCTTGAGATATAACAGCCGAAGCGCTTGAGAGAATAATTAAGCCAAATGCAACTAATGTAAATATTGCAAAAATTAGGATATAATCTGGCTTATTAGGTTTCATAATATTTTTTCTACAAATACTAAAATTAATCCGATAACTGCCATCACTCCGTTAATTATCCAAAAACGCATTGTTATTGTTGTCTCTGGCCATCCTTTTGCTTCAAAATGATGATGAATAGGAGCAGATAGAAAAACTTTTTTCTTCCTTATTTTTTTTGAAATAATTTGGATAATAACTGATAAAGATTCAATCACTGGTATAAAAAAGATAAATATTAATAAAACAAAACAATTAGTAAGCATAGCTATGACTCCTAAAGTAATTCCTAAAGACATTGCTCCGGTATCTCCCATGAAAAATCGAGCTGGATAAATATTAAACCATAGAAAAGCCAGTAAAGCGCCAATTATTACTCCACAAAAAACAGCTAAATTCATTTTTCCTTGAGAAAAAGCTATTACTCCATAAGAAGCAAAAGAAATAAGAAGAATTCCTCCTGCTAATCCATCAAGTCCATCAGTTTCATTTGTTGAAAAAGCAGTTGCTACTAAAACAAAAACAAAAATAAGTAAATACCAAAATCCAACATTAAAATCTCCAATAAAAGGAATATGAACTAAATCCCATCCTAATTTCCAAAAGAACCACCAGGCTCCGAAAATAGCAATTCCTGTATAAATAAAGATACGATGTCTTACTTTAAGTCCTCCATTATTAGGACCTATTTTAAAAATTCCCATTAAATCATCTCCAAAACCAACTAAAGCAGAGGCTACTAAAGCACCTAATGGCAAAAGAGTTTCTTTTCTTGTTAAGAAATTAAGCTTTTCTAAAATAGTTCCTTCTCCAATTTGAGCTAAAAGCCAGAGAATAAGAGTTAGAAGTAAAACAGTTACCCAAATCAAAATTCCACCCATTGTTAATGTCCCTTCTTTTTTCTGATGTAATTTAGCAAAAATAGGAACATTATCTAATCTTATTTGTTTGCCTATCCTATATTTTTTAAGAAAATGAATTAATATTGGTGTCCAAGCAAGAGCAAAAACGAAAGAGATTAATGCTAGTCCTAAAATACGTGCTATATTAAAAATATCAGTCATAATTTATTTTTTATTACCATTTATAAGCTTCATTGACCCACTCAATTAATTTTTCAGTTTGTAAAAATCTTTCTTGTGCGCCCAAAACAACAGTGATTAAGTATTTATTAGATTCTTCTAATTTATCTTGTTCAATAACTAAAACTAAACATCCTTGAGCTTCTGTCGTATATCCTGTTTTTCCTCCAATAATATTAGGCATTCTATTTAATAATTTATCCGTATTTACTAAATGATGCTTAATCTTTCCATTATCTGAAGTTAAATCAATTTCAGGAGTTTTTAAAATCTTCCATATAGTCGGTTGACTAAAACTATATTTTATTAATTTAACAATATCTTTTATTGTTGAAACATTTTTAGCGTTATAACCACTCGGATCAGCAAAAAAAGTATTCTCTAGGTTTAACTCTTTAGCTTTTGCATTCATTAAATCAATAAAATTAGTATTTGATTTTTCACCTATCACTTCGGAAAGAGCTACTGCTGCATCATTACTTGATTCCATTAATAGAACATGAAGAGTATTTATAATAGAAATTTCTTCATTAACAATTAATCCTCCTTGACCACCATAAGCTTTAATTGCATTTTCAGAAATAATAATATTTTTACTTAAATCATCTGTCCTCTCTAGGGTTATTAAAGCCGTCATTAATTTAGTTATACTTGCAATTGGTAAAATTAAATCAATATTTTTTTCGTAAAGAATATTTTCTTTTAATTCAGAATTTTTAGCTAATGCAGGATCAATAGAACTTATTTTAAAAATAGAGGCTGATTTTGCTTCAATTTCAGGTTCAATTACAGTCCAATCACGAATAGGTATAAAATTCGGGTTAGTGGATAATAATGATGAAGTGAATGACCTCCCTAATTCTTCCCATCTTTCCCATTTTATTTTTACTTCATCAAAACTTTCATTTGTTTGAGATGTAAAAAAAGCAAAAACATTTGAAAAAGCTAGAGAAATAATTAAAACTTTGACAATCATTTTAAGAAGAAATTTTTATATTTAATTCTTTTAACTGTTCAGGATCAACTTTACTTGGAGCTTCCATTAATAAATCTTTTCCATCTCCTGTTTTTGGAAATAAAATGACTTCTCTAATGCTTTTTTCATTTAAAAGAAGCATTAATAGTCTATCTATTCCTAAGGCAATTCCCCCATGAGGAGGCGCTCCATATTCAAATGCCCTAAGTAAATGACCGAATTTTTCTTCTATCTCTTCTTTTTTCAATCCTACTAATTTAAATATTTTTTCTTGGATCATTCTTTTATGTATTCTTATGCTTCCACCTCCTATTTCCGTACCATTCAAAACTAAATCATATTGCAAAGAACGAACCTTTAAAGGCTCTGTGTCTAATAAATTTAAATCTTCTTTTCTGGGAGAGGTAAAAACATGATGACATGAATCATATCTTTTTTCTTCATTATTCCATTCAAAAAGAGGCCAATTTACAATCCAAGCAAAAGCTAATTCATCTGGGTTCTTTTTATCTTTACGTAAATCAGGTTTATCGGTACCATATTTTTTAATAGCTTCATTGTAATCTAATTTTAAAAATGGGTTAAAAGTAAGTTTTTTAGATAAGGTTTTATCAAATACAATTAAATCTTTAACTATTTTAAGAAGAAGCTTTTCAATTAAGTTCATAACATCAGATTGCTTAATAAAAGACATTTCTACATCAAATTGAGTAAATTCTGGTTGTCTATCTCCTCTTAAGTCTTCATCTCTAAAACAACGAGCTATTTGAAAATATTTCTCAATTCCAGCAACCATTAATAATTGTTTTAATTGTTGAGGAGCTTGAGGTAATGCATAGAATTCTCCCGGATGAAGACGACTTGGTACTAAGAAATCCCTAGCTCCTTCTGGCGTTGATTTAGTTAGGATAGGAGTTTCTGCTTCAATAAACCCCTTTTTATCCATATATCTTCTAATTGTTCTAATTACCTTATGCCTTATAAATATATTATTCTTTAATTTTTGTCTCCGTAAATCTAAATAACGATATTTTAAACGAAGCTCTTCATTAATTTCTTTACCTTCTTCAGCTATTTCAAAAGGAGGTGTTTTAGCTCTGTTTAATATTTTTAATTCTTTTGCTTTAATTTCTACTTCTCCAGTAATCATTTTATCATTAACCATTTTTCCAGGACGTTTATTTACTTTCCCAATAACTTCAACTACCCACTCTGATCTTAATGAATTAGCGAGTTTATATAAGATATTATTTTCAGGTAAAAAAACAACCTGAATTAAACCTTTTTTATCTCTAAGGTCAATAAAAATAATCTTGCCATGATTTCTTCTGACATGGACCCATCCAGATAATTTAACTTCTTCCCCACATTTTTCAATTGTTTGATTTGTTAAAATTCTTTTCATATTACTTGATATATTATCATTTTTTTAAATACTAATCAATTGTTAATAAAAAAAATGTCCAAATTTCTAATTTAGAAATTTGGACATTCTTAAGTTTTAATCCAATGGTATATCGATTTTAATCCCCCATTTTTCAAAATACCAATCTATGACCATTTTAGTGTTTGTAAAAACAGGAGTAAAAGGACTCCCTTCTCCATCAACAAACTCCCATAGCTGATAGCCTTCGCCAATCGGCGGCCCTTGTTTTTGCCACTTTTTAGCTTTTTGACTATCTCCATTTGTACATCCTTTATTACAACTTACACATATTCCGTATACACATAAACGCTTAGCTCTTGCTTTCACAAGAATTGACCGATCAATAACGTCATAGTCCGTTGAAAATTTTACTTCTTGTTGATGCCATTTATTTATTTCATCAACAGTTGTATCACTTTTAATATCAAAATGATTTGGTCGACCAGCGACCATTAACGCTTGCATCTCATCTTGAGTAATGTCATTGCACCAACTGTAAAAACTATCATTAACCTCTTTAGTTTCTAGGTTATATCCCGTGCCTTCGCACACAGGACATCTTTGAGGTAGATATGGATTAATATATCCTTCCCATACCACACCCAAAGAATAAACAAAATCTAACGGAACTCGCTTAATAACTGTTACATGCCCCATCGGTATACCTCCTTTTAGTATTAATTTAATGTTAAAAAACTGAAAAAAACTTCACTTATTTTTAATTCTATTATAATACAATAAATCTAATTTGTCAAATAAAATGTTGGCTTTCAGCTAGAATGTCACTAGTTAGCTTTCAACAATATGTCGTATTTGCTAAAATACATTTAGTGTCGTCTGGAAGAACTGATAGGAGTTAAAGACAATATGGAAAAAGAAATATTAGAAGATAGATTTAGTCA
>JAHJQT010000054.1 GCA_018819085.1 Patescibacteria group bacterium
AATATACAGATTATTATTTCTTTTTATCAAAACCAACCGGAGAAACAGTTTTTAGCAAGACATTTGAAGATCATCAAGCAAACATAGTTGAGTATTTAAAGTAAAAAGTTTATTTACTTGACAGGTTTATTGACATAGGATAAGATTAAATCAATTAAATATTAGCCATAGATAATAGGTATTAATAAGTGTAAATCCTATTGAGGCGATTGTCTTTTTTATCTATGGTTAGCCATAGTTTTTTATTTATATGGTCTCAAAAGAACAAAAAAAAGAAATTACAAAAGATTTAATTGATAAATTATCTCGTCAAAAAGCAGTTATTTTTTTTGATTATACAGGATTAAAGGTTAATAAATTCCAGGAATTGCGTGGAAAATTAAGAGAACATGAAATAGAATGTCAGGCATATAAGAAGACATTGACTGCTTTATCTTTAGAAAAAGCAGGTTTCAAAGGATTAAAAAAAAGTGATTTACCAGGACAAGTAGCTTTAATATTTGGATATAATGATGAAATTTTGCCTGCTAAAATACTACATAATTTTTCAAAAGAGAACAAAGAAATAAAAATATTATCAGGTTTTGTGAATGGAGAATATTTAGATTATTCAGCTATAGAGAGTTTAGCTATATTGCCTTCAAGGCAAGAATTATTAAGTAGGGTAATTAATAGTATTTTATCTCCTGTATCAAACTTGGCTAATGTTTTTAATGGAAATTTAATAAAATTAATTAATATATTAAAAAATTTAAAATTAGAAGCGTAAAGCTTGAAATATTGAGTTAAATATAATAAAATAAAACAAGATTTCAAACTTAGGCTTTAAAATAAAAATATGACAGAAGAACTTAAGTCCGCCTCTGGCGGAACAAAACAAGAAACAAAAATTCCTTCTAAGTTTAAAGATATAATTAAACAGATTGAAGAAATGACTGTTTTGGACTTAGCTGAATTAGTTAAAATTTTAGAAGAAAAATTTGGTGTTAGTTCAATGCCTGTAGCAGTAGCTCCAGTTGCTGGATCAGGAGATACTGCTGGAACTGGAGCAGAAGAAAAAAGTTCTTTCGATGTAGAACTTAAAAGCGTTGGAGAACAAAAAATAGCTGTTATTAAAGTTGTAAAAGAAATTACAGGATTAGGGCTTAAAGATGCTAAAGATTTAGTTGATGCTGCACCTAAGCAAATTAAACAAGGTGTTAAAAAAGAAGAAGCTGAAGAAATAAAAGGTAAGTTAGAAGAAGCTGGTGCAATAGTTGAGTTAAAATAAATGTCAAAAGAAATTTTAGAACAACTTTTTGATTCATTAGTTAAGGTTAGGTTGCTTAAGCTTTTTTTGCGTAATCCCGATGATGCTTTTGGATTATCAGAAATAGCAAAAAGAATTAAAAGCGATTTATCTGCTTGCAGACGCCAGATAAATAAACTAGAGAGTATTAATCTTATTAATAGTAAAATAAAGAATAAGAAGAAGAAATATTCTATTAATCACGATTTTGATTTTTATAATGAATTAAAAACTTTAGTTTTAAAATCAAGTCCTGCTTCTAAACAGAAGATTCTAAAAAGATTAAAAGATTTGGGAAGAATAAATTTAGCTATTCTTTCAGGAATTTTTGTTAATACTGAGAATGCAAGAGTTGATCTTTTAATAGTTGGCGATAATATCAAGCAGAAGAAACTTTCTATTTTCTTTAAGGACTTAGAAGCAGAGATAGGCAAGGAGATTGATTATGTTGTTTTATCTACTCAAGATTTTAAATATCGTTATGATATGTTTGATAGATTTATCCGAGATGTTTTAGAAAAGCCACACGAAAAATTGATTAATAAATTGAAATTTTAAATAGGGTGAGTAGCTCAGTTGGTTAGAGCATTGCATTCACATTGCAGGGGTCACGGGTTCGAATCCCGTCTCACCCACTAAAGCAATATATTATTTATGGTTATTATTCCTCATATGCTAGCTGGCGCTACAATTGGCGCTCATTCTCCTAATGTTTGGGCGGCTTTTTGTTTTGGACTTCTTAGTCATTATTTGCTTGATTCTTTGCCTCATTGGGAATATTTAGATAGTCTTAAAGTAAGTAAGTTTAGTCAGTTAATAAAAATATTTATTGATTTTATTATTGGATCTATTATTATTGTTTTTCTTTTCTTATCTTCTTCTTTTAATATTATAATAATATCAGGAATAATAGGTGCTCTTTTACCTGATTTTATAGAATTCTTGTATGTTAATTTTAAAATTAAGCTTTTTCGTCCATTATCAATATTTCATCATAAGATTCATTATTATAAAAAGGTTTCTTTCTTAAAAGGATCAATATCTCAAACTATTATTGTAATAATATCAGTAATTTTGTTGTATTGGGGATAATTTGTGGAAAGAAAAAACTTCGGTTTTATATGAATGGCTTTAACAAGCCGTTTTTTTATTTTAAACAAATCAAAATTTAATGGGTTTTAGTGTTTGACAGGGGAAATGAATTAACATAAAATGGGTATATGGTAAACAATTGTGGATAGAAGTGGGGATAAGTATATAAAATTGTGGATAACTTATTATGCTCATAGGAGAATACAAACATATAATTGATACTAAAAAAAGATTGGCGATTCCAGTTAAATTTAGACGTTCTTTTTCCCAAGGAGCTGTGATTACTCGTGGTATTGATAATTGTTTAGTTCTTTATTCTTCAAAGGAGTGGGAGAGTATGGCTGATAAATTAGGTAAATTACCAGCTAGTCAGACTGAAGCACGAAGTTTTGCCAGAATAATGTTAGCTGGAGCCATGGCTGTAAAATTTGATAGATTAGGAAGAATTCTTATTCCTGATTATTTAAAAGAATATGCATTTTTAAAGAAAAAAGCAGTAGTTATTGGATTGTATAATCGTTTAGAAGTTTGGTCCGAAGAGAAATGGGAAAGTTATAAACAGCGAGCTGAAAAGGATGTTGGCGATTTAGCTTCTAAGTTAGGTGAATTAGGATTGTAATATGCATAAACCAGTTCTTATAAAAGAGGTCTTAGAATATCTTAATCCTCAAAAAGGAGAAAATTTCGTTGATTGTACTTTCGGGTTTGGCGGACACAGTTTAGCTATTTTAAAAAAAAACAAGCCGAATGGAAAAGTTTTAGGAATTGATTTTGAAAAATCTTCCTTAGAAGAAGATAGATTAATTCTAGTCAATGGAAATTTTGCTGATTTAAAAAAAATAGTTGAAAAGAATGATTTTTATCCTATTAATGGAATTCTACTTGATTTAGGTTTATCTTCCTGGCATTTTGATAAAAGTAACCGTGGGTTTTCTTTTAAAGGAGAAGAACCATTAGATATGAGACTTAATTCAGAATCAGAATTAACTGCAGAGGAAATAATAAATGAATGGTCAGAAGAAGAATTAATTAGAATTTTTGAAGAATATGGTGAAGAAAGATATTCAAAATCAATTGCTAAATCAATTTGTAGAAATAGGACAACTAAGAAAATAGGAAACACAAGTCAATTAAGAGAGATCATTAGACAATCAATTCCAGGTGGGTATAAACATAATCGAATTAATTTTGCGACGAAAATATTTCAAGCAATTCGTATAGCTGTTAATGATGAATTAAATAATTTAATTAAAACATTACCTCAAGCCTTATCTCTTTTAAAACCAAAAGGAAGATTAGTAGTTATTTCTTTTCATTCATTAGAAGATAGAATTGTTAAGAATTTTTTCAAAGATGAATTTAAAAAAGGAAATTTAGAAATTTTAACAAAAAAACCAATTATTCCTAGTAAAGAGGAAATAATATTTAATCCAAGAAGTCGTAGTGCTAAATTACGAGTTATTAAAAAAATATGAGTCCTTATACTAAATCTAAAAAATTCAATAAATCAAATCATAATCGTGGTTTAATTTTATTAAACACAGTATTTGTTTTAATAATTTTTTGTTTAGTCTTTTTTCATTTAATTCAAGTTAATGATTTAATTAGTTCTAGTTATCAGATTAGAAACAATACTAAACATTTTAATGAACTTAAGGAAAAAAATCAGAGTTTAGGAATGGAAATTGCACAATTACAGTCACCAATTAATTTAGATGAAATTGTTCAGTCATTTGGAATGGTTAAGACGGATAATATAATTTATTTAGATAAAGAAAAAATAGTTGCTATTAATCGTTGATAGTATTATGAAGAAATGGCGTATCCTTTTTCTGATAATTATTGTTTTTATAGCGGGTAGCGGAGTTTTAACCCGCTTATTTTATCTCCAAATTCTACAACACGATTATTATATAAAAAGAGCTGAAGGACAACATGGGTTTTATAAAACTCTTTACCCACAAAGGGGTGAAATCTTTATGCAGGATTTATCAGTCAGCAGACGCAACGGAGAAGATGCTTATTGTTCTCTAGCGATAAATAAGGAATTTGAAGAAATTTATATAGTTCCTAAAGAAATTCAGAAATTATCTATTGAAGATAGGGAAAAATTAGCTAGTGAGTTGTCTCTATTGCTTGATTTAGATAAAGAAATTATACTGCAAAGAATCAATAAGGAAGATGATCCTTATGAACCATTAGTTAATAAAGCTGACCCTGAAGTGGTTGATAAGATTAAAGAATTAAATATTGAAGGATTAGAAACATCTTTAAAAGAATGGCGTTATTATCCAAACAATGAATTAGCTAGTCATTTAATAGGTTTTGTAGGTATGACTGAAGATGGTAATGTTGGTCAATATGGATTAGAAGGTTATTATGAGAACGAATTAAAAGGTAAAAAAGGTCTTTTAGAAGGAGAAAAAGATACTTCTGGATATAGGATTCCTTTTTTAAGTCATAAGCTTGAGCCAGCAGAAGATGGTTCAAAGATTATTTTAACTATTGATCAAAATATTCAATTTAAAATTGAACAAGAATTATCTCAGGCAATTGAAAAATATGAAGCAGAAAGTGGAAGTATTATTATAATGGAGCCGAAGAGTGGAGCTATTCTTGCAATGGCTAATCTTCCTTCATTTAATCCTAATGAATATGGTAAGGTTGAAAATATAAGATCTTTTTTAAATCCTTCGATTCAAGAACTTTATGAGCCTGGTTCTGTATTTAAACTGATTACTATGGCTATGGGTCTTGATACTGGAAAAGTCAATCATAACACTGTTTATGAAGATAAAGGGATGATTTATATAGGAGGAAACCTTATCGGTAATGTTGATGGGAAAACGTATGGAGAGCAAACAATGACTCAAGTTCTTGAAAAATCACTTAATACAGGAGCATATTTTGTTCAAAAGCAAGTTGGTAGAGAATCTTTCCAAGATTATATTCAGAAATTTAATCTTGATAAATTAACGGGAATAGATTTAGTAGGTGAAGTTAACGGAAATATTTCGAATGCTTTTACAAGATATGATATTGATTTAGCTACTATTTCTTTTGGACAGGGAATTGCAATTACTCCTATAGAATTAGTTTCTGCTATCGCAACGATAGCTAATGAAGGAAAAATAATGCGTCCCTTTGTTGTTGATAAAATAATTTATCCTGATGGAACTGAAAAGAAAACAGAGCCAGAAATACGTGGAGATGTAATATCTGCTGAAGCAGCTAGAGAGTTAACTCAAATGATGGTCAGTGTTACTGAAAATGGATCTGGTAGTTTGGCTAAAGTAGATAACTATAATATTGCGGTTAAGACTGGCACTGCTCAGATTCCTGATTTTGAAAAGGGGGGATATGTTGAAGATGTTATTCATAGCTTTATAGGATTTGCTCCTGCCTTTAATCCTGAATTTGTTATATTAATAAAATTAGATAAACCACATGGACTTAGATTTGCAGCAAGTAGTTGTGGTCCAATTTTTAAAGAAATAAGTGAGTATTTATTTAATTATTTAGAGATACCACCACAGTAGAATTATAAATTATAAAAATGCGTAACATCTTACAATATATTCTTAAAGTATTAGCTATCATAACAATCTGGCGATATAAACCTATTATTGTTGGAGTAACTGGAAGTGTTGGAAAAACAAGTACTAAAGAAGCAATTTATAGTATTTTAAAAGATAAATTCAAAACAAGGCGAAATATTAAAAACTATAATAATGAAATAGGAGCACCTTTAACTGTTTTGGGGTCTGATATATCTCCTGAAACGACGTTTAGCGGTTTACTAGGC
>JAHJQT010000055.1 GCA_018819085.1 Patescibacteria group bacterium
CAACATCACAAACATCCTTATCTTTTATTATCTCCTTAAAAAAATTAAAAACTTTAACTGAAAAATCATTCCAGCCTTTATCATAAAATGGAGCAAATTTTTTAGTATAAGCGTTCATAAAAAATAAGGGAAAATATTTAAATTTCACTAATTTTAAGTTTTTTAGGCATTTAACTATAATCCATAGACCACGCCTGTCCATCTTTTTAAGGACAAGCCTCTTCTTTACTATTCCAAGCATCTTCCTTACTTTAATCATACCTTTATGGTTGTTTTTGGTCAATTTAAATAACATTCATAGAATCTGACCAGGCACGGCCTTATTCGCACAACCTTGCTTCGCAAGGATGTAGCTCTGTAAGGCCACGTGCCTGTCCATCTTTCTAAGGACAAGCCTCTTTAACCTAACATCCTGTTTATCTCTTTTAATAAATGTGATAAAATAATATCAATTAAATAATTTAATAATTATTATGAAAACAATTACATCAAATAATATAACCTGGATTAATATCAAAGATCCAAAAGAAAATAATCTTGAAGAATTAAAAGAAAAATTTAATCTTCATCCATTTATTGCAAAACAATTTTTACCACCCATTCATCGGCCTAAAATAGAAGAACATCCAGGGCAAGTTTTTATTGTTCTTCATTTCCCAATTTATGACACTGAAACAAAACAAATAAATCTTACTGAATTAGATTTTATTGTTACTGAAAATACTTTAATTACTAGTCACAATAAAATAATTCCTGATTTAGAAACATTTTTTAATGATTGCGATCTTCAGGATTATCATAAAAACCAGCATTTTAAAAGTAGTGGACATTTGCTTTTTGGAATTCTTGACTGGTTAATTGATTCTTGTCTACCAATGCTTGATAATATCGGAGAAAAAATAGAAGATATTGAAAAACAAGTTTTTGAAGGAAAAGAAAAAGAAATGCTTATGGAAATTGCTATGGCTAAGAAAGATCTTATTGATTTTCGCAGAGCGATTAAACCTCAACGTTCTATTTTAGAAATACTTGGTAAAAAATCAATTAGAATATTTGGAGAAAAAATAAGGTCATTGTCTCAAGAAGTTATTGGGTCTGTCATTCGCGTCTGGAATATATTAGAAAATCATAGAGAATTAATTACATCTATTGAACAAACTAACAATTCCTTACTTTCCCATAAACTAAGCGATATCATGAAATTTCTTACAGTTGTTTCTTTTATTACATTCCCATTAAGCGTTATTGTTGGTTTTTTTGGTATGAATATTTTTGGCAACATACCCGCACTTCAAAGTCCTTCTACTTGGTTAATTATTCTTATCTTAATGTTTATAATAACAGGAATAATGGTTATGTATTTTAAGAAAAAGAAATGGCTTTAAAATTATATAATACTCTTACAAGAAAAAAAGAAACCTTTAAGCCAATAGATGGTAAAAAAGTAGGAATGTATGTTTGTGGCCCAACAGTTTATGATTCTGGACACCTTGGTCATGCTAGAACATACATTGTTTTTGATGTTATTAGAAAACATTTAGAAAAATCTGGTTATGATGTTAATTTTATCTCTAATATCACCGATGTTCATGACAGTATTATTGAAAGAGCTAAAAAAGAAAAAACCACTATCAAAGAAATCTCTGACAAATATACCGATGAATTTTTAAAAGAACTTAAAGAATTAGAAATAAAAGAAGCTAGTACTTACCCTCGTGTCTCAGAATATATTCCTCAGATAATTAAATTTATAGAATTATTGATTGATAAAAAATATGCTTACGAAAAAAATGGTTCTGTGTATTTTGATGTTTCTAAATTTAAGAATTACGGAAAATTATCTCGAAGAAAATTAGAAGAAGCAAAATCAGGCACCCGAGTTGACCTAGATAAATACGAAAAAGACGAAGCAGCTGATTTTGCTTTATGGAAAAAATCAGAAAATGAAGATGAAGAAGTTGGAGCTAGTTGGAAAAGTCCATGGGGACAAGGAAGACCTGGTTGGCATATTGAATGTTCAGTCATGTCAAAAGAATTATTAGGTGAACAATTTGATATTCACGCCGGAGCCAATGACCTTACTTTCCCTCATCATGAAAATGAAATTGCTCAAAGTGAGGCAGCTTCTGGTAAAAGTCCTTTTGTAAAATATTGGATACATTCCGGACTTTTAACAGTCAACGGACGAAAAATGTCTAAATCGCTGAATAATTTTATTACTATTCCAGAAATTAAAGCTAAAGGATTTAACTTTCTAGCTCTAAGATATTTATTACTTCAAACTCATTATCGATCTAAACAAAATTTTACATGGCAAGCTATGGAAGCAGCTCAAAAAGGATATCATAATCTTATAAATCAAATAAAAAAGCTTGGAGATGAAAAAGGAGAAATTAATAAAGAATATAATGATAAATTTATTGAAAAAATATCTGACGATTTTAATTTTCCTCAAGGATTAGTTATTACACATGAAGTATTAAAATCAAATTTAACTGATCCAGATAAGCTAGCTACTATTTTAGATTTTGATAAAGTTTTAGGATTGAATTTAGGTCAAATAAAGAAAGAAGAATTAATAATTCCTGAGGAAATAAAAGATCTTGTTAAACAAAGAGAACAAGCAAGAAAAGATAAAGATTGGGCTAAATCTGACAAAATTAGAAAAGAAATTAAAGAAAAAGGATTTGAAATAAAAGATACCGAAAAAGGGCAAAAAATATCCCCAAAAGACTAACAAAATACTAACTTGCTAAAAAAATAATATTGAAATAAAATACAGGAGGGTATCCTCTTTTTTTAATACTTAATTTATGGCTAATAAAAATAACTATTCAATTGAATCAGATGGACGTATACCTCCTCAGAATATTGAAGCAGAACAATCAGTTCTTGGTTGTTTAATGCTTGATAAAGATTCTATTATAAAAGTTACTGATATTTTAAAGCCAGATGATTTTTATAAAGGAATACATTCTAATATCTACTATGTCATGCTTGAACTCTACGAAAAAAATGAACCAATTGATTTATTAAGTTTAACAAACCGTTTAAAAGAAAAAAAACAGCTTGAAGATATAGGAGGAAATAGCTATTTAACAAGTTTAGTTAATGCTGTTCCAACAGCTGCTCATGTTGTGCATTATGCAAAAATTATTAAAAGTAAAAAAACATTACGTGATCTTATAGATGCATCTTATCAAATCACTCAATTAAGTTACGAAGAACCTGAAGATATAGAAAATTTAGTTGATTCTGTAGAACAAAAAATTTTTAGTGTTTCTCAACAATCAACAAGACAAAAATTTATTCTTATTAAAGATAATCTAGAAGAGGCATTTGAAAGAATTGATAAATTACATAGAGGAGATGGTGTTACAAGAGGAATTCCAACCGGATTTGTTGATTTAGATAATTATTTAGCTGGTTTTCAAAAATCAGATTTAATTATTTTAGCCTCTAGACCAAGTTTAGGAAAAACAACTTTAGCTCTTGATTTTGCACGCAACACAGCAATTAGAAATAAAAAGCCAGTAGCTGTTTTTAGTATAGAAATGTCAAAAGAACAATTAGTTGATCGTATTATTTGTTCTCAAGCAGGAGTTGATTTATGGAAAATGCGTACAGGAAAACTATCTGGAGAAGGACCTGATAATGATTTTCAAAAAATTCAACATGCTTTAGACGAACTTTCAGTAGCTCCTATTTTTATTGATGACACTCCCTCACCTACAATTATGCAAATAAGAACAATGGCTCGTCGTTTGCAAACAGAACATGATATAGGATTAATAATGATTGATTATCTACAAATGATACAGCCACGTAATCCATCTGACTCACCTGTCCAACAAATGACTGAAATATCAAGGAATCTAAAAGCATTAGCCAGAGAACTTAATCTACCTATTTTAGCCCTATCTCAGCTTAACCGTGCAGTTGAAAATCGTTCTCCTGCAATCCCTAAACTTTCAGATTTACGTGATTCTGGTGCAATAGAACAAGACGCAGACGTTGTCCTGTTTATTTATCGCGAAGATAAGGATAGACGTGATTCAGAAAAAAAGAATATTGCTGAAATAATCATTGCTAAGCATAGAAATGGTCCTACTGGAAAAATAGAGCTATTTTTCAATGAAAGCCAAGTTAGTTTTAAAAATCTTGAAAGACA
>JAHJQT010000069.1 GCA_018819085.1 Patescibacteria group bacterium
AGAACTAACAGGAAAAAATTAAGAAAAAAGGCGGTGCGTGTTTTTTAAACATCACCGCCATTTTTTATTTTTCTTCTTTAATTTTCTTTTTGGAGGCGGTGAGAGTAGGGAAGCGCTTGGCAGTGCGCAAGGCGAGAATTTTTTCTTGAATGCCGTCTGGCAAAGAATTAAGGATTTTTTCCAGTTTCTTTTCGTCAGCATCCAAAATGTCCTTCCACTTGCCGATTGGCTCTAAAATTTCTTTGATTTTTTCAAGGTCATAAGAGAATCTTTCCTGGATTTTTCTGGTTAAATACCCCTCGCTTTCAAAAACTCTTTCTATTTTTTTATCATCCATAAAACCGTAAATAATTGTCTTTAGTTCGTCCAAACGCTCATTATTGGCTTCATTTTGTTTTTTCAATTCAAAGTATTCAGCCGCAACTTTTTTGATTTGGTCATCATCAAGTTTTGCATACTTGCTTTCATAAAGATGTTTCCACATCGGGCACATCGGCCGATAACCGCACCAATCACACAAAGGAGAAGGAAAGGGCGGAAAATCGTAATTATTTGCTTTTCTTTCTTCTATCTCATTGATTGTTTTTATAATTGTTTTTTTGGTTTTCTCCAGCTGTTCGTCCGAGCGGGTGCTGGAAATTTTTTCTCCGTGCTTGAGAAAATAAAAACTAAGCTTGATATTTTTAGGGGATAGATGGGGCCAGCGTTTTATTAAACCCAAGTGATAGATAGACATCTGCAAATCCTGATCAAGAGCATCTTTAGAAGGCATTCTCTTTTGCGTCTTATAATCAATAATTTCATAAATATTGCCTTCGCGCTCTTTATCAATCCTGTCAATGATGCCAGCCAGAACATGTTTTTCTTTGCTTTTCTCATCTATTATTTCTGTTTCAAAGCGGGATTCCAAATCCACAACATTGAAATTCCACGGATGGTTTTCTTTATAGAATTTTTTGAGCAACAGGATGCCTTCGTCGCAGTATGCCTTAATTTTTTCTCCATCTTCCTCCATACTGAAAGCGGAAGTTTTATCCTCCCAGGCATTGCGAAAAAAGTCTATCACCTGATCTATGGTGGGGTAGAGTGGACTGCGCTCAAACATATACTTCAAAGAGGAGTGGATTGCAGAACCAAAAATCATCTCAATATTTTTTGGGACGCGAATTTTATCAATATCCTGAAATTTATATTTCAGCGGGCAACTTTTATATGTATCTAATGCTGAATAAGATATGCGCATAATTAAAGGGGAGTTTAAATAGGACTTCGCACAATATACCTTTTCCGACGTTAGGTTATTTTATCCCAGAGATATTTGGCTGGATCTGCAAGATATGTGTGCCAGACGTATTTTACGCCTTCCCATGCATAATTCAGGTTATTCTGAAAAGTTTCGCTATCCACAATAGAACGCAGATTTATGCCAAAATAACTCAAAATAAAGATAACTATGATTATAAGGATGATTAATTTTATAAAACCGCCTTGTTCTTCCATAATATTACGATTATACCATTAGTTTCCTAAATACGAAAGTGGATTTAAATAACTGCTGCGCGAAGCCACTGGCAAAACAAGCATTGTTCCGCAGATTTTGCTTTTAATTTGGTCAACTTTTACACCTTGGCTTGCAAAAACACCAAAATGGAGATGAGGTCCTGTAGTATAGCCAGTATCACCGCTATAGCCGATAATTTGACCGGTATTTACCTGCTGTCCTTTTGAAACTTTTATTAAGGAAAGATGGGCATATAAAGTGCTTAAATTATTGGGATGTTCAATAAGAACCCATTTGCCGTAGGAAACTCCTCGGCATTGGCTATCTGTATCTCCTGTCCCAATTACAATACCTTCTTTTGAGCTTTTGGTAGGAGTGCCAACACTTGCCCTGAAATCAACACCATTATGACCCATCCCGTTATAAACCTGGGGATTGGCAGTTGCAAACGGCGTATTTCCAAAATACTGGGTTATTTTTATCTGATCTAGGGGCCATTTTAAAACCCCGCTCCCAACAGGCGGCAAAGATTTTGGGTCTATTTCTATGCGTATCTGGTCTTCAATATCCCTTATTTCTTCTTCCAATGCCTTTTGTTTGGCTAATCTGTCAGCCAAAAGTTTTTTATAATTTGCTTCTTTGTTTTTGGTTTCCTGTAAAAGCGTGTTTTTTGTTGATTTATTTGATTCTGCCAGCACTTTTTGATCAACAAGCCGTGATTTTAATTGCTCAAGATTATTTTTTTCTGCTTCCCTTTCGTCCTTCTCATTTTCAAGAATTTCTTTAAGATTTTTTAATTCTTCAAGATTAACATTTATTTCTTTCTGAAAACTCTCCATCCTTTCCAAATCACCGAAAAAATCAGAGAATTTGTCATGAGACAGCGTTATTTCAACAAGCGATTGTGATTCCAGCTCATTAATGTTTCGCATTGTTTCTGAAAGAACTGTTTTTCTATCGCTAATTGATTCTGTTTTATCATTTATTTCCAATTCCAGCCTCTCAATATTATAAGCAGTGGCTTCAACTTCTTTATTTGTGTAATAAATATCAGAGTTAAATTTTTTGAGGTTTATTTCAAGTCTTTTAATTTCATTATTAAGGGTATTTTTTTCTTCAGCCGCCTGGTCAAGCTGGGTCGTGTATTCATCAATTTCTTTCTGGATCTGGTCCATCTGGCTGTTTCTTTCTTCTATAAGCTGCCTTAATTCATCAACGCGGGAAGCGGAAAAACTAGTAACCGGTAACCAGTAACTAATAATTAGCAATGCCACAAAAAATATTATTCTAAATTTTCTTAATTGCATTTTGTATTCTATTCAAAGTTTCTTTCTTGCCTAATATCTCTGATATTATAAATGGTTCTGGCGATTTTTCTAAGCCCGAAAGCGCCATTCTCAGAGGCCAAAGCACATTACCTCTACCCTGTTCTTCTGCATAAGGCCAGACCTTTTCTTTGATATTGTGCGACGTAAAATCATTTTCTTCTATTTTCTTTAAAATTTCTAAAACTTTTTCCAGATGCTGTTTTGTTTTTTCTAAACTTTTTTCCTGCTTCCATAACAGCGTTTCCTTTTTATATTCCGGCTGTTCAAAAAAATATTCAATACCCTCCCCCGCTTCTGCAAGCGTATCCATTCTTTCCTGTTTGAGTTTTATAATCTTCTTAATTTTTGAGATTTGAGATTTGAGATTTGAGATTTTAATGTATGGTTCGCATTTTCCAATCAATTCATCAATATCCATTTTTTTAATATACTGGCTGTTTATCCAGCTTAATTTCTCAATATTAAAAATAGCGCCTGACTTTTGCACCTTAGAAAGGTTAAATTGTTCCACAAGCTCTTGCATTGAAAAAATCTCCTGGTCAGTGCCTGGATTCCATCCTAAAAAAGCCAAAAAGTTTATTAATGCTTCCGGCAAATATCCAAGTTCTCTGTATTCATCTAAAGAAGCTGCGCCATGGCGCTTGGAAAGCTTGGAGCGGTCAGGGCCTAAAATAAGCGGAATATGGGCGTACAATGGCCTGGGAGCGTTGATTGCTTCCTGGATGAGGATTTGCCTAGGAGTGTTAGAAATATGGTCTTCGCCTCTTATGACATGGCTGACTTTCATTTCAAAGTCATCCACCGCCCCGGCAAAATGAAACAAAGGAGTTTGCAAATTTTTGGCAATTACAAAATCTTCTAATTCAGTGGTCTCAAATTTTATTTCTCCCCTGATTAGATCATTAAAGGCGACTATCTGATTTGGATTTCTAAAACGAATCACCATATCTTCAAAATAGGCTTTATCTTCGTCTAGAAGTTTTTGCAAATATTTTTGATAAATTTCTTTTCTAGTGCTTTGTTTGTAAAACTCGTCCCATTCCAAATCAAGCCATTTCAAATTATTTATTATATCCTCTTCATATTCTTTTTTTGAACGTTCCATGTCAGTATCCTCAATGCGCAAGATAAATTTTCCATTATTCTGCTTGGCAAACAAATAGTTAAAAAGCGCGG
>JAHJQT010000056.1 GCA_018819085.1 Patescibacteria group bacterium
AACGATTTAAAATATGTAAGAGAAGTAATAACCAATAATGATATAGATTTATTTTTCCAGACAGGAGATGCCGAGCTGAAAATCAAAAAAGGTGATTCTGATTTAAACATAAAAAAATCATTGATTAGTTTCCATGGATGTTTTGCATTAATTCAATTTTAATTTTATGACCATTTATTTAAAAAAATTTGGTACTCTCCTTAGTGGCAGAATGCTTGGCAAAGAAGCTTTTTCTGCCTTTTTACCGTCTTTGAAAGACGTAAAGGACAGTGAAAAAATTGAAGTTGATTTTGAAGGAGTTGATGTTTTTTCACCTTCTTGGGGTGATGAGTTTTTACTTTCTTTACTTGAAAAATTTGGCGATAGGGTTGTTTTGAAAAATACGAAAAATCCTTCAGTCAAATCAACATTGGAGTTTTTGGAAAGAATTAATAAAATTAAATTTAATAGAAATTAGGAAAAGACACAAAATACCAAGTTCTAATTTTGTTCCACGCTCGGAGCACTCAAAGTAACCGTTTATTTATGCGGTTATTTTTTATCCACAAATAAAGGGTTGACAAGTAAATTTATTGAGCGTAAAATAGGGAATGTAATCACTAAATTACGCTTAAAAATATGTACAAAAGAATATTAAAAGAAAATATATCTAAAAAGTTTTTTAAAGGAAAAATCTTGATTATCACTGGAGCAAGACAAACTGGCAAAACTACTCTTAGTTTAGAATTAATCAAAAATATTTCTGATAAATATTTTAATTGTGACAATCCAACAGATAGACAACAACTTGCTAATAAAGATCTTGAATTCTTGAAACAGTTGGTTGGTAACTCTAGAATTATTTTTATTGATGAGGCTCAAAAAGTAGAAAATATAGGAGAGACTTTAAAATTATTAGTTGATTTTTATAAAACAAGAAAACAGATTATAGTAACGGGTTCATCAAGTCTTAATTTATTAGATCAGACTCAAGAGCCATTAACCGGAAGAAAATATGTTTTCTCTCTTTTCCCTTTAAGTTTAGAGGAAATTTATCCTGATAATAATTATTTAAAACTTATTAAAGAATTAGAATCTTTATTAATTTTTGGTTCTTATCCTGAAATTGTATCTAAATCTTCTTTTGAGGAGAAAGAAGAGCTACTTAGAGAATTAGCTTCGAGTTATATCTATAAAGATATTTTGGGATTTCAAGAAATAAAGAGTCCAGATGTTTTAGTAAAACTACTTAAAGCTCTGGCATTACAAATAGGGTCTCAAGTTTCATATAATGAGTTATCTAATATTGTTGGCATTGATAAGAAAACAATTGAACGTTATATTAATCTTTTAGAAAAAAACTTTATTATATTCAGGTTAAAGCCGTTTACTAAGAATAAGAGAAGAGAAATTTCTAAATTAAAAAAGATATATTTTTGTGATGTAGGTATTAGAAATGCTGTTATTAATAATTTTAATTTTTCAGATACTCGAGAAGATATAGGAATACTGTGGGAGAATTTTATAATTGCAGAAAGAATGAAATTTCGCGCTTATCACAAAATTAATGTAGATCAATATTTTTGGCGAACTTATGATGGGAATGAAATAGATTTATTAGAAGAACAAACTGGAAAATTAAATGGTTATGAATTTAAGTGGAATTCTAAGAAAGATAAAAAAAATAATCCTTTTGATTGGCTTGACTCTTACAAAATAATTACAAAGAAAGATTTGAATGGTTTTGTTTTTTGATAATTTTAATTAAACCTAATTCTTCCTTAATTTTATCCCAATCTAAGGTTCGAAAGCTGTTCCACCCTCGAAGTAAGAAGGGGATAATAAACAGCTTCTTAAGTCTTTTTATTATTTTCGTTTTTTTTGCGCCAAAAGATAATTAAAACAATTACTAATAAAACACCAATGCCAATAATTAAAATCTCTATTAAGGGTAATTTTTTTATTTCTTTTCTATCTTTCATTCCGAAATCATCAACTTCATCAAACATTGTATCATTGTTTTCCATTTCTTTTTCAGAAGGAGGTTTAATAATTTGTTCGCATTTTTGCGCTTGGGGAGGATTAAACTCATCTGATTCAAAAAAATAGATAGAAGCTCCTGTGCCTGCAGCGACATATTTATTATCTGAAGATATATCAATGGTGTTTATATATTCATTTAATAAAACCTGCCATAGAGGATTGGTATTCTCCTTAGAAAACAGATACAAATTATTATTAGAACCTCCTACGGCTAATAAAGATCCGTTATCTGAAATATCTGTTGCTCCTAATCTTTCTTGAACTTTATAATGTTGCAATGGAGTGTTGGACTCTTGTGAGAAAATATAAGCATCGCCTCCAAAGGTGCCTGCTCCAATATATTGTCCATTTGGAGTTATTGCGAGAGAGCGGACACTACGATTTTTTGGTGTAGAAAATTTCCAGAGAAAGTTTTGGGTTTCTTGATTTAAAAGATGTATTGCACCTGCATCAGATTCTGCTCCAAAAACAGCGATTTTACCATCATCAGAAATAGCGGATGCATGTACTGGCGAATCGCGAGTTAACATATCTGAACGTAAAAAGGGTTCTTTTGATTCGCGGAGAAAAATATAAGCTCGACGGTCGGGACAACCAGTAGCAGCAGCAATTACAGAACCATCCCAGCTTAGATCAGCGCTATGAAAGTTTCCTGAGGATTGATAACTCCATAATTCATTTCCTTTTTCATCAAATAAGATTAACAGATTAGATTTTTCTTCATTTTCGCTTGCAGCGATAGCAACAGCGATTGTGCTTCCGTCTTGGGAAATAGAAACACCATAAGTACTACTATCTAAATCGTGTTGCCAGAGAGGTTTTTCACTTGTGTTAGAAAATAAATACAAACCGCTTCCTATCATAGCAACAATCTTTTTCCCATCTGCAGATATATCTATTCCTCCGTCAACATCATCGCCAATCATTATATTAGCATTAAGAGTAAATTTCCAAAGTGGCTCTTTCTCGTTAATTTTAAAAAGATAAATATGTTTACTGGTTTTGGCGGCTAAATATTTATTATTACGAGAAATTACTACTTTTGAAACCCATTCTTCATCTGTGGAAAAACGCCATAAAAATTTTCCAGTTTTTTGTTCTAAAACAACGATTTCGTTGTTTTTTAAAGAAGAAGTAAATAAAACAGGACCATTATCTGGAGAATCAATTATTGATTCGCGTACCTTACCCTTACTATTAGAAGCTTCAAAAAAGTAAAAATTAGATTCTGTGGTTTTAGGGACATACTGATAAATATATTTAACTCCATTTTTATAGTCATTATCTTCAGAATTTTCTTTCTCCATATCAATCCAATCGCCATTAAAATAGATACGCATATACTCTGGTGATCTTCCTTCTTTATCTTTATAAACTACTGAGTAAGTGTATTCTGTGCAAGTCGCTCCCCAAAATGGATAGACATGTCCGTATTCTAAAATAGGATCATCAGGTGTTTCGGGAAGCTTGGAAAAAATTTGACTTCCTGAAGCTTTATCTTCTGTTAATCCTACTGTTGGGAAACATATTAAAGAAATAATAGTTATAACTATAAAGATTTTCATATATATATTATACTATAATTTATTTAAATACCAAGTTCTAACTTTGTTCCAGAGGCCCTCCAGAGGCGGGCAAGTGTTCCACGCTCTGAGCCACGACCTAGATACGGCTTAACCAAGCCGTTTTTGATTTATTCGTTTATCCACTATTATTAATCTATATAAAATGATACAATTAGAATATTAAAAAATTAGATAACTTATCAAATAAAGGTCGGAGAAATTAAAATTTAATTTAGAAAAACAATATGAAAAAAATATTATTTTTAAGTTTAGTTGGCATAGCGTTGATTATTGGTTTGGTTGGAAGCGTTGGTGCGACTGGGAAAAATCAAAAGCAAAATCAAAAAATTGATCTTCTAGAAAACGCGAAAGAGGTTTCTCCTGGTGTTTTTTATCTTGGAGAATCAATGAATAAAGGAAAAGTTGTGGATGGGTATGCTTTTGTTCATTATGCGAAAGGATCTAAATCTGCGGCGAGACCTAAACCTGTTGTTGATGATACAGTAGATATGTATAAATTATTATTTAGAGGGATAAAGTGGGCTGATACTATGCAATATGAAGTAAATACTACTGGAAGCAGATTGGAAGACAGCGCCGTAAGAACTGCTTTAAGCGCGAGTTTGGAAACATGGGATACAGAAACATCATTTGAGCTTTTTAATGATGATCTCGTAACAACTGAAAGTGATTTCAATAGCGGTGACAGAAAAAACAGAGTTACATGGAACGACCTTGGAACTGGCGGGACTATTGCAATGAATTCATTTTGGTTTTATCGGACAACTAAGGAAATAGTAGAATCTGATGTTGTATTTAATACGCAATATAATTGGAGCCTAAGCGGTGAATCTGAAAAGATGGATCTCCAAAATATTGCTACCCATGAATTCGGACACAATGGATTAGCTGATTTGTATGTGTCGAAAAGCGCAGAATTAACAATGTATGGATATAGCGGATATGGAGAAACGAAAAAGCGAACTTTAGGGACAGGCGATATTTCAGGGATTCAGGCGCTTTATGGAAATTAAGTTGCCATAACAAACTTAAAACAAAAAACCCATCTTTTCTAAGATGGTTTTTTTGTATGGTTTAATTAAAAGTTTAATTTATGGGGGGGCAGGGAACTAGGCAGTCTATCAAAATACCAAGTTCTAACCTCCCTCCAGAGGCGGGCAAGCGGGCAGGTGTTCCACGCTTGGGAGCAAACGTTTAGAAACGGCTTAACTAAGCCGTTTTTGGTTTTTAGTCAAGGGTTGATTATTAAAAGGAATAATGGTATAATTAAAATTAAGAAATATAAGTTATTAAAATATGTTTAAAACAAGCTTCATCTCTGTTTTTAAAAGTGTTGACCTAGCTAGCCGGAGAATTCCGGTTATTATGCAAAAGGCGGATAAACCAGGCCCAACTATTTGGGTTGTTGCAGCTATTCATGGAGATGAAGTTACTGGGATAGAAACTGTTTTACGCCTTAACCGTTTTTTGAAACGTAATAATTTTGAAAAAGGTACTGTTTATACTTTACCGGTAATGAATCCATTAGGCTACGAACTTGTTAATCGTTATATGCCTATTGAGTATCAGGATCTTAATCGTTGTTTCCCCGGTAGTCATAGTGGCAGTGGGGCTGAAAGAATTACTGCTAAAATTTTTTCTGAAATTGTTAAAACTAAACCAGAATTAGTAATCGATCTCCACACAGATACAATGGAGTCAATCCCTTATATTTATCTCGATCAAGTCCTTGATTCTCAAGATAAACATTTAGTTGAAAAAATATTAAAATATTCAAAAATTTCTGGCATTAATTATTTTGTTGAGAATATCAAAACTTACCAAAAAGAACTTCAAAATACCATTACAGGAGCTTTGATTAATATTGCTAAAATTCCATCTTTTACTATTGAACTCGGTGGTCCTTTGGTAGTTAAACCTAAGTTTGTTGAAATTGGATTAAATTCTATCAAAAATATTTTAAGTCACTTAGGAATGATTAAAACCATTAAACCATTGTGGAACTATTCTCATAAAACACCTCTTGATGGTTTATATGAAATAATTTGGCAGCAATATTCATCTGATTATTCAGGGATTGTTGAGTATAAGGTTCAGCCAGGGGATATCGTAAAAAAAGATCAACCATTGGCCAGAATTAAAAACTTATTTGATAAGACAATTCAAATTATTAAGGCTAAGGGAGATTGTATAGTTGTCTCATATGCCGATCAATCAGTGTGTTTTCCTGGGACCGAACTTTTTACTATAGCCAAGAAAAATGATAAGGCTTTTCAATTTATAAAATAAGTAAGTGCAGAACAATAACAGGGGTCTTGGCAATGCTTTAGCCCAGTCAAAGGTTCGAAAGATGTCCGCCTTGCCGGCGAGTCAGATAGGATAGTGCGAACTTTTTATTTTGAGAAGGCAATTGGATGCTCAGGGCAAAAAAAGTGAACTTAATTTGACAAGCGGTACTTCTATGCTATTCTGTATTTATTCGTTCATTAAAAAGAAGTCAATTAGAAAGGAGGGTTGTGCGATGGAACTTTTCAAGAGATTCGAGGGTAATCCCATATTAACCAAAATGGATTTCCCTGATGACTGGTTTAAACGCCATGGCTGGACACCTCATACTGTCTTTAATGCTGGTGTCGGAGATCGAGATGGATTAACCCTTCTTTTTGTGAGGGTAGAAGACCGGCAAGGGATATCTCGGCTTGTTTGTTTTTGTAGCGAAGACGGAAGAACAAATTGGGAAATAGACGAGGATACTATTTTTACAGGGGAGGAAAGAGAAGAGGGATACGGAGTTGAGGATCCTCGGCTTACTTGGATTGATACCCTGCGAGAATGGGCAATTGTGTATACTCATTATTCTATTTATGGTCCCTTGGTAAGTATCGCGACAACGGAGAGCTTCAAGAGATTTAACTATTTAGGGAATGTTCTCCCTCCGGAAAACAAAGACGCAGCCCTTTTCCCTGAGCCGATAAATGGATATTGGTGGTTGATACATAGACC
>JAHJQT010000057.1 GCA_018819085.1 Patescibacteria group bacterium
ATAATATAGAATATGTAGCTTTTACCGATATCTTAAAAAAAATAGATTTGAATTATGGAAGTTGGAATAAATAAATTTTTAAAATGGAATTACATCCAAAGGAATTTGAATTAGAGTGTTCCACCGTTTGGTCATTTCCTCGTCGTGGTAGTTGGGCGACTCATAAATCAGATTGGCGTGGGAATTGGTCACCTGAAGTAGTGAGAAACCTAATCTTACGTTATTCAAAAGAAAAAGATCATTTACTTGATTGTATGGTTGGAGGTGGGACGACAGCAATTGAGGCAAAAATATTAAATCGTTATATCACATGTACTGATGTTAATGACGATGCGCTCAAAAAAACAAAAGAGTCTTTAATTTTTAATGTGGAGAATGAATCTAGACAGAGGATTAAAAAATGTGATGCTCGAAAACTTTCTTTTATAAAAGATGAGGAAATAGATTTTGTACTTACTCATCCTCCATATGCGGATATTATAAAATATAGTGATGGAGAAATTTCTGAAGATTTATCTAACATTCATGATATAAACGAATTTACCGAACAAATGGGTAAAGTTGCTAAAGAATTGTATCGTGTATTACGTCCAAATAAATTTTGCGCAATCTTAATTGGTGATACAAGGAGAGAAAAGATGTATCAACCAATAGCATACAAGGTAATGGATCAATTTTTAAAACAAGGATTTAAATTAAAGGAAGATATTATTAAACAACAGCATAATTGCAAAACAACAGGATTTTGGGCAGAAAGATCAAAAAACTATAATTTTTTATTAATTATGCACGAGCATTTATTTATTTTTCAGAAAGGATAAATAAAGATTTGGAGGGAGTGGGGAATATAGTAATAATTTTCTATTGGCTGTATTATAAAAGAGGGATTAAAAAATGCTTGATTTTGAAAAAAATCAAGCATTAGTCAGAAGAATAAAAAGGGTTGAATTATCTGCCAGGATTTGGCTTTTCTGATTGAGGATAAACTCCACCACTCTGATTATTAGCTTCTCTTTCTTTATCTAATTTATCGCCTATTTCTTTAATTTGTTCAAGTGCTTCTTTTATAACAGAATAAGGGATATTAATAGCATTACCACCTTTAAAATATTCTTTCATTAATTCTTTAGAAGTCATAATTATATAAGTTTTATTTATTTATTTATTTTCAACGACCTTTGAATCTTGTTAAGACATTCCTAATATTGTAATCTTACTTATCTAAAAAAAGCATTGACAAGTAAGATGGAAGGCATCGACAAAATTTGCTATAATAATGGCAGTTACAGACGTTCGGTCGGTTCTCCTTTTTAGTTAATTGTTATTATCGACCATCTGTGAGGCCTCACAGGTTTAATTGATTCGAGATAAAACTCTAATTCTTTTGATTAGAGTTTTTTTTCTTCTTTTTGTTCAGATTTATTTTTCTCTATGAATCTGAGGAATTTGCCAGTAGCACTTACAATTGCATATCCCTTGCGTTTTGGGTAATAAACCCAATTACAAAAGATATATCCATCTCGTTCAAAGCATAATTGAGAAGGCAATTCATCTATTAGTGTAATCATCCAGTATTGACCGCCCTCCACCTGCAACTGCCAGTCAAATAAAAAACTTGCATTCAAATATTTGACGTAGGCGAAGCACCTTTCGGTGATACGCATAGCGTATGGTCATTTTGAAAAACCTACGCCAAATATCTAAATACAAGTTAATGTATTTAATGCTTCTTTATTAAGATGACCAATCTTTTTTGTAAATTATACTTTTACTGCCTCCAATATTTTAATAATAATCTATTCTTTAATATCCTGTCAATAGTTAGAAAATAAAAAAATGTTTAGAGTCTTTTTTAAATAATCAATAAAAGATTTGCAGGAAATTTAGAAGAAGATTGAACAAATAAAAAAGCGCCCGTCTGCGGTTTATGAAAATTGACCGCGAGAGAGCCAAAGCCCCCACAAGCGCATCTTCAATATAGCAAATAATGTTTATTTATGTCAATAGTTAAAGAATTTTCAATTGTGGATAAAAAAATCTGATCAGGTGTGTTAATCCATAGGCTGTGTCTAGAAGAAATCTAATCAGGTACGGTCTTTTTCGTAGACAACTTTCGCAGAGTACTGCAAAGGTTGTTACTCTCAAGGCCGTACCTGTTCATCTTTCTAAGGCATGGTTTTTTAATAAGGATTTACAAA
>JAHJQT010000058.1 GCA_018819085.1 Patescibacteria group bacterium
ATTAAGGAAAGGAAGTTTGAAAAATACGGAAAAGATATTTTAGATTTAATTAAAGAAAAAGATTCTTTGGCTTCGTCTCAGAATGACAAAGAGAAAGAAAATGATACAGAGAATAAACCATATACAGTTAGTAGTTATTTAGATTTAATTAATAGTAAATTAAAAGATTATAACGCTAGGGTTCAGGGAGAAATAAGTAGTTTAAATATTAGTGGTAATTATTTATTTTACTCTTTAAAAGATAAAGATGATGGAAGTTTATTGAATTGTTTTATGTGGAGGAGTGATTATAAGATGTGTGGAATTGATTTTGAAGAGGGCCTTGAAATTATTGCTCAAGGATTACCTGATGTCTATAAGCCCCAAGGCCGATTAAGCTTTAAAGTTTCTGCGGCAGAATTAGTAGGTGAAGGTGCTTTAAAAAAAGCTTATGAGAAATTAAAAAAGAAACTTGAAGATGAAGGATTATTTGATTTAGAACGTAAAAAACCAATTCCAGAATTTGTTCAGAAAATTGGCTTAATAACATCAGAGACAGGAGCTGTAATTCATGATTTTTTAACTAATTTAGGAAAATATGGTTACCAGATTAAATTTTTCAACTCAAAAGTTGAAGGACAGACAGCGGTACGTGATTTACTTTCAGCTATAAATCATTTTAAGAGGGAAGATATAGATGTTTTAGTTATTATTAGAGGAGGAGGAAGTTTAGAAAGCTTGCAAGCGTTTAATAATGAATCTTTAGTGAGAGAAATAGCTGATTTTGAAAAACCAATTATCTGTGGGATTGGTCATGATAAAGATGTTCCTTTATCATCTTTAACAGCTGATTTAATGGTTTCTACTCCTACAGCTGTTACGGTTGCTTTAAATAAGTCATGGGATGAAGCAATTAGTAGTATTAGAATTTTTGAAAAAGATATTATTTATAAATATCAAGAAGCTTTATCTAATCAAAAGAATAAAATTGAGATATTAGTTCGGGAATTAGGTGAAAGGTCGGAATTTATTTTTAAAAGATTCAAAGATGCCAAAAATCGTCTTATGAATAAACTAACAGAATTAGGATTTGCTTTGAAAGAATCTAAAAAAAATCTAAATCAATCTTTAGATTTAGTTTTTTCTGGAATTAAAGATGGATTAAGTGATCTTAAAAAATATCTAGAAAGATCTCAAGAAAGATTAAAGAATGCTAATCCCGAAAATCAATTAAAACTTGGTTATAGTATTGTTTCAATTGGAGGAAAAATAATTAAAAGCGTTAAAAATGTAAATAAAAATGATAAAATAGATATTAGAGTTTCAGATGGTAGAATAAAATCTGAAATTAAAGAAATAATTAATAAATAATTAATAAATTATGGAAAAAAATAAGCTTAAGGATTCATTAAAAAAAATAGAAGAAATTATTAATTGGTTTGATAAGCAAGATGAAATAGATGTTGAAGCTGGTTTAGAAAAAGCTAAAGAAGGAGTTTCTTTAATTAAATCTAGTAAAAAGAGATTAAAGGAACTTGAGAATGAATTTGAAAAAGTAAAAACAGGGCTTGAGCAGGAGATTGACGAGTGATATAATAAAAATATGTGAAGATGGTCAATGGGTTAAACATGGTGTACCATCAGTTCCTAATAATTTTAGCCCCTTTTAAATATTAAAGGTCGTTAGGAGGATAAATTTAAAAATAAAATAAAAATATGGATAATATAAAAGAAATAAATAAGAAAATAGGAAATATAGATGGAAAAAAAATTGCTTCCAGAATTGCGATAGGTTTAATTGTTTTGATTCTTCTTTTTGGAGCTTTTGGGACTATTGGCGCAGGTGAGCGTGGAATATTACTTCAGTTTGGAGCTGTTAAAGATAAAGTTTTTAATGAAGGTCTTTATATAAAGATTCCTTTTGTTCAAAAAGTAGTTACAATGGATGTTAAGATTCAGAAAGATGAAATTCCAGCCAGCGCTTCTTCTAAGGACTTACAAATAGTTACTTCAAAAATTGCATTAAACTATCATTTACTTCCAGAGTCAGTTAATAAGGTTTGGCAGGAAGTTGGAAAGAACTATAATGCTAGAATTATTGCTCCAGCTATTCAAGAATCAGTTAAAGCAGAAACAGCTAAGTTTACAGCTGAAGAACTAATTACCAAAAGAGAAGTAGTTAAAGAGCAGATTAAAGCAAATCTTGCAGCAAGATTATTACAGAATTTTATTATAGTTGATGAATTTAATATCATTGACTTTGATTTTTCAGCAGCCTTTAATGAAGCTATTGAATCTAAGGTTAAGGCAGAACAGTTAAAGCTTAAGGCAGATAGAGATTTAGAAAGAATAAAAATTGAAGCAGATCAAATGATTGCAGCTGCACAAGGAAAAGCACAGGCAATTCAAATAGAAGCACAAGCTTTGAAAGCTAATCCTCAAGTTGTTGAGTTGCGTTGGATAGAAAAATGGGATGGTAAAGTTCCTACTTATTGGGGTGAAGCTAGTCCATTTATAGGAATCAATAGATAGATTTGATTAAAATTTAAAAAGCCATGTTGATTTAGCATGGCTTTTTTGATATTATTTTTTAAAATGTTATAATATATTTATGAATCAAGAAAGATGGGAAAACTTAGTAAATGACATTAAAGATAAATTTGAAATTGAAGATCATAAAAATGAACATCTTGATGAAATGGGAGGAACAGATATAGAATTTATTATATTTAAAAGTCCCTTGGGTAGGGTTAAACTTGCATATGTAACAAAACCAGTTGTGCTTGATAAAAAAATGAATTATTCTCAGCGAATTGGTTCTGAAACAAGCGTTGAGTATGTTTATAGCGAAGATGAAAAAACAACTCGGTTAATAGCATATAAATGGGATGAGAATAGAGAGGATTGGATTGAAATTGATGCAGATAGTTTTAAATAAAATATTATGGATATTAAAAGTGCAGAATTTACAAGAGGGATAACTGGAACAAATAAGATTCTTGAGGATAATAAATCTCAAATTGCTTTTATAGGCAGATCTAATGTTGGTAAATCAAGTATTATAAACTTACTTGCCAATAGGAAGAAACTTGTTAAATCAAGTTCAAAACCAGGAAAAACAAGACAGATTAATTTTTTCTTAATAAATAAAAAGGTATATTTTGTTGATTTGCCAGGATATGGGTTTATGAAGATGGATTTAAAAAAG
>JAHJQT010000009.1 GCA_018819085.1 Patescibacteria group bacterium
ACATCAGCAATAACTTTATTATTTAAACAAAGAGATTCTTTTTTAATTTTATTTTTTTTAACCATAGTCTCATTATATAAAAACACATAGATAAAGTAAATGTGCTTCATATCAATGAAGCGCATTTGTTAATAGAGATAATATGAGACATAATTAAACCTCCGAAGGGTATTTTAGTGGTAATAACGCAGCATAAATCTTTTCAAGTATGTTTCTATGACAAATAAGCTGCGTATAATCTCCGGTTTTTAAATAGGTATTAATTATCTAACTCCTTTGGAGAAATATGTGAATTATTTCTAATATCTTGATTATAAAACATTAATAATTTATTTACAAAAAGCATGATATATTATAAAATTAAAATAAATGTTGGAAAAAGAATACAAAAAAAATAAACATTATTGGGGACTGAAATCAAGTCCCACTTTAGAAAAATATATTAATGAGATCCCTAAAGGGAAGGCTTTAGATATTGGAGCTGGAGAAGGAAGAAATAGTATTTTTTTAGCTAAAAATGAATTTGACGTAACAGCTATAGATAAAATTAAACAAGGATTAGATAAAATTAAAAAACTTGCAAAAAAATATGATCTAACAATAAAAACAGAACTTTGCGATATTAAGAATTTAAAACTTAAAAAAGAAGAATATTCTTTAATAATTTCCGTTTCTACGATTGATTTTCTTAAAAAAAACGAAATTAATACTATTTTAGATAAAATTAAAAATTCACTTAAATTAAATGGATTTATATATCTTTCAGTTTTTTCCATTAAAGATCCATTACTTAAATTAATTAAAGAAAAAAAACTAAAAGAAATAGAAAAAAATACTTTTTATTTACCCAAATTTAAAATTTATAGACATTTTTTTACTAAAACAGAAATTAAAGAAAAATTCAAAGATTTTAATATTATTTTATTAAAACAAAAAGAAATATTAGATACTGGACACGATAAACCACATTATCATAATATAATTGAGTTTTTAGCTCAAAAAAAATAAGCGACGGGATATTCTCCGTCGCTCTTTTTATCTCTTTTTCCTCTTAATTGGTAACTCGAAATAGAAGGTACTGCCTTTATTTTCTCCTTCTGACTCAACCCAGATTTTGCCTTTATGCGCTTCAACCATTTTAGCTCCTAAATACAATCCTAATCCAACTCCTTCTGTATGTATTTTGTCTATATCTCTACCTCTAGAAAATTTCTCAAAAAGAACTACTTGTTCCTCGGGAGAAATTCCTATTCCTGTATCTTCAATACTAAATAGCATTTTATCTTTTTTTTCTTTCAAACGGATAGTTATTCCACCTTTTTGAGTATAATGAATTGCATTATCAACTAGATTTTGAACTACTTGCCTAATTTTCAAAGGATCAATCCTTATTTTAGACAATGCTTCTTTTGGTTTAACGAATTTTAAATAAAGTTTTTTACTCTTTACCATTTGGCTGAACTCTTTAATAACATTATCTATCATATTTTCAAAATGAATTGTTTCCCAATCAAAATCCAAACGACCAGATTCAATCCTAGAAACAGTTAATAGATCTTCTACTAATTTAATTAATCTTTCATTACTGGAATAAATTTTTTCTAACTGCTCTTTTTGTCCACCCTCAACTATTCCCCAGGTTCCTTCTAGAATCATAGAGACATATCCTTTAATAATAGTTAAAGGAGTTCTTAATTGATGAGAAGCTAGAGAAATAAATTCTGATTTAGCCACATCTAATTGTTGCAGACGAATATTGGCGTCTTTTAATGTCTTAGTCTGACGCTCAACTTCTTTTTGAAGCGTTTTGGAAAAATCTTTCATTTCTTCATAGAGACGAGCATTTTCAATAGCGATACCAGCCTGACCCGCAATTGTTTCCAACGTTTTAATATCCTCATTAGTAAACATATCCCCAGACCTCTTATTGCCCAAAAGGAAAATTCCAACTAATTTCTTTTTTACTAATAAAGGAATCACTAAAGCTGTATTAAGTTTTTCTAATTCTTCAATTAAATATGAATTCTTTTCTAAATTAACTTTTTCAGCAAATTCTCTTTTCATTTCTTCTAAAACCAAAACATCTCTTTGCTTTCTAAAATAATCAGCTATTTTTTCTAATGATTTTCTTTTTTTAAACGAATCTTCTTTTAAAATAACTATTTCTAATTTTTTAATTCTTAATGCATTAGTAATCTTATTCTTTAAGGTCTCAATAACCACATCTAAATCTAAAGTCCTAGAAACAATATCAGTAATATCAGCCATTAAATCCTGAGGTAAATATTCTCCTTTAAATAAGAAAGTATCAGTTGTTTTTTTAAGCCATTCATATAATGGCCTAAATCCAATGGCTACTAAAAAAGCAACAATTAAACCAGTGATAATTTGTGTACGGAAAGTATAAACGCCTCCGAAAACAACCCAACTAACCAAGAAAGCTGACATTGCATAAGCTGCAGTAATGGCAATAACAATCAAAGAAAAAATCGTGCTCCTCTTCACCGCCAACTTAATATCCATCAACCGATATTTAAGAATGGCATAGGCAGTTAAAATAACATAAGTAGAAGCAAAAATATTTCCATAAGGCTTTATTGGAATATCATACCAAAGAAAATAATTAGTTGAACCACCAGCAAAAGCTAAAACCATCCCAATAAATATATATTTCATTTGAGGTTTTTTTGTGCCTGTAACTTTGTTATAATATTTAACTAATAAATACGAAGAGTAAATAGCATACCCAAAGAAAAAACAAAGATAGAAATGATACAAAACACCTGGTTCAGCCCAAAATCTCATTGAAAATTTTGGAACTATATCTTTTATGAAATAAGATGAAAAAACAAACGAAGCAAATAAAGCAGCTAATAAATATCCAGAAATAATTATTGCTTTTTTCTTTTTTGCTATACCTAACCAAGTAGCAACAAAATGTAAATAAGTTATTGGAGCAAAATTAGCGCCAATGTGTAATAATTGAAACCATAACAAAGTTGATTCTTTATCTTTAGCTAGTGGCCAAAATATATAGAAATATGACCAAACAGCAACAGATAAACAGAAAAGAGCAAAGGTTTGATTAATTCTACTATTTCTATTTTTTAAAAACACAAACAAGCCCAGTATAATACTGGCAACTGCATTAAATAATCCGCTTAATGAAAAATATAAATCCATAAATAAAAAATCCCCGATTTGCTAATTTTATTATAGCAAGATTCGGGGATTTGTAAAAGTTATAGTTAATGTACTAGGCGATGCCAATTCCGATTTCGTAAAATCGAGTCGGCTCGTCCATGAAATAACCTTCGTACTCCCACCCGGCTGCTTCGAAAACTTCTTTTAACTCTCCGAGAAACGGGTATTGTAACCCCCAACCGGTAGTTTCGCGCAAAATATATGCACAAAGAAGATCATCATAGGCCATCTTTTCTATTAGAGATGCACCAACTAACCGTGCTCCCTTACGGAAATATGGCTTGATTTTGGATAATAGACCAATTCGTTCTGGCCTTGTTAATCCGCAAAGCACACCGATCAAAATTCCGTAATCAACCTTTCCTTCATATCTTCCATTAAGGTTTGTCATACTTTGTTGAACAAAAGAGATGTTTGAAAGATTGTGTTTTTTGGTGAACTTCTTTCCTAAGGCGATCGCTTCTGAATCGATATCAATACAATCAATCTTGAGACGATTCCTGTAGATAGGATTACGTAGGCACATGTCTACACCGTTACGGCCTGGTCCCGAGCCAATATCAATCATCAAACAATTTTCTTGCCGGGCCAAAATTTCATTGACGTGAAAAATAGCGTGATTTGTAACCGCGTCATACCGATTACGAAGTGCCTGGCCTCCAGCCAACCCCATTGCGAAATATTCATCAATAGGATTCTGCACTTGCTCAAAGTGATACATCTTTTCGAGCATTGTGTATGTCCCAGGATTAATAGTTAGAGCCGGAATAATTCGGCTGTTAATCTGAAAATACTCTACAACCTTATCCCAGCCAACCATCTCTATACCATGAGTTCCATCGAGGAAACCCTTGATTAAAACTCTAGCCACATCCCTAGGAATATTCATGAAAAGATGCTTAGCTTCCGGAGTCTTAAGAAAATGTTTTTTCTTCTCAGCCGGCAAATCATAATGCTGCTGAAGATGCGGGCATATCTTTGTCTTGCCTGCCATCGCATTTACCAATTGTGGAGAAGCGCCAGAAACGGCATCTACCTCCACTGCCTTATTCTTAATTGTTGCCATTTCTAGCACCTCCTTTCTCTATGTTTTCAGCCATGAAATTGTTTTGACAATACCAGCCGGAATAATCATGCTGGATCCAACGATAACCAAACCTACCCAAATTGCAAAAACAGATATTACATACAATACTTTTTTCATCTCTTACCTCCTTTGTGTATTTCTTTCCCGGGTTTTAAAACCAAAAAACTTCTTCAGATCATCTTTCATGAGTTTTCTTTGATAATCATCAAAAAATGAAACAAAAATCGAGATAGCAACATACGCAACCAGCGCAGAGTAATAAAAAATCGCAACGATAACTTCATTTTCTTTCCATGTCTTTTCCATTTTTTTCCCTCCCCTTTTCAGTGTTTATATTTTTAAAGAACCTAATGGTTCTCTAATTGGCGAACCAAACAAAAAAGATTTTTTCAAACCTGCTTTATTTGATTTACCAAATTAGTTATTTTAACAATCATTCCTTTAGGTATTAAGAAAAAATTAGCTTTTCTTTTAAATATAAATTTCTTTTTTTTCTCATCAAAAACAGATTGCTTGCAATTTTTTAAAATAACAAAATCTTTATTTTCTTTAACAAATTTTCCTTGACACTTAGTAGATGTTAATAATGTTTTTTCTCCTTTATAAAAACGATAAAACACAGCATCTTTCCATAATACAATAATAGTTTTATTTTTTTCTTTTTTAACCATTGAAATTTCCAAGATTTTTAATTACTTTAATTACTTTTTTAGGAATTAAAAATGCATCTATGCTCTCATTAATAATTTTTTTATTAACAAAATCCAAATGACAATTCATGCCAATATTTATCGCCTCTTTTGTTTCACCCAAAAAAAGTCCGAAAGTTATCTGCATTGGCGGCATTTTTTTAGGCAATTTAGCTTTATTTGAATAAGCAGCATCTTGCCAAATAATTATAAGAATACTTTTATTTTTCTTAAATTTATATTCTAATTTTGTTTCAACTTTATTCATAAAATTTAAAAATTTGAGAGATATAAAATAAATTAATATTCTATATCTCTCTTGCGGCCATAAAAGAGTTTTGCAGAATTCACTACTTCTTGTTACGATCCTTAGGAACACTCCATCCTTTTGACTTCGCGGCATCATTTCTCGCTTTATGCCAGGCTTCTTGAGCTTGCTTCTTTGTGGCGCTGGTATCACGCTGAGCATCTCTTTGAGAATAACCACCGCCATATGAGCTTTTGCTTTTACTCATCACAATCACCTCCTTATTCAATTTTTCTCAATTATAGCTGCAAACTTAAAATTTTCTAATAAAGAACCTAATGACTCTCTGATAAGCCAAACAAAAAAGATTTTTTCAAACCT
>JAHJQT010000059.1 GCA_018819085.1 Patescibacteria group bacterium
ATATAGTTCTGATCGTTCTTCTGTTTTTACTTCTTTAGTTTCTATTTTCATTACAATAGAGACTAAAGCCCTATTAGGAAAAGCGCTTTTTCTAACATAAAAACTTCCAGTTAATGTAACATTATCAGAACTTAAGTCTTGCCATGCTCCGCCATTAATACTACGACGCAGTTTATTTGCAAGAAATTGATACTCAACATCTTCTCCTTTTGAATTAGTAACATCTAAAGAACTTAATCCTGTTCCATTAGCTGAATTAACAACACCCATTCTGATTTCTTTAATCATTGATTCTAAAGTATAACGACTTGCCTCTTGAACTGTTTGCAAAGAAAAAGCTTTTCTTTGCCCCTTCATAACTGAAAGAGCTGTACTTGTCATGCCTATAACTATAACACTAAAAAGACTTAAAGCGACTAATAGCTCAATTAAAGTAAATCCCTTATTGTTATCTTTTTTTAAAAACATTATTTCCAATTCCAAAGCCGGTCTTCAGCTGTTAAATAAGACCATTGGCCTCTTAATTTCCATTTAATTTCAACTGATAATTTTAACTCGTTAGCTGAAAGTTTAGTAAAAGTAACCTTACGTGAAAAAGCAGAGTCATCTCCAGAATCATATTGATAATAACCATTACTATTAATTTTCAAAGGAGTGTCAGAAAAAGAAATAAGACTAGTATTGTTATATTGGACACGATAATTACCATTTGAAATTGAACTATACCAATCATCCCACTCTACGTTAGCTCTTCGCAAATCTCTTACAACCTCTATTCCTTCCTGAGCTAAACCAGAAGCAATCAATCTCATTTTGCTCGTATTAGAGCTATTTAAAGACATACTAGTTAAACTTATAACACTAGTTAATCCAACAGCAACGATAAATAGAGTTGCTATTACACCTATTAAACTAAATCCATTTTGTTTACATCTTAACATGAATATTATTTATAAATCTAATTATTTTCTATCAAACCAGCTGTGTTAACATTAATTGTCTTAGTTAAAGCAGTTCCTTGAATCTGAATAACAATTTCTGCTGAAGCACTAGCTCCACTATCTCCATTAACATAAGTAGTTGGATCTGGCGCCTCAAAAAAAACATGAGCTTTAGGTGAGGGAGAAACAGATTGAATAATTATATTAGAAGGTAAATTAACCGTTTCAAATCCTTCTCCTCCATTATAAGTTTGATTACCATTCCTATCAGCAAAAATAATATAAGAAGAAGGCAAAGTAAGATCAAACTTAATTCCATAACCAAAACAAGCATCAACAGTTGAACAATATCCTTCAATTTCTGTTCCATTTATGGCCATATTTTGCACTTTTCTTAAATCAGAAATTATTTTTTGATTTGCTTGAAGAAGTATATATTTTTTATTACTATTCTTATAACTAGCTAAAATTGAAACAGCTAATAAAGACATAATAAAGATAACTATTAATGCTTCTATTAGAGTAAAGCCTTTATTATTTTTTTTAGAACAAAAAAATTTTAACATTATTTAATAATTAAAAAGGCAAAACTTCTTTCCATCCAGGAAGCTTAATATTTACATCAATATTTTTAGTTTTAGAACATGAATAACCACTAGAATCAGTTACTTGTAATATTATTGCTTTTGTTCCTTGTAAAAGGAATTTAATAAGAGGATTCTGCATCTTAGAACTTAAAGGATTCCCATCTTGGAATATCCATGACCAAGAAGATTTAGATGCTCCTCCATAAACAACCGACTGATCAGTAAACTGCACATCTTCGTTTTCGCTAGGTTGATTAGGCGCCCAATTGAAATCTACTGTTGGATATTTGTTCTTAGGTGTTGTAAAAAATGAACCATTTACCCAATTAGAACTAGCTGCTTGATTATCATAAACCATAACACGCCAATAATATGTTGTATTATATGCAAGTTGATCTGAACTTGGAGTATCAGGAGAAGTTGAAATAAGCACAGTTTGATTATTAGTTGTTGGACTCGGATTTGAAAGACTTGTAATATCTCTATTCACTGTAGGAGAACTGAAATTACTATTATTATCTATATGAAATCTAAATCTACTTTGATTGTTATCATCAGGATCAGAATATATCCATGAGAAATAATAAGACGCATTTGAACAACAATCCCCTTCTGTAGCCAATAAAGAAGACGCTATTGGAGGATTATTAATTGGAACTGGAGATGTAACGGTATATTGCATAGTATAACTACTAATTGAACCTGTACTATCATGTCCTTTAAAAGCAGAACCATAAAAAGTAAGAGTATGCGTTCCATGAGTGGTTGGCGCAGTTATATATTTTGTACTATAAATTACTGGTGTCATACTTTGTTCTATAATCTTTGTCCAGTTTCCATTATTATTTACAACCAAATAAGCATTCCAATAATTATTAGTACACCAAGAAGCGTTTGCTTTTGCAGTAATTATAATAGTTTCTCCTGGCGAATAAGCACTTTTATTTAAAGATACGGCGTATATAGCATCAGTAGCATATGCAAATGGATAACCAGGACTAACGTAAAGAGTTTTATTTACACATTGCAATCTTGTTCCTTGATTAATTAAGTTTTGAATTCCTGCACATAAAATATTCCATGGACCAAGTGGCCATTTTCTATCAAGATAACAAGAGCCTGAATATCCTGGTGATGATAACGACCAACTCGGACATGAATTTAATTCCCATTCATAAGCATAAGGATTAGAAGTGCTTATTCCAGGCACTACAAAAGTTCCTGCATTTGCTTCTTCACAAATAAAAAAATTAAAAACAAGCCCAGTACAAATAAAAAATAGGAATATAAATATTGATAGATTTGCACTTTTCCCTTTCTTTCTTATTAAGAAAAATATAACAAATAAGAAAATAAATAGAACTAAACCTGCAATATATTTAATATATTTATTGCTCTGTTCTTCTATTAATTCTTCTTTTACAGATTCTGTTAATATTTGATATTCTTTTTGAGCTAATATATCACCAGAAGAATTTTCTGCTATAGCAATAATTTTTGGATCGTAACAATCTTTATTAATATTTATTGAAAAAGTTTGAAGTTCTTCAGTTTGTTTATTTATTGATTTCTCATATTTAGTATTGTCATCTGTGCATAGATTTCCATCGCTATTATAAATAGCAAGCTTTAAATTAAATTCATTTATAGATTCAATATTCGCTCTTGAATCATAAAAAATATCAGCAGAAGGAGTTACATAAACAGAAACTTCTGCTATATCTCCTGCTAAATAATAATCTTTATCTAATGATAGGTTTTGAATAGTTGCACTTTCTCCTTGTATTACATAATGAAAAACAACAGAATTAGAAATATTATTATTATCTTCCTTTAAAGTTAATTCTGCATCATAAGCTTGTGAAATATCTATTTTAGGAATATTAAATGTAAAAATCTTTATTTCATTTGCTTCAATAATGAAATTATTCTGAATAGATTCGTTTTCTTTAATTAATTCTCCAAAAGTAGAACGATTATAAGTATTAAAATAAGGAGTAAAATTTATTTCTTTATCATAATTATTAATTAACTCGCAGACTGCTTGAAGATTCTCATCTAGAGAAATATCAACACCTTGGCTAATACTATATTTTTCTTCATTACTTTCTCCCTTAATAATTAAATAACAAGATTCTGGAATTATTTTAATAAATTGATTATTTCCTTCCAAAACGATCTTTCCTAGATTTCCCATTGCTAAAAGCATTCCATTATCATTCTTGACAATAATCCAAACTTCAAATTCTCCATTTAAATAAGAAGGTGCTACATATTCAATTTCTTTATTAATGGTTTCATTATTCCTAATCGTAATAGTTTCTTCATATATTTTTTCATTTAAAATTACTTGCATTTCTGAAGCCTCTTGAGTTTGATTAAATATATCAATTACAGCTGATGAATTATCTGATTCTTCTATATCTACATAATCTATTAATTGAATGCCATATTTGATCCCTTGTTGAATTTTTCCACCATTAAATAAATCAAAAGAAAGATTTATCTTATTTCCTTCTTGAGAAATTACTTTAGCATCATATAACTCAATAGAAGCTATCTCAATAGCATCTTCTATTTCTTGCGCGTTAGAAACATTAATCGCAAGAAATAAAAATAAAACAACGAAACTAAATAATTTTATTTTTTTCATAATTTTAATAATTAAAAAGGTAAAATCTCTTCCCAATCAGGAAGATCAATATTTATATCAACATTTTCAGTTCCAGGGCAAGTATAGCCACTAGAATCAGTTACTTGTAACGTAACTGCTTTAGAACCAGAAGAAGTAAATTGAATATTAGCAGGATTCTGTACACTTGAACTTGCAGGGTTTCCATCTTGAAATACCCATAACCATGAAGATTTAGATGATCCTCCGTAAACAGTTGATTGATCAGTAAATTGAACATCTTCATCTGCACTAGGACCAGAAGGAGCCCAATCAAAATCTACTGTTGGATATCTATGTGTTTGTGTAGTAAAAGAAGAACCATTTACCCATCCAGAACTAGCTGCTTTACTATCCCAGACACTTACCCTCCAATAATATGTTGTATTATATGCAAGTTGATCTGAACTTGGAGTATCAGGAGAAGTTGAAATAAGCACAGTTTGATTATTAGTCGTAGGACTTGGATTTGAAAGTCCAGCATAATCTCTATTTACCGTAGGAGAACTAAAATCACTATTATTATCTACTTGCAACATAAATCTACTCTCAGTATCGCTATCAGCATCAGAATAAACCCATGAAAAATAATGAGATGCACTTGAACAATAATTCCCAGTTACAACAGATAAACTACTAGCTGTTGGAGAACTATTACATGCTCCAGCAGTGATAAAAAGAGTATCAGCACCTTGAGCATAACTAGTCCAGCTACCGAAATTATCCATTATTCTCACCCTCCAGTAATATAATGAACTAAAAGATAATCCTGATTTATTAACTGTATAATTTTGAGTAGCTGAAACAACTTCTCCGCTATCTATTGTAGGAGAAGCATAATTACTATTATTATCAATTTGAACACGATATCTAACCTGGCTAGAGCTGCCAGAGTTAGTCCAATATAACGTAGGTGTTGGATAAACTCCAGAGTAACAAGCTGGTTGACTAACCCCATTTGTACAAACAGTTATATTAGTTCCTGGATTATAAGCTAAAACAAAATAAACACATAAAAAAGATGCAGAAATAAATAAAAACAATAACAAGAATAAATTCTTTTTTAATAAATGTTTAATTTTACTCATATACTACTAATATTATACAACTTTTAAGAATAATTTACTATTAAAATTATCCACAGCGTTAAAATAGATTCCATACCAAATGAAACATAGACCCTTTTAATATTATAGTGATAATTACACCAACAAACATCCAAGGAACAAAAGGAAATGGCTTATATATTTTAATTATTTCCATTTCTTCTTTATCATTCTTAAGCCATTTTTTCACTGCTTCTACTTGTTCTGGTAATAATCCACCCGAATAAAATCTTCCTATGTGTTTATTATAAAATTCCTTATCTTTTTTCATTTTTTCCATAATATCTTCAACTAAACTCATTCTTGGCTTAATATCTTCTATTTTTACTTCTTTAATATTAGTTTTAAGAACATGAAAATCAATTAATTTTCTAAATATACTTAAAACAATTATAAAAATAGTCATCATAATTAAGGTTCTACGAATTGTTTCTATAGTTGAATCATAAGAATTAATCAGCCCATAGCAAACAAGAATAGCAACTAAAATAATAACAATTTTAAAAACAATTGGTTTTATAAGAAATTTTATAACCGAATTAGAAAAAATTATGACAACTGCAAAGATAAGAACTTGTATAGAAAAAACATCAATAGAAGTATATTTTTGAATTGGAGTTTGAAATAATTTAATAATCAAAAAAAGACCAATAAAAGCAATCATCATTATAGCCATATTTTTAACATTTTCTAATATCTTCTTTTTCCTATCAGCTTTGCTTTCTTGCTTTTTTTCTAAAAGATTATCTTTAGATTTATTTTTTTTACGCAAATAGAGAAATTTCAAATAATATAAAATAGAAGCAATAAGTAAGTATATGAATATAGGAATAAAAATATTAATCATTAAAACAAATGAAGGGAAAAATAAAAAAAATGACTTCCAGTAAAATGTTGTTGGCAGAAGAATAGAATAAACAATAAAAAGCTTAGCATCTCCAGCTGCCCAAACATTAAATTTCCACATTAAATAACTAATTATTAAAGCAACGGTCATATTAAGAATACATTTCAATAAATAGGAAAGTGAAACGGTAAAAACAACAACTTCATAATCAGCAGGATAATTTAATAGATTAAAATAATAAAAATTAGTAACTGGCGAAGCAATGAAATGCCATATTAAGAAAAAGAGAATAATCCCTATGCCCCAGCAAGCTCCAAAAATAATCCATTTATTTCTTACCTTGCCACATTTAAAATCCTCATAAGTTGTAATTATACCTATAAAAAAAAGTATTGGCAGAGATAATATATTTAAAATCATTATTTTTTATTTATTGTTAAGATAGGATGATAAATGTCTTTTGTTTCTTTAATTTTAAAATTATTTTTAATTGGCTTAAACTCCTTAATCCCCATATGTTCTGAATACTCTCTAGGAATGCCTAAACAATATTTCTTATATCGACATTGATTACAAGAATTCTTAAATATTACTCCATCTTCAGGTAAAGTTCGCCAAACATAAGACCAAAATTTTTCTGAAATAGTACATAAAGGAAAATGGTATAATCTAATTTCCTTAAAACACTTTAATAAATGATAAGTTTTTTCTAAATATGGAGAAACTTGATTATAGGTTATTCTTATTGCTTTTATATTCTTGACAGCCTGATGTTCAACCTCCCAGAAAATAAGCATTATCCTATCAGTCAAAAGAAATCTTTTTTTCATCATTTTCAGAAACTCTTCTAAATATTTATAAGAAAGCTTAGTAATCACAAATCTAACATTTATTAACTGCCCTTCTTTTTTATAATTGAGCAAATTTTCTAATCCTTTAATAGTTTGTTCAAAACTACCTGAAGCTCGAGTAACTGACTCATGAATTTTTTTATTTGGTCCGTAAATAGATAATTCAATGTCTAAATTATTTGTTACATTTAAAACTTCTTGAGCAAAATCATTGTATAAAAATTTTCTTCCATTAGTTAATAATTTTATTCTTTGTTTTTGGAAACGATCACTAATAAATTTAAGGAACTTTAAAAAATCAGGATGCAAGGTTGGTTCTCCTCCGCTTAGATATATTGAATCGTAAGTTTTTATTTTCTCTTCTGATTTTTCTATTCTTTTAATTAAACTTTTATAATTATAATCAAAACTACCGTCCCAGGCCGGCCAAGGTCTGTCTGGATTGGTGCACATTAAACACTTATTATTACATTTATCCCAAACACAAATATCCATAATTATTTTAACACAGGTTTAAGCTCCTTGTCTCCGTAATGCCGAAGATATTCTTTCCAAATCCCTTCACATAAATCAAATAATTTACATCCTTTACATCTTTCAGTTTTTTCCCTACCAATTGCTTTTCTTGAATTTTCAACATCAAAATTTTCAAAATCAGGCGCTAAATGTTCTGTTTTAAATGTTGCCACTTCCTGCAATTCACTTATTTGATTAAGATAATTCTGAAAATAGCACAAAGGAACATATCTGATATGCCAATGAGGTATCTTATTTTTCCTACCTATATCTAAGCATTTTTTTACATAAGGAGATATTTCTGAAATTTTTGGAACTATTTCATTGAAATTATCATAAGCAGCTCCATAGCTTGGATCAACGAAAATAAATTCCGAGTTTCTTATTCCTTGATCAAAAATGAATTTGCCTATCTGAGGCAAATATTTATAATTATCCTTGACTATAGTCGTATTAGAACCAATTTTTTTAAATCCTAATTTTTTAAAATTATTTAATCCTTCTAACAATTGATCAAAACTACCTTTTGATTGAGTTAAATAATCATGAATTTTAGCATTATGCCCATGAATAGAAAAAATAATATCAGTCAGTCCAGCATTAATAACTTTTTTAACATATTCTAAATATGAAAACATTCTGCCATTAGTGGCCATATTAATAGTTTCAAATCCTAATTCTTTTGCAAATTTTATTAATTCAACAATATCTTGTCTTATGGTCGTTTCTCCACCAATAAATTCTATATAAGTAGTGCCTCTTTTTTTTGCTTCAATCATTTCCTGTTTAATTTCTTCAGTAGTCTTATTGTGTAATTCTCTTTTACTTTCATCAATGCAAAATCTACAACGATTATTACACGCATAACCAATAATAATAACTGTTTTTTTTATTATTTGATTCATTTATTCGGCTTTACTAATACTGGCACGTATTGATTGTCTTTTTTTATCTTAATAATTCTTTTTTTATCTTTATATATTTCAAAATAGCTAGATGTCATTATTAACTTATTTCCTTTTTCAATATTTTTATAAATATTATTTAAATTATTTAAAAATTTAGAATCATTGCTTTGATAAAATTCTCCAGAACTAATTTCTGAAACAGCTTTATTATATTTAATTTCAGAATTTTTAAAATCTCCATAAAAATCTCCATATAGTAGTATTTTATCAGCGCAAGTCCAATAAAGAGTAGCTGGTTCTTTAAGAATTAGCTTATTTCGTCTTACTCTTCCAGAATCTACTTCGTTAAATATATCAAATATTTTATCTACATATGAAATGGATTTTTTACAATCCAAATTACAAGGATAGTATGAAAGCAATGGATAAGAAAAAACATTCAATTGCCAAGCAAAATTTTTAGATCTTTTTAAAGATTCTACTGCAGGATTAGCAAATCCGAAATTATTCGGATCACGTTTTTTATCTCCTTTACTATTTTTACAAAGATAATCACCAAAATCTAAACAACATTTAGGATAGCCCATGACTTCACCAAATTTTCTACTATCTTTACTATCAAGTGTTTTTTTATAATACAATTCAACTCCTTCTAACGCTATATTGATATCTTTTGATACACCTACAGATAATTTCCCCTTTCTTTTATCATTCATATCTACCATTTCAAAAATACCTCTTGGGCTATTTACTATAAATTTATACTTAGAAACAGCAAGCTTAAACCCGAGTTTTTTGCATAATTCATTAACTCTGTTTAATTTTTTTATATAAGAATGATCAAAATTATCAAAATTTAACAAATCAGCCAAAGCAGGCTTAATGTCATACAATACAGCCATTAATTCAATACAAGACAATTCGATAAGTTCTGACATTTCTTGAATCATCTGATAACTCTTTTTAGCTTTTTCTTTATTAATCATTCTTTAAAAAATTATGAATTAACTACAATCTTTCTCACTATATAAACAATATTTTTCTCTTTCTCTTTACCAACAACCAAAGATACACAATCTTCATCTTTAACATCATTACGTTTAATCTCTTTTTGAGAAATTATCTTACCAGATTTAGATAAATTCATCTCTATAAAAGATGTTTCAGGAACAAAGAAAATCTTAATTTGCTTTTTTTCTAACTTAGGCATCAAATTAATAAAATCTTTTTCTTTTTTGACTATTATTCCATCTAATATTTTATCTAATATTATTTTTTTATCAGCATTTTCCTGCTTATTTTTATTTTCTTTTTTCCCAGTATTTTTTTTCATAATAATGTTGAAAGCTAAAAAATCTATAATTATTAAAATAAAATTTTAATAAAATATAAAAATTTTAAAGCTTAAATTCTTTTTTGCCGTATAAATTTATATAAAAACCAGAAACACCAGCGCATTGATTTTTATAATCGCACTTTTCGCAAATTTTTAATCTAATCTTTTCAGGATTCTCTTCTAAACAAGGAAAAGCCATGTCTCTATATTTTTTAGGAAAAGCGCAAGCAGGATACTCAACAAACAAAAATTTTATTTCTGGACTATGTTTAGTATAACATTTAATTAATAATGGCGTCACTTCGCTCATTTTGGCTATAATTTTCTTTGAATCAATAATCATTTTATTTAAAGGCATAATATGTCCAATATTCATTTCTTTTATCCCAATATTTGCGTAAAAATCTACCATTTCTTGAAGATAGTTAAAATTCATATTAGTAATCATAATATTAAGAACTAAACTAAAATATTTATCTCTTAAAGCAATTATATTTTTAAGTCCCTTAAGTGTTTGTTTAAAGCTTCCAGGAACTAAAGTATGAGAATCATGAATTTTAGCATTATGTCCTGCTACTGTAACAACTATTTGATTCAGGCCGGCATCTAATAAGCTTTTTGTAAAATTTTTGTAAGAAAACATTCGTCCATTAGTAGTTATACTAACATGTTTAAAATTTTTACTTTTAGCATAAGAAATAATATCTAAAATATCCTTTCTTAATGTTGGCTCTTGCCCCATTATGTTTATAAAATCAAAATAACTTCTAATTATATCTATTTCATCTTTTATTGTTTTTAAGCTTTTAACTGGAAAATCATAATTTAATTCAAAACAAAAAATGCATCTATTATTGCAATGATCTCCAGCGTAAAGTAAAGGGCTTTTCCCTACTGTGTAATGTTCTGTTTTCTTATAATTATTTTTCATGTTTCTAATCCTATATTTATTCTACTTAATTCTTTTATCTCTTTAATTCCATATTTTTTAAAATATTGTTTGGTTATTCCTTGGCATTTATTAAAATATAAACATTTTTTGCAAAAATCTGTTTTTATTCTGTATTTGTCTTGATATATTATTTTGGAATCCTTACTAATTTTATCAACTCTATGAGAAAAACCATATCCAACTTGTTTCATAGAATGCCTATATCTTGTTTCTGGAGTAAAAAAAAGAATATGTTCGTTATTAAAAAACTTATTTTCAAAAAGACAAAGCGGAAAATCATAAATAGTAATATTTATTTTATTTGTTAAATTATAAATTTTATTGATATAAGGAGAAATTTTTTTATAATTTACCATTAATATATCATAATTTTCAGCTCCTTTTCCATCAGGAATTAAATCAAATATATTCCAACGGCTAGAGCCTAATTTATGCACAAACGATCCAATTTCATAAAGATATTTATAATTAATTTTACTTACCACTGTACTGGTTAATAAATTTAATCCTTTTATTTTTTTAATATTTTTTATTCCAGCTATACATTGTTCAAATGATCCTGGCGATCTTGTTGCTCCTTCATGTAGTTTCTTATTATGCCCATATATTGAAACAGTAATATCTTTTAATCCGGCTTTAACTGCTTTTTTACTAAATTCTGGATAAGAAAACATCCTACCATTGGTAGTGATTCTAATTTTTTTAAAACCTAATTGATTAGCATAACTAATTAGTTTAAAAAAATCTGATCTTATAGTGACTTCACCGCCAAGAAATTCTATTGTATTGTATTTCTTTTGATTATGCGCAGTTTTAATGTCTTCCAATATTTCTGAAGTAGATCTATCTTGCGCCCTGTCATTAATATTAGAACAAAAAATGCAATTATTATTGCAAGAAAAACCAGTTAATATTAAAAATGCAATTTCTTCATTTTTATTCATAATAATTTATTGATTTACTAGTTTAAATTCATCCTAAATAGATTTTATTAATTCAAAAGAATATTCTTCATCTGGGGCAAAAATTCAAACAAATCAAAATAGCCATAAGCATAGCCACGATCATTTTCTAACTTTTTCAAAAATTCTTTAAATACAATAAAAGATTTTTTTGCATTAACATCCATATTTTTTCATTTATTTAATTATTTAAAATAAATAATATTATCTTTTTTATTAAATTTACTATATTCTTCTAATTTAATAATCTTGTTTTTACAAACCTTAAACTTACATTTTAGATATTCCTGGTATTCTAAAAAATAATTCCTATTATATTCTTTTAGAATCATTAAATTCTCCTTACCAGCACTTATTGATTTCTTGCAATTAAAAGAATGTGGCAGATGAAATAAGGGATTATTATTTTGACAAATATTAACAGCTTTATTAAATGAATTCCCGCTAGAATTAGCTAAAATTTTCAAATTTATTAAATCTTGACTCGGCTCAATAAAACCTATCTGCTTTTTTTATTTTCGGCAAACCAATCAATTAAAAAATCCACAAACCAATCAATACAACAATCAGGATAACCATATATTCTACCTGCTTCTCTATTTGTTTTAATAAGTGCTTCGTCATTATGATTCTCACTTCGATATAATTCAATTAATCTATTTATTTTTTTCTTGTTTTTTTTTATTTTTTGAAAAATAAATATGAGCTTTTACTTCTTTACTTCTCACATCATCTGACTCATTAACTATTTTATAATATAAAGAAAAACTTTTTATTTTTTTGACAAAAAAATCTATTTTCTTTTGAGAAAAACACTCTATCCTGCCAACAGGTCTAATATCTTTCTTAATAGATAATATATTAATTATTAATTTCATTTTTTATATTATTTTTTAATCGGTTTAAATTCATCCCAGCCATAAATTTCCGGATATTCTCTCCAAGGACCTTCGCAAATTTTGAAATATTTACATTTTGGACAGTTAGGACCTTTTAATTTACCTTTATCTTTACGATACTGATGATAATCATTAATCACGAAGCCAGCATCATAAACAATTGAAGGCGGGATAATTCTTTCAGCAATACAATCTTCATATCCCTGCATTAAACAATAAGGAATTGCTTCTGTCATTACTCTTTTTTTTGCTTTTATTCCTATATCTAATCCTTTCTTAATATATTTCATTATTTCACTTTTTTTTGGAATAATCCAATCTTTATTTTTAGCAGCTGTACCACTAGCATGAATAAAAGCAAATTGAAATTGATTAACATTCAAAGCTACTAATAATTGAGCTATTTTAGGTAAAAATTTAGCATTGGTTGAGGTAATAACTGTATTAGTTAAAACATATTGATTTAATTTTTTTAAATTTTTAATTCCTTGAATAGTTTGTTTAAAACTTCCTTCGGCACAAGTCAAAAAATCATGAATTTTAGCATTATGACCGTGAAGAGCTGGAGAAAATTGAGTGACTCCAGCTTTAATTGTTTTAATACAAAAATCATTATATGCAAATAAACGACCGTTTGTTTGAATCTGAATTTCTTTAAATCCTGTCTTTTTAGCATATTTTATCAAATCAAAAAAATCAGGATGAAGACATGGTTCTCCTCCTGTAAAAACAACTTCTTTTTTTCCTTGTTTAAAGGAATCTTCTAAAGATTTATAAATTTCTTTTTTAGATTTGGCAACACAAAAATTTCTTTTGTCACCTTGAACACAAAAAAGACAATGATTATTACATCCAAATCCAATTTTTATATCAGCTCTTTGCATAATTTTTAATATTAGCTAATGGATCTAATTTATTATAATCTCCAAAAGCCATTTTGGCTATTTGACGACTTCCTCCTCGACATTTATAAATAAAATTACAATTCTTACATTCTTTAGGTAAATATTCTAAATTTCTCATTTTTTTCATAAAAGAATTTTGCCAAGCATTCAAAATATTAAGAGGATCTCCAATATTCTCATCCATAAAATAATGCGGTTTAACAAAATTTCTTGGATCAATAGCTAATCTTGTATGTCCATCATCAAACAAAGCTCCTTTACTAACACTATTAATTTTATTTAAATTTTTAATAGAGCAAAATGGCAAAGCATTAGCAATAAAAACTGGTTTATTTATCTTTTTCCTTAAATTAATTATTTTATCTACTAATATTTTTATAAGTTTTGAATTTAAATTATCTTTTTTTGAAACTAAAATTGGACGATATAATTCCCATTCATCTATAGGTAAATTAAAAACAAATTTAGCTAATTTATCAAAATTTAAAATATTATCTTTAGTTGCTACCGTACCAATTCTAATTTTAGGAATTCCAATATCTTTTAATAAATTAATAGCTTCAACTTTTTTCTTTAAAGAAAAATTATAACCAGTTATTTTTGCTTCTTTCTTCTCACTATTACTTTCAATGGGAATTAATATGTTATCAACTATATCTTTAAATTTATCGATATTTTTAGAATTAATTAAAGAACAATTAGTGTTTAATCTTGTCTCTAACCCTTTATCTTTAGCATATTTTATTAATTCAAAAATATCTTTTCTTAAAAGAGGCTCTCCACCAGTAAATCTTATTATTTTTATATTTGCTTTAACAATATTATCAATAATTTTCTTAACATAATTAGTACTAAATCTTTTTATATCCCGATTTTCTTTAGAAAAAGAAATATTATTAAAACAGAACTTACATTTAAAATTGCATTTTGGTTCAACCTCAATCATAACCTCCCATGGCACATCAGGCAAACAGCAAACTTCTTTAGAATCATATTTATTAAAATATCCTTTAGGAAATCCAGAGCACTTATTAGACCAAAAACATTTTTTACAAACTTTATCTTTCTCGCCTTTATATTTATTATCAATAAATATATGATCAATTGATTCTGAATTCAAAACACAAAAAGGGAAATTTTTTAACCAAACCTGAAAAAAAATCTCCTGATCTAATAAATTATACACAAAGAACATTATCTCCGAAAAACGTGGTAGATTATCTATATTCTCAGTTAATTCTATTTCAATTTTTTCTGTTTTATTTTTTTTTAAAACATCAATAAGCCCTGGAAGTGAATTATAATTAAATTTGTCTATTTTAAATTTCATAAAAAACTAATCTGACATTAAAGGATCTTTGGCGTTGAAACTGTTAAAAATAAATTTAGCTGAAAAACGACTTCCACCTCGACATTTTTTAATATACTTACAACCTTTACATTTATTAGGTATATATTTCAAATTTCTCATTCTTTTCATAAAAGGATGATTCCAACAAGCATTAATGTCTAATGGATCACCTATATTTTTATTAATATAATAATCTGGCTTTGCAAAACCACGAGGATCAATAGCGTATCTTATATGTCCATCAACTGAAAGAGCGCCATTTGAAACTTTATTAACTTTTTCAGGGCTATAAGCACAAAAAGGAACAGCATTAACAATATTAAAAACACGACCAGTTGATTCTTGAAACTTAATTAATTTATTAACTAAATTTTTTAAATCTTTTCTATCCATTGGAAATTTATTTTCTTTCGTAGGAATTGGCCTATATAATTCCCAGTCATCTAAGTCTAATTTCTTAATAACTAAATTAAAAATCTTTTCTAGATCATTAATACTTTCTTTAGTAGCTACTGTTCCTGCTCTAATTGTCATTTTACCATAATCCTTAAGAAGATTAATCGCTTTTATTTTCTTTTTTAATGAATCTTTATATCCAGTCAAAGAAGATTCTATTTTATTGTTATAGCTTTCGATTGGTAAGAGAATGCTAGAAATATATTCATTTAATTTTTTTACTATATTTTTATCACTTATTAATGAACCATTAGTATTTAGACGTATTTTTAATCCATTTGATTTTGCATAATCCATTAATTCCCAAATATCTTTTCTTAACATTGGCTCGCCACCAGTAAAACGGATTATTTTTACTTTACTTAAAGCAATCGCTTTGATAATTTTTTTAACATAATCTTTACTAAGTCCATTAATTTTATCACGACCATCAACAGCAAAAGAATCTTTATTAAAACAAAAAGCACAATTAAAATTACATTTCGTCTCAAGTTCAATCATTATTTCTCTAGGCAAATCTTCAACTGATTTTATTTGATCCTTATAATATTTAACTTGTGTCTTTAAAATACCACCACAACGTCTTTTATAACGACATTCTTTGCAAATCTTTAAATGAATTTTATCTTTTGAAAATTCATTTAAAATTAATCTATCTTCTGTTTCATTTATTAAACAATATGGTAGATCCTTGATTTTAATCTGAAAAAAAATTTCATAAGTCGTTAATAAATTAACAATTTTGTTAATTTTTTTATAATTAAAACCTTTATCAACAAAAGATAAAAAAAGCTCAATAGATTTTTTATTATTAGCTTTTATTTTATTTAAAATCTCAGATAGATTTTTATAATTATTTTCATTTATAATAATTCTTTTCATTTATCGAAAATATTTTTATTTCTAATTCTGTTAATTGGACGCACAACAACTTCTGTTATGTTGCTATTTTTGCTTTGATTAATAATCATTTGAACTATATGAACGATATCGCTAGTTTTTAATGCATATTTTTTTAAATCTTCATAATTTCTCATACCTCTATTAATAATTGAATCTGTCAAGACAAGTCCTGGATAAATAGTAGCAACTTTAATATTACCTTTCCTTTCTTGAATCTCTGCTTGCACACTATCAGAAAGAGCACTAAGGGCGGCTTTTGTACTACAATATAAATTCCTCATAGGAAATAAAGAAGGTGTTTTAGAAACTATTGAGCCAATATTTATAATTTGTCCATAATTTGATTTTTCTTCCATTTGTTTGATATATTCTCTCATGCAATAAAATACTCCTCCAATATTAGTTCCAATAATTTTATTAAAATCAGTTCTAGTCATTTTTTTAATTTCTTTAAATATTAAAAGACCTGCACTATTTATTAAAACATCAATACTTTTAAATTTATCTATAACTTTTTCAAACATTAAAATAACATCTTTTTCCTTAGAAACATCAGCTTTTATAATCATTGCATTTTTACTAAAGTCTTTTAAGGCTTTTTTAAGATTTTCTTGATTATGGCTGACTAAAATTACTATAAATCCTTTTTTATCTAAATTTAAAGCAATTGCTTTGCCAATACCTCGACTTGCACCAGTAATAATAGCTATTTTTTTATTTTTCATATTAATTTCTTTAATTACTTATTTACTAAAAGGTTTTAATTTAGGATATTTAAATTTTTTAATATATCTTATGTCTATACCATTACACTTATCTTTTAAATAACAATTATTACATTCTTTTTGAAGTGACCAACAATTATCATTATAGCTATTAATCATTGCTTTGTTTAATTGATGATGTTTATCAATTCTTACTACTGTTCTTGTAACATTTGTTTTTTTATATATCGTATCTAAATTTTTTATATGTTTTTTATTTAAATAACACAACGGTATATTTCTTAATGTGAATGGTATGTTCTTTTTAAAAAATAAGTTGCATATATTATTGAAAGTTTTAAAAAAATAATCTGGATGGGAAACAAATAACTTATTATTTATATTTTTAGTATTATTAGGCAAGAAAGGAAGTCTAGGCTCTATGGCGAAAATATCAAAGGATGAATTTAGATAATATTTAGAAAAAACTTTAGTTAAAAATTCTATTCCATCATTAATTGCTTTTAAATTAGTTTTAGTAAAAACTGGAATAAAACGAACACGAAATTTATTCCTTGCTAAATTTAATATTGCTTTCTTCCTTTGTTTAAAAAACTTATCTTCTGGATAAAAATTATTTAATGAAATTTGAAAAGCTGAATAAAAATCTAAATCAGAATTAAAAAATTTTGATAAGTAATTAATAAATTCATCAGAAGAACACCTTAAGGCTTCACTAGCTATAATAAATGATTTTATCTTAGAATTCTGAAAATAATTATTCCCTAAAAAATCCATAAGTGGAATAATGTTTTTATAAATAAGCGGCTCTCCACCTACTAAAACTAAATCTTTTATTAAATATTTTCTAAAAAAATAAGAAACATTATTTTTTATTTCATTAAGTGTTAAATCATTTTTACTAATTCTTAGTTTTGGATCAATAAAACAAAATTTACAATTACCCAAACATACATATGTTGGATAAATAAATAAACTAATTTGTTTGTCTTTGCTAATCATTAGATATAAAAGGGTTTAATTTGGGATATTTAAATTTTTTAATATATGTCTTAGTGATACCATTGCACATGTCCTTTAAATTGCACAACAAGCATTCTTTCTGAAGTTTCCATTTTTCATCACTATAAGTACTAATTTCAGCATATTTTAATTGATGTTGCTTATCAATTCTCACTATTTTCTTATTTACATCAACTTTTTTATAAGTTTTACTTATTTTATCTAAAATTTTTACACTATCTTTCTTTAAATAACATAATGGTATATTTCTTAATGTAAATGGTATGTTTTTTTTAAAAAATAAGTTACATATATTATTGAAGGTTTTAAAAAAATAATCTGGATGGGAAACAAATAATTCATTTTCATCTCCTTTTAAGTTAAAAGGTAATCTTAACTCCACAATAAAATTATGAAACGTTGAATTCGAATAATATCTTAAAAAAAGATCGTTTATGAATTTAGAAATACTTTCTATTTTATTAATATTATTTTTAGTAAAGATAATAACAAAACGAACATTAAATTTATTCTTAGCTAAATTTAATATTGCTTGTTTCCTTTTTTTAAAAAATCTGTCTTCTGGATAGAAATTATTAAGAGAAATATGGATGCATGAATTTAAATCTGAAATAAAAAATTTACTTAAATAATTAACTAATTTTTTAGAAGAGCAATTTAATCCTTCTGTACACAGAACAAAAGATTTTATCTTTAAATTCCAGAAATAATTATCACCTAGATAATCCATTAAGGGAATAAAGTCTTTATAAAGAAGAGGATCACCGCCCACTAACGCTAATTGATTTATTATATATATTTTTTCTAAATAAAGAATGTTATTTTTTATTTCATCCAAGCTTAGATCATTGCTTCTTTTTCTTAATTTAGGATCAATAAAACAAAAATTGCAGTTACTTGAACATACATATGTTGGATAAAGAAACAGGATGGATTCTTTTTTTTTATTATTCATTTATTGTTTTGCTTTTTAAAATTTTAGGAATACGTTGATATGAAATAATATCATCATGATTACTTCTTTTTCTAATTAATTCTAATCTATTATTAATCATTAAAAATTCAGCTATAATTGAACGACTACCAAATAATGATAATGCCTGTGTTAGTCCATAAGCTCCGACTCCTTTAATTATGACAAAATCACCAGGTTTTGATTTGGGTAAAGAGAATTTTGAATTGAAACCACGACCAAAAGCATCAATTGTAGAAGACATTTGTCCACGTATAACTGTAGAATATGTCTTTTGCTTAGATTGTTGAATGATTTCAATCGCAAAATCATCTTTATTCTCGCCCTCTCTTGATAAGGTTTTTAATAAACAATTAAGCAATCCTTTTACTGTTAAAAAAATAGAATCTCTTTTTTTTTCTACGTCTATTATTTTAGTAATATATACTCCTGATTTATTGATAAAATATCGTCCTAACTCTAATATTATATTTCTATTATTTAAATTATATTTTTTTATTAAATTTTTTAATTTTTTACAAAAAATTAACACATCTAATTCTTTGAGCATACTAGATTCAAAACCACCACCTATGTTTATGATTTTAAAGTTTATATCAAATTTTTTTTCTAAATTACAGATAATTGAAAAAAGGTTATCTATCCCTTTTATTAAAACATCCGAATTGCAAATACGACTCATGCCATAAAAATGAACTCCTTTAAGATTAATATTTGAAAAATTATTTGAAAAATTATGTAATATTTTTTCAAAATCTTTTATTTCAATACCAAAATCAGAAACTCTTGAATATTTATAAATTTTCATTTCTTGATCATTTCCTAAATTTAATCTAATAATTATATCTATTTTTCTATTAAAATTCCTGGCTACTTTATTTAATCTCTGTAATTCAGAAATAGATTCTATGCTAAATAATCTAACACCTTTATTAAATGAGTGTATAAATTCATTATCAGTCTTAGTAGAACCAGCAAAGAATATTTCCTTTGATTTAAAATTAGCCTTTTTAACAGCAGATAATTCACCTAAAGAAATTATTTCTGCGCTTAGATTAAAATTATTCATTATTTTTAAAATAGCTAAATTAGGATTAGCTTTAGCAGAATAAAAAAGCTCTACATTACTAGGTAGATTATTTTTCAATTTTAAAATTTGACCTTTGATTATATCGTAATCATAAACATAAAAAGGCAAATAATCCTTTTTCTCTAGTATTTGTTTATAAGTAATTGGTTTATTTTTCATTTTGAATTTTCTTTTTAAATTTTTTCTCTAATATATTTATCTCTTTAAAATTTTTGCCTACGACCATAAATTGACCTTCTCCTAATAATTGCAATAAATCAACGCCTATGGGGAAAATACCTGATTGACCTTTTTCAGTAATAAGAATATCTGAAAAACTATTAAACATATCTTCAAATGATAAAAAACAATTATTAATACTAAATGATTTCCAAAAAATATCATCAGAAGATTTAAACAAGCAATCAGCAATTAAAGCATTAAAAGTGCTTGCATTAAAACGAACATTAGCTTCAGTTGAATATATTTTCTTCTCTTTAGTTATTATATAATCAATTCCAACAAAACCGTAACATTTTTGTTTCTGAAGATAATTACAAAAATCCAAAGATAAGCTTCTAATTTTTTCCAACAAACGAAGACTTCTATTAAGACGTGATGGGAAAATACTTCCTTGATAAGAAACCCTATCTTTTGCTAAAATCTGATCTGAAATAAGAACAGGAATAATCTTTTTTGCTTCTACCCAATATTGAACATTAGATGTAAATTCTACATCTGGAATGAATCCCTCTAAGAGAAGGCTTTTTGAATCTGAAAAGCTTTTTTTAACCCGTTCTTCTAATTCTTTTTCAGTATTTAAAATAAAATCTCCAAAACCAGCCACAGATCTTTCTCTCTTTAAAATAATCTCTTTAAATCCTTGCTCTTTTAAAAATCTAAAAGCCCTTTTAGTATCATCGAGACTACTAACAGTGAGGCCTGATATACAAGGAAATCCTATGTTTTTAATCACTTGGCGATAATTTGATTTATTATTTATCCAATCTAAAAATGATGCTTCTCTTATAACCCTGCTATTAATTTTCTGAGCTAAAAACTGGCTGTCATAACTTTCAATATAAGGAACAAGCTGACTTATTTTTTTTTGCTTAATTTTATTTATTAATGAATCATTATTTAAAACCGCTTTAGTTAAAGAAGGATAATTCAGATAATCTGGAGCATAAAAAATATTCTCAGAATTTATCCTAGCCAGACCCAAATTTTTATAATAATCCCATAAAAAATTATCAATTGGATCGCCAAAAACAGCATAATCATTTTCTTTTAATAAAGGCAGGATTCTCTTGTCATATAATTTTCTTCTGTCTTCCTTATCTGTATCAGCTTCTTCATGCCTATCATTGATATAAAGTTTTTTTTCACTTGATAAAAATTTATTTAACATTATTTTTCCTTTGATTTAATGCCATTTGTTCTAATTTAAGATTAGAATTTATTTTAATCTCATGGTTTTTTAATAATTCTTTTTTCTCTCGAACAGACAATAATTTATATTTATAATAACCAAGAGATGCAATCATAGCAGCATTATCAGTACAATAAGATTTTTTAACAGGATATTTAAATTCAAGATTTTGTGCTAAACAATCTTTACTTAAAATATTTCTTAAATTGTCATTAGCTGAAATTCCTCCAACAAGATGGACTTCTTTAACTTTTTCTTTCTCTGCTAATTTTAATAGACCATTAGAAATTAATTCACCCATAGTTTGTTCAAAACTAGCACATAAATCTGAAATAAACTTTTGTGATAAATTTTTTTTCTTTTTTCTTTTTTCAGAAATAGTTTTACTAATTATTTTTTCTATTTTTGAAAAATCAAGTTTTGTTATATCAAAACTACCTATTTCTTTTGTTAAATTAAATTTATTTTTATCCCCCTTTTTAGCATAATCAGAAATAACAGGACCACTACTAATAGGTCCACCTATTTTTAAAGCATCCGCTAAATAACTATAAACAGCTCCTATCCCTCTAAAGTTTGGCTTATTTTTTGATTTTCTTTTCATCGCGTCAATTCTAAAAAGCTCTTTAAATTCAAATTTGTTATTTAATATTTTAATAATGCCACTATGTCCACCCGAAGAACTTAAAACTAAAATAGGAAAATTAAAATCACTTTGCTCTCTTTCTAGCCAATTAGAAAAATAATGAGCCTCTTGATGATAAACTTGGATTAATGGCTTGTTTAAAACACTAGCCAAAACTTCTGCCGCTGTTAACCCAATTGAAACATTTGAAAAAAAACTACCAAAATTATTAACCGATATCAAAGAAATATCTTCCATTTTACACTTTGATTTTGTCAACGCTCTTTTTATAACTGGCCCAATTTGATTTAAATGTGAATCTACTAAATTATATAATTTATCTGATTTCATTACAGTATGTTCGTTCACATTAGACAAAACAAATCTACCGTCTTCAACAACAGCTACGCAAACATCATGTAAGATTGTATCTATACCTAAAATTTTCATAAAGAATTATTTTTCAATTAAATAATCACCAATAGCCAAATAATCCATACTGGAATCATAAAAAGTTTTTAATGCATCTTTAGGACTACAAATAATTGGCTCATCAGCTAAATTATAACTTGTGTTTAATAATGCCGGGATGCCTGTTATTTTTTTAAATTCACTAATTAACTTCCAATACTTAAGATTATTCTTTTTATTTACTGTTTGCAAACGAACTGTATTGTCTACATGAACCGTAGCTAATAAATCTTTTATTTTATTTGGCTTAATATCAAAAGCTAAAATCATAAAAGGTGATTTATAATAATCTTTAACATATTTTGAGGCATATTCTTCTAATATAGAAGGAGCAAAAGGTCTCCAAGATTCTCTTTTTTTAATACTATTAATCATATCTTTTATCTTTACCAACGAAGGATTAGCTAATATAGAACGATTACCCAATGCCCTAGGACCAACTTCCATTCTTCCTTGAAACCAGCCAATTATTTTGTTCTGTGCAATTTTTTCAGCTGTTTCTTTAAAAATATTATTTGAAAAATGATATTTATTAATTTTATATTTCCCTATAGCTTTTTCTATTTCTTGATTATTAAATTCTGGACCCCAATAGACATGGTCAAAAATAAAATCTGGACTCTTGTTTGTTTTTTTCACATGAACATATACTGCCGCGCCTAAAGCACTTCCAGTATCATTAGAAGCTGGCTGAATATAAATATCATGCACATATTTAGATTTTAACAGTATCCCATTCATAGCACAATTAAGTGCTACTCCACCAGATAAACATAAATTACGTGAGCCTGTTTGATTATATAAATATTTAACAATTTTTAAACCAGCTTTTTCTAAAACAAATTGAACGGTTGCGGCTAAATCTTTATGTTTTTGCGTAATTTTATCAAAACAATTTCTTTTTTTTATAGTTGCTAAAAACTTTTTCTTTTTCTCGTAATCAATTTTGGGAATTGGTTTAGCATTCCAATCTATAAAGTTAAATTTTTCCAAACAGGGTTTACCATAGCTTGATAATCCCATTGTTTTGCCTTCTTGACTATGACCTTTAAAACCTAATAAATTAGTAATCTCTTCATAAAGACAACCCCAACTTTCTTGATGATTTATTCTATGGAAAATATCTAAATTTAAACCATTCCCATAGCCAATTAAGCCTGATTCTGATTCTCCTGCTTTGTCTAATGAAATAATATTTGATTCTTTAAATCCTGATAAATAAAAAGAAGAAGAAATATGTGCTATATGATGATTAACATTTATTACTCTTGGATCATAGAAATCAAACGGCTGATTCCATTCAAATGATTTGAGTCGAGGTGTTTTTTGTTTAATTTCGTGATTATTAAAATCTATAGACTGATTTATAGCATGATATTTATCATCAAATCCTACAGCAATATAATCTAAATCTTTCATGCTTAACCCAGCATATTCTAGACAATATTTGGTTGCCTGACAAGCTCCTATGCGTGGCGCATGCTTTTTTCTAATAAATCGCTCTTCTTCAGCAAATGCCACTAATTTACCATCAATTAACAAACAAGCTGCATTGTTCCAAGAATAGCATGAATGAGTAATACCTAATATTTTCATTTATTTAATTTTTCTTTATTTAAATAATCTTCAACTAATTTAGCTATTTCTTCACTTAAAACACCTGATTGAATCTCACCTTCTCTGATTAATTTCACTTTATTATTAACTATTTCAATAACTGTTGAAGGTCGACGTTCAGGTAATTTTCCTGCATCCAAGACTATATCAGGTTTTACTTCATGTCCAAAAATCCCTCTAAAATACTCCATTAACTCTTCTACAGAATAAATATTTTTCAATTCAGAAATATTAGCACTTGTACCAATAACCGGTGTTCTATGAAATTTTGATAAAGTAGAAGTTACTTTATTAAAAGGAACTCGAAAACCAAGTGTTTTATATCCTAAGTTTAAAAACTCTGGAACTGTTTTATTATTTCTTGGCACTGCGAAAGTAAATGGTTCTTCAGGAAATTTTTCGGCAATTTTTTTAATTAAAGGATTAAATTTGCCATATTTTGCAATATCGTCAAGACAATAAAGCCCAAGATTAAATGCTTTTTTTCTATCTCTGTGTTTTGCTTTTTGTACTTTTTTTATTGACTTTAAATTAAAAGCATCACCCACCATTGTGTAAACAGCATCGCCAGGCACAATAGCTATTTTACCTTTATTAATCGCATCAGCAACTTTTTTAACAGCTTTAGGATCTGGATTTTTATAATCTATTTTTACAATTTTCATAATTATTTTTTAACTTTTAATAAAGGAAAGTTATATTTATCAAGATAATCATTTTCTATACCACTACAACAATTATTATATTCACAGTTTACGCAATCATCGTTTTTAATAAAACATTCTTTAAAATCTCTAATCTGTATTTTTTTTAATTGAAAATCCTTACTAACTTTTAATAATCTTCTTTGTCTTCTTTTTTCGATAGCTGAATCTTGAAATCTAGGCAAATTATCAATGTAACAAAGAGGAAAATTCCAAAATATTATATTAACACCCAATAAGTTAGCTGTTTTAACTGCTTTTTGTATATATTCTTTTATTTTTTTAAAATCAGTTGGTAATGATTTCTTAAGTAAAGATTTTAATGTATCGCCAATATATATTAATCTAAATTCTATATTAATCTTTTTATAATCATATTTCTTAAATAATTTATGTAAATATATAATTAAATCAGATAATGATTCTAAGTTATTTTTATTAATAACTAAAATAAGCATTATTGGCAATTTATATTTTAAAAAATTTTCTAAGCCAGACATTCTCTTTATTTCGATTTCACTAATAGGTAAATTATTAATAGAGCCAATAATTTTATTATTTCTATCAGATGGAAAATAATTTAATGTCTTCTCTAAAAAACTCTTATTATTAAAATGCAAAAGATTTGTTATAATTCTGAATTCTATCTTTTCTTTGTAAAAATAATCAAGAATTTTAAAAAAATTCTTATGAATAGTAGGCTCTCCTCCTGTAATAATAACATAATCAAGATTAAAATTATTTCTTAAATAATTAAAATTATCTTTTATTTCTTTCAATGAAAGATCTTTTAATCCTTTTTTTGTATATTTTCTTTCAATACAAAAATTGCAATCATCATTACAGTTAGCAGTTATTTTAAACAATGCAGCAACATTTTCTTTTTGGTATTTTATAATCTTTTTTTTATTCATAAATACTCACCAAATATAATTTTTAACTTTTGAAGAATTCATTAGCGGATCATTAGCCTTATAACTACCATTAAAAAAATATGCTGAATACCTATCTCCTCCTTTACATTTTTCTAAAAAAGCACATTTCTTACATTCTTTTGGTATATTATTATAATTTCTTAATGATTTCATGAAAGAATGATTCCAGCAAGCATTAATATCTAATGGGTCTCCGATATTTTTTTCAATATAATACATCGGTTTGGCAAAACCACGTGGATCAATAACAAATCTTTCATGACCATCAACTGATTTAGCCCCTCCACAAACAGCATTTATTTTAATAGGATCATAAGCACAAAAAGGAACAGCATTAATTATATGAACTTTTAAAGAATAATTATTCCTAACTATATCTTTTTTAATTTTAATTAATTTTTCTATTAAAAGTGGAATTTCTTTCTTTCCCCAAATTATTTTTTCTCCAGGATTGGGTATCACCCGATTAATCATCCATTTATTAATTTTTAACTCTTTGAACAGTTTGTAAAATTTTTCTGAATTCTTAATATTCTCCATAGTTGCAACTGTACTAACATTAACAATTTTTACTCCTGCTTTTCTGAACCATTTTATAGCTCTTATTTTCTTTTCAAAAGAATTTTCAAATCCAGTTATTTTCTCATCTTCTTTAGAATTACAAGTATGCATTGAAAAAAGAATATAATCTAAATACTTAGCTATTTCTTTTACTTGTTTATAATCCTTAATTAAAGAACCATTTGTATTTAATTTAACCTGCAATCCTTTTTCTTTAGCATATTTTATTAAACTAAAAATATTTTTCCTTAATATTGGCTCTCCACCAGTGAATCTTACTGCTGATACGCCTGTTTTTTTTAAATTGTCAATTATTTTTTTAATATACAGACTGCTTAGCTCCTTGCCTAATCTGTCTTTTTTAGCAAAACTAACACGATTAAAACAAAAATCACATTTAAAATTACATTTATGAGTTACTTCAATTATAACTTCTCGAGGTAATAATTTTGGTTTAATTTTACTTTTGTTTAAATTTTTAAGATACCCTTTTAAAATGCCATTGCATTTTTGATTATAAGCGCATAATTTACACTTTTTCAATTTCACAAAATCTTTAAAATTATTACTTTTTAAAATAAGGCCTTCAGGTTCAGGAATTAAACAATAAGGAAGACCTTCAACTTTAATTATCAAATCAAATAAAAAGACATAACGAGCTTTTGAGATGTAAGAAGCTACAACATCTAAAGAATCTATTAATTTATCTTTGCTTGGATTAATTAGGTTAAACTGTACTTTTTTGATTCTAAATTTTTTTGCTATTTTTAAAATACCATTTAGTCTAAAATAATTAGAATTTTTGACTTGATTCCCAGTATAAATATCTACACTAAGAACAATATTATCTTTTTTACCTTCTTTAATTAATTCTTCTATTTTCTGAATAGACTTTTTAAACGTAAAATTATTCTTAACAAAACGCTCATGGATTTCTGAACGATGACCGTATAAATAAATTTTAGAATAATTATTTCTTTTTATCATAAAAAATTATTTTATAATTCTTTTAATAAAATTTATAATATTATTTTTATTACTTGAGAATCCATTATATCTTTCTGAAAAAAGTTTTATTAAAACATTAATAAGTTTATTAATAATTTTGAACTCGTCTTTTTTGTTAACGCCCAAATAAACAAATTGACCATGTAAATTTTTAATAAATCTTTTTAGAATCCTGCCTCTACTAGAATTATCTAATTCCTGTCCATCAAAAATTATAAAACTTATTGTTCTGATATGATCGATAATAATATTTAGGTTCTCTTCAAATAAATTAATTGAATTATCGTTTATAGATTTAAAATAATCTAATAAAATCTTTTTCAAAGGAAATATTAAAGAAATATCATAAATATTATCCTTATTTTCTAAAGCCATTAAAAGTCTCTCGAAGCCGAAACCCTCTAAAACAGCTTGATTTCTTGTTCTTTTAAGCTGACCAGTGAATTTGAATTTATAATTAACATGAGAACCAATTTCAATGTATTTATTTCCAATCTTATAATATATTTCACAACCGGTTGATCCTGGATTATCAATTATACGAGAATAAAATAAATTTCTCTGTCCAATAGTCCTAAAAATTCTATCTTTACCCAAATGATTAATATAAGTATTATAAAAAATTTCATCTTCTTCTTCTGTTAATTTAATACCTTCAGCCTCACAAGAATGTAATATAGTCACAAGAATTTTGTTTTTATCTAGTCCAAGAACATTGAACATAAGATTACATAACAATTCAACTGATTTTTCTTTAGATAAATTTTCAGCTGCTCCAACAGAGCCAAACACTAATAATTCGAAAAAACTAAGATGACGGCTACTAATACCTACATTCTTCGCGTCATTCACTCTTATGCTTCTATCTGGCAAAATATAGAAATTATCAATTGGCAAATGAGATTCTTTTTTAAAAACAATAATATCATCAATAATATGATGCGCAGCACTAGGAGAATAAGTATAATTAAATCTTGGCTGAATTAAACCAGAAGAAAATTCATTCCTAAAATTTTCTTTTTCTAAAAAATTTTTTATTTTTATCAATAATTTATTATGTTTTAGAACTATTTTATCTATATTCATAATCAAAAATATAATTACTTTTTAAAATAATAGGCAGATTTCATATAATTTTCAAGTAAATAAAGACATTTTGAAAATTGCGCTTTAGGAATTTTTAATTCATCTCCATCGTAAGTATAATTAATATAATTTTTTTTAAAAAGACTAAATACTGATTCCAATTCTTTTTCTTCTGCCTTAGTCAGAGGATTATTATCTAAAAATCGACCTAAATTAAATCTACTTAATCTTTTTATACCAGTATATATATTAAAAACAGGATAAATATTAGTTTTTTTAAAATTATGAAAAATTCTCATCGGAATCATATTTGCGTCTAATAAGAACTTATAAAGTCTCAATCTTTTAAAATTCATTCCTAATCCAAAACGCAAATGACTTTTAGCCATCAACCCTAAACCCAAAATACTTGGAAAAGCACCTGAGTAACCATTATAGCAAACACTTATTTTAGCATGTTCTATATTTTTCCCTAAACACCATTCATCATAAACTTTTTGATATCCTCTTTTTCTTAAAATCTTTTCAAAATATAATAGATCTATTTTTTTCTGATAAGTGCTATAACGATGAATTTTTTTTCCATAATAATTATTTTCTTGCTGCGCCCTTAATTTATAAAAATGCATTCCATTAGGATGAAAATCAAGCACCTGCTTAAATTCATTCAGTCTATTATTACAATATAATAATTCATTTCTAAAGCCATACATTAAGTCAACGGACCAAATAAAATCACTTTCTGCTAAAGTTTTAAGGCAATCAAGAATAACTTTTCTAGAAGTTCTTCTATTTTCTTGCTTCAAAATATTATCATTAAGCGTTTGAACACCTAATTGAATTTTAGTTACATTATATTTTTTTAACTCTTCTAAATATGATTCAAAATCATCACAAGGTAAAATTTCTACAATAAATCTTTCTAAATTATTAAAATCTACTAATTTTTCTAAAGGTTTAATTAATAATTCAGGAGAAACCAAATTAGGAGTGCCTCCACCAATATGAACATTCTTAAATTTAAAACCATTTAAAATATCAGCATACAATAAAATTTCTTTATTATAATATTTTAAAAATTCATCTGAATTAAATTGATTATATAAACAAGGCTTATAAATGCAAAAATTACAAAAATTTGAACAGAAAGGATAATTAATGTATAAAAGACTATCTTTTCTTATTTTTTTTAATTCGAGTCTTAATATTTTTTCAATACCCCTACTCTGCTTAAATATGTTTTTAAAATCTTTATCTCTTTTATTAATATTGTTTTTCATAAAATGAAACTATAAAATTTTACTTTCTGGAGATCTACGACAGCATCTTTGACAGACATAAAACAATCCATTATTTTTTATTTCATTGAAAAGTTTTTTTGCTCTCTGACCATTTAATATTTCTTCTAATGGCATTTTTTTTATATTACCAAGATAATAAAAAGAAATACTACATCCAGGGAATACATCTCCATTTTGATCTATCCTTATTTGTTTAAAAACATTAGGACAACTATTAATTTTATGGCAACCATCAGAAAACCATTTTTTATACTTTTTGTCTGAATCAAAATCAGGAAAAAATAATACACGCATTCTAGATTTTTCAGATAATTTTCTTTTTATTAAATTAATTTTTCTTACAACTTCATTTATTTCTTTTTTATTAAGCTTGCCTAATTTATTATCTAATCCCTCTATTAATTTTGCTCGCTCTTCATAAACATTAAATCTTTCATGAAATTCATTAACGCATTTATCTATAATTAAAGAATTTGACCATTGTGCCAACGAAAAAGAAAGTACATCGCATTTAACATCTTCAGCTAAAGACAAAACACTATCAAAAGATCCTACATTTAATTTATTTATTACAGTATTAATAGCTAATAAGGGAAGGTAAAAATTAATATTTTCTTTCATTATTTGTAATTTTTTAATGCTTTCTAATGTTCTATTAAAGTTTCCATTACCTCTATTGGCATCGTGATCAACAGAATTTCCATCTATGGAAAACATTAAAGCAGAAGTTTGATTTTTAATTAATTCCGAAAAAATCTTTTTGTCATTATGTGTTCCATTTGTAAATATCATTAATTTAACTTTTTGTTTTTTTGCATGTTTCAATATATTAAAAATATTAGGATTTAAAAATGGCTCCCCACCAGATAAATTAATCGTAATATCATTATAATCTTCAAATCGCTTCAATTGTTCTACCAGCTTTTTAAAAAGTTCAAAAGTGAAATTACAACTCTTATTATTAAAAAAAGATATCTTTTTTTCTTTAATGCCTGTTAAAAAACATGTCTTACATTTTAAATTACATAAGTTTGTTGTTTCAATAGTAATTTTTTCTAAATAATTATTCAAAAATTTTAATTTCATATTTTTTTATTTTTCACTTAAAATATTATTACAATAGTGTTTATAATACCAGAAACTAGGCAATACAGAGATAAATTTCTGTTGTTTTGTAAAAATACTTTTATATTTTCCTCTTACTGCAACCATAGCAGCATTATCTCCACAAAACTCTTTTTTTAATGGTGCTTTGAAAACAATTTTATTTTTAACAGCAATATTTTTTATTTTATCTTTAAAAATAGAATTAGCAGAAACACCACCAACTAAATGCATTTCTTTAACCTTATAATCTTTAGCAATTTTTAAGAATTCTTGTCCTAATAAATTAAAGATATAATCTAAAAAACTAAAAGATAAATTTCTTTGAAAATTCTCATTTAATAAATTTTTTCTATATTTTGAGTAAATTTTTTCAATTGCCTTATTTGTATCTAAAATTATTAACGTATTTTTATTTCGTTTAATTCTTATTTCGTTTAATTCAGGAATTTCTATTTTTTTTCCTCTTTTAGCAAGATCAGAAAGCATATTTCCACCATCACCAGTTTTTATAATCTTAATTCTCATTCCATGGCAAAATACATCAAAAAGTGCTGCAATTCCATTAAAAGAATTTTTTTTAGAATCCCATACTATGGAAATTAACTTATTAATTTTTTTGTGACTTTCCTGATAATATATAGCTGTATGAGCACCAGAGACGCTTAAACCAAGAATAGGAAATTTGAATTCTTTTTCTTGTCTTTCGAGCCAATTTGAATAAAGATGTGCAATTTCATGATCAATGCCTATGATTTTCTTTTTTTTAGAATAACCTAAAATACAAGCAGCTGTAACACCTATTGGAAGAGATTGAAATGTACCCTTTTTATTAATAACTGAGATTAATTTAATTTTGTTCCATGTGTTATCAGGCAATAAATTTAAAAGATCTACCAAATTTTTTATATGAGCACTAAAAAATCTATCAGCATCTTGATCATAAAGATCTATACTTATAGATTTGTTAAATTTAACTTTATTATTATTATCAATTAAAGCTAATCCAGTAGTATGAAATGTTGTGTCAATACCTAAAAATAACATATAAAATCATTATATCAAATTATTTACTTTATTTACATACAAAAACAACCTATCAATAGGTTGTTTTTTGAAAATAAATATTAAAAAAATTATTTATTATATTCTTCAGAATAAAATTCACACATTAAATTTTTAGCTTGATTATGAAATATTTCACAATCTTCATATTTTTTCAGTTCACATTCTTTTGTTCCATTAAACCCAAAATCTTTACAATTTATATAATCCAAACTCATCACATAATGTTTACATTTTTCTTTTGAATCTAAATCTGGAATAGAATCACATAATTCTAAAGCTAATTCTTTATCACCAACACGAAAAGCCAAAGATGATCTCATCAAAAATTGAACACTTAATAAATCAACATCGTTTGACCATGGAAACTCTATATTATCTTTCTCAAAATTAGACCAATCATTGCTATATCTAATAATATTTTCGCATAGACTATTACATCTACGTTCTGCTTCATTAAACACTTCTTTAGAAAGTTTATTTCTTCTTTCTGGTAATAATGCTCCTGAATTTAAACAAATTTCTAAAAAATAATCTGTTATTTTATTATTTGGACATATTTTTTCTATAGGCATTAAAGCAATGCCATTAGCATATTCATATTGAACACTTAATAATCCTATCTTATTATTATTTTCATCATATCTATTAAGTATTGCACCTAATGAATCTATGCTTAGAATATATTCCTTTGTATAATCTGAAATTTTTAATTCTTGAATTAAAGATGTTGTTCTTTTATATAATTCATTAAATATATGTTTATCAAAATCTTCTCTATAATTAATTAATTCACATGATAAATACCGTACCATTTCAAAATTAATCATTTCTAATTCCTTATCTGTAAAAAAATTTGAATTATTTATTTCTTTTATAAATTTCTCATCACTCATTTTATTAACTTTTTCTAAGCAATTTGATTTAATTTCTAATTTTGTTGTGTCTGAAGAATTATTAAAAAAATTATATTTTTCTTGCGAATATAAAAAACTGGCCAATAAACCAACCATTAATAAAACAACTATTAATATAAATAATAATATTTTATTTTTTAAATTCATAAATTTTATATTTAATATGACGAATGAGAGCCATGGGATCCGTGTGAACTATGTGAGCCATGGGATCCGTGTGAGCCATGTGAACCATGGGAACCATGTGAACCGTGGGAACCATGTGAACCGTGGGAACCATGTGAGCCGTGGGAACCATGTGAGCCGTGGGAACCATGTGAGCCGTGGGAACCATGTGAGCCGTGAGAGCTATGGGAACCATGAGAAGAATGGGAACCATGAGAACTGTGAGAGCTATGGGATCCATGAGAGCTGTGAGAGGCATGAGTACAAGCTGCTGAAGCTGGATCTGCTTTCATTGCTCCAGCTAGACCAACACCTAAGGCCACAAAAGTTAATGCTATTTTAGCAACACTTTTTTTATTGATTCTTCCTTCTTCACTCGTTAAAAAAGCCTTGATATCTTTTTTAATCTGAGGTATTTTTATTTTTTTTATCATTGAATGATTAATCTAATATTACAAAACAGAAGCAGTTTTTACTTTTTTTAATTATAACAAATAAAATAGATAAAGGATAGATTGCATGTGGATAATTATTATTGAAAATTTAAACAGCCAGAGGAAAATTTTCTCCTGGCTGTTATTTTTTTTGCTTGAAAATATTTAAGATGGGGTATCTCCTCCTGAACGTGGCCGAGACCTATCTCGCGGATCAACGTCTCCCTTGAAATAAATGTTAAACGTCGACTCAATTATGAGCCACTTCCCATTTTGATTTACTAAATGAAGTTCTTTAGTTAACCAAAGGAGATCCCCTCCTTCAGCAGAGATTGATGCTACAGCATCAACCTCTGCTGTTAACCCGTTAACTTCGATTTCGAAAGATTCGTATTTTACAAATCCTGCCGCCTCAAATGCGGCTGGAAACATCTTCGTGTAAACCATCTTTGTCACAATTCGTTGTTCTCGCCCAACCATAATTTTCGCTTCTGAGTGGAATAATGAAAGATATCCCACCACGTCCCTCTTATTCCATGTCTGCTCAGACTTAAACAAAACTTCTCTAACTAAGTCTTTCGCTCCTGTTGTGATAGAAGAAGTGGGAGTAGTTACAATGATGGGCCCAGAATCACGAGCTGGATTATAGACAGCGTTAGAACTAATGTTTCCAGCACCTCCAGAAGAAGGACCTCCGCTCCTAATTTGAATATTCATTCCGGCTACTGAATAGCCACCAATGAGATGTTCACCACCACATGCCGTAAGAAACGTTCCTACAGCTACTATTGTCATTACTATCATTAGATTCTTTCTCATGATTTTTCCTCCTTGATTTACAGATTTCAGTTAACTAAAAATATATAAAAATTGTGAAAAAACTATACTTATGTTGATAAAATAGCATACTGGCTATCACTTGTCAAGCCATTTTTTGAAAATTTCTTTTATTTTTGGATCTTGCAATTTTTCAAATAAGAAAGAAATCATAGCTTTATTGATCTTACATCTTTCATTGGTTGGCATTTGTCCAAAAATATTTCCTTGTTCAGCATAATTATAAATAGGACAGATTCCACAATATGGCTTATAAGCACAATCATCACATCCAGCTAAACCATCAAGACAAGAAGCAGTACATAAAGTTCTCACTATTGGATTTCCAACTATTTCCTGATATGTATTTTCTTTAACATTTCCTAAACAAAAACTTTCATCGTTCATCATACTCATCATTCTTCCCTCATCGCAAGTATAGACATTACCGTTATAATTATAAGCTAATTGACCTATTCCTGCTCCACAAGGAGATCTAAAATCTAAATGGTTAGGATCTTTTTCAGTTAAAATTTTCTTTAAAAAAGTTACAGCTGCTTTTTCTCTAACTTTTTTTCCTTTAAGATTTAATCCTATAATATACGAAAGAGCATTTTTGTAAAAATTAATATATTCATCAGCTGTATAGCCTATTTTTTTAAAACTTTCTTTAAGAAGTCCAAAAGGATTTAATGGTCTTCCTAAATAAAAATCATCAAAACCTAATTTTATATACTCATCAACTATTTCCTTATAATAAGACAGAGAGAAACGACTTATGGTTACAGATAGTCCTATTTTGAAAATATACCCTTTTTTTCTTAATTGCGGATATAATTTAAAAAATTTCTTAGACCATTTAGTTGCATAATAATAGCTATTACCCTTAACCATTGGACGATTCTTATTATGAACTTTTTCAGGACCATCTATAGAAACACAAAAACTGACATTTTTATCAAGCAAATACTTAAATTTTTCCTCGGTCATTAATGAAAAGTTGGAAACTAGTCTAATCTCTAAATCTTTTTTAGCCTTTTTATTCTTTTTATAAGCTTCTTCTATGATAAATTTAACTATTGGCCAATTTACTAATGGCTCGCCTCCTTGAAATTCAATAGCAACAAAAGGACTTGTTGTTTGAAATATTTTTTCAACAACATTTTTAGCTGTTTCTTTATCCATATCTAAATCAGTCCTGTCCATTGCTTGAGCGCTAGCATGACAATAAACACATTTATGATTACATCTTAAGGTGACAACAACAATATGCAAACTTGGACCATTGAATAAAAAAGAATTTTTTAAACGATATTTATCTATTGATTCTGTTAAATCTAAATCTTTTTTAATAAAACTCTTTTTATTTAAGGATAAATATGGTTCTTTGTCTTTTTCTAAATTATCAGATAAAAAATCTTTAAATTCTTTTTTTGTTAAAAATAAAAAACCACCAACATCATTTGTTAAAAGATATTTATCTTTTATTTTTTTAAAACGAAAAAATCCAAGCTTATTATATTTAATTTTTTTTAAGTCAGATAACATTTTTAATTTATGACCTCATTAAAAAAAAGACGTAATTACAAAACTCGTCTTTAATTATTTTTTCAACGCTTTTGTCAATATTGCTCAATTCTACCTGAATATATTTTTTTGTTTTCTTAAAGCTAAAATCAGCTAAATTATTATATTCTTTTATAGCTGATTTTATTGATTTAAGATTATATAAGTTTTTATTAAAACTAATCAGTATTCTCTCTTTTTTGTTACGCTGTTTTCCTGTTTTGTTTTTTGATTGTTTTTTCTGTTTTTTCACCATATTTGTCTTCCCATGGTATAGCAATACCTAAAGGATCATCTTCGTATTTTACTTCATCCTCCTTATTAACTTGATCATCTCCAAAAGCTGAAAACAATGCCTGACTAATAATATACTCCCTTATTTTCCTATTATTCTTAGATAAATTAATTCTGACAGTATAATTTAAAAGTTCATTCAAAAACTCGCCTTTAAGATTTTTTAATTGCTTTTCGTTTAATTTATTTTTTCCTTTTAAAGATACCTCTATTTTTCTAGATGATTTATTATCTAAAAATAAATATGCTTTATCAAGAAAAACATAAGCTGCTCCATAAAGAGCTTCCTTAGGATAATTCTGAAGATCAAAAACAAACCTTATAGTATTATTTCTTAAATCTACCATATATTAATTGTTCTCTCCGAGCACTACTATGCGCAATAATTTAGAAACTATTTCTTCATTCACATCGTCAAAGCCAATAAAAACAGAAATTGAATCTCCATCATTAAAATCTGTTAAACTAATACTCTTTTCTCCAACATTTTCAAAACTTTCAGAAAGAGTTATCTCTATTGGAATTATTCCATCTACCATCTTAATGGACCTTATATTGTCTTTATCATTTGACTTAAAATATAATAAGCCGCTTTCTATTTTCTGAAAAACACCGTCAATAATCTCTTTGTTTTGAATGATACTAGGATTGTCAGCACTAACAACCGCTCCTTTTACTATTATGCGAGATATTCCAACAACATCTTCTTCTTCAGTAGAACTATTAGATCTCACAACAACTGAAATCTGATCTCCATTATTAAAATCTGTTAAACTAATACTCTTTTCTCCAATATTTTCAAAACTTACCGAAAAAGTTACTTCTGCAAAAACTGCATCATCTGCTATTTTAATTGACGTTACTTCATCTTTATCTTTAGGTTGAAAGTATAATAAACTATTTTCAGTTTTCTGAAAAACACCATCAATAATATTATTAGTCTCTACTATACATTGATCACCTTCACATTCTCCATTAATTGGTTCATCTGTTTTCTGTGAAGTATTATTATTTTGATAATTATTATCTATAGGATTTTTATAAAAATAATAACCACCAGCAATAACAATTGCCACGACAAAAATCGCTATTGATAAAAATATAAATATTTTTTTGTTCATAATTTAAATTCTCCTTTTTTTATTTTATATTAACTTAATTTTAACAACAAATTATAAAAAAAGCAAAGCTTCAAACCAATAGAATAACTTTGAACCAAAAAACATAACTAAAATCGTTGCACCTGATAAAAATGGGCCAAATGGAATCTGAGATTTAAATCCTTTTTTGCCAAATAAAATTAAAAATATACCAACAATTGCTCCAGAGAAAAAAGCAATTAAAAAAGCAATTAAAATATTAGGCCAGCCTAGTATTAACCCCATTAAAAAAGCTAATTTAACATCACCTAAACCCATCCACTTACCTTTAGAAATAAGGATTAAACTTAGGAAAAAAATAGCAGGAATAAAAGCAGATAAAATATAGCTTCCAATTTCTGATATATAGATTAAACGATATGCTAATCCAATGATTATTGCTGGAAAAACAATTTTATCAGGAATTATATAATGCCGGAGGTCATAAACAAAAATAATTATTAAAAAACAAATTATAATTAAATAAAATGTCATCCTGAACGTTAGTGAAGGATCTAAAAGATAAAGATTCTTCGTCTGCTGACTCAGAATGACAAAGAGAAATAATAACGCAGTTATTATTTCTACTACTGGATACTGCCAACTTATTTTCTTACTACAATATCGACACTTACCTTTTTGAATTAAAAAACTTAAAACTGGAATCAAATCATTGCATTTTAAAACAGCCCCGCATTTGGGGCATTCAGAACGAGCAAAAAAAATAGATTTCTCTGTTTCTAACCGAAAAATTACTACATTGAGAAAACTACCAATTATTAGACCGAAAATAAAAATAAGAAGATAAATTGAAAATATCATGAATCTAAGACAAGGAACGTCCTTAAATAAAGGACGTTCCTTAATCAACTCTAAAAACTATTATGGCTGAATACAGTATGCTGGATCAGCACAAGCACATCCTTGAACTGTTCCGTCAATATCATCATCTAAAGCTTGATTACTAGTATTTTCTAATGTAGCTGCTAGAACATAACCAGCTGTTGCATCAGTTGTACAATAATAATAAGTATTATTCCCTGGATCTGTTGGTACTGAAGTCATATAACCACCAGCTTCTAAAGCAGTATCCATTGCCGCCCAAGTTGTGGCTGGATATGAAGGAGTACTCTGGTTATCATAATACATTTCATTTGCTAATGCTACTTGTCTTAAATCAGCAATTCTGCGTGTATCACGAGCTTTTTCTCTAGCAGTATTCAATGATACTAATACGATAGTAGCTAAAATTCCAATAATAGCAATAACTACTAATAATTCAATTAAAGTAAAACCTTTTTCACCTTTTTTTCTACTAAAAAACTTTAACATCTTTTTCACCCCCTTTCGTTTAAATATAATTTTAATATTCAATACTTAATTCCGACCTTTAAAATGCTCCTGCTAAATTATAAATAGGCATAAATACAGCAAATACTAAAACAGCTACTCCTATTGCAAGAACAACAATCAAAACCGGTTCTATTAACTGACTTAAATTATTTACTATATTCTCAACCTCTTTATTATAAAAATCGCTTAATTTTTCTAAAACCATATTTAATTTTCCTGTTTTTTCTCCAGTTCTAATCATTTGGCAAAATAATGGTGGGAATTGTTTATGTTTATCTAATTCAGAACTAATACTTTTCCCTGCCTTTACTCCTTCTTTTGCTTTCTCAAGAATCTTTCTAAAAATAATATTACCAACAACATTACCTGAAATAGTTAGTCCTTCAATAATAGGAACGCCTCCTTTTATTAAGGCATATAAAGTATCAGCTAATCTTGCTAAATAAGTTTTTTGGAGAATTTTTCCAAAAATAGGAATTCTTAATACCAACCTATCCCAGAAAAATTTACCTTTACTTGTCTTTAAATATCTCCATAAAAATCCTCCTCCAATTAAAAGTGCAATTACAACAATCCAACCAAAACCTCTTACGAAATCACTCGCAGCGATAATTATTTTAGTCGGTATTGGTAAATCTTGTCCGCTTTCAATTAGAATAGAAGTTAATTGAGGGATTACCATAACTAAAACTAAAACACCAACAATCATAAATGTAGCAAAAATAAAAGCAGGATAAATCATTGCCCCTCTAACTCTAGAAACTAGGTAATATTCTTTTTCAAGATAATTAGACAAATAAATTAATGACTCTTGGAGACGACCAGATACCTCTCCTGTTTTAATTAGATTTACACAGAAATTTGAAAAAACTTTTGGATATTTAGCTAATGCTTTTGAAAAAGAAGTTCCTCCATCAACATCGTTTGCAATATTAAAAAGAGTTTCTTCAAATGCAGGATTATCTGTTTGTTGGCCAAGAGCTCTTAAAGACTCAATTAAAGGAACATCAGCTTCAATTAAAATAGCCAACTGTCTAAAAAAAATAAAAACTTCTTTCCTTTTAACTTTTTCAAAAAATTTTATACGTTTTGTTAATAAAAACGCTTTTTCGGAAGATTTTAACTTTAAAATAACTAAATCATTACCGTGAAGCACTTTTAAAGCAGCTGTTTGATCAGGAGCTTTTATAGTTCCTGTTTGTGTTTCTCCATCTTTTGTACGTGCCAAATAATTAAATTTCATATTATATTAATTAATTTATTTATTGAGTAATATTTTTAATTCGGAAATATTATTTGAATTTAATTCAGCATTTTCTCTAGAAATAAGTCCTCGTTCAACTAAATCAACTAATGAACGATTTAATGAAATCATTCCTTGATCTGAACTAGTCTCAATAACTATATCTATTTGATGTGTTTTCCCTTCACGAATCAAATTCCTAACAGCTGAATTAGCTACCATTACTTCAACAGCGTTAATTACACTTCCTTCTGTAGATGGGATAAGACGTCTAGAAATAATACCAAGAATATTTGAAGATAATTGCATTCTAATTTGACTTTGTTGGTGTGGTGGAAAACTATCAATAATTCTCTCTATTGTTTGTGCAGCATTATTAGTATGTAAAGTAGTAAAAACTAAATGACCAGTTTCAGCTGCTGTTACAGCACTGCTAATTGTTTCAGGATCACGCATCTCTCCAATCATAATAACATCAGGATCTTGTCTAAAAACTTCTCTAAGTCCACGATGAAAATTTTGAACATCTTGTCCAACTTCTCTCTGATCAATAAGACATTTATCTTGCTTAAAAATATATTCAACAGGATCTTCAATAGTCACAATATGATCATAACGATTATGATTTATTTCATCAATCATAGCTGCTAAGGCAGCAGATTTTCCATGACCTGAAGGTCCAACCATTAAAAAGAATCCTTGTGTAGCTTTAGCAAATTGATAACAAATTTGCGGTAAACTTAACTCTTCAATCGTCCTTATTTTTTTAGGAATTAATCTTAAGCTTACGCTGATATTACCCATTTGATGATAGGCATTAACCCTAAAACGAGCTTTATCTTTATATCCAAAAGATAAATCAATATCCCTCTGACTTAAAAATTTTTCTTTATTTTCTTCTGAAAGAATACTAAATGCAAAACCTTTAGTATCTTCTTCCATTAAATCAGAACCTTTCCCTAAATGAGTTAATGAACCGTTTATTCTATAAAATGGTTGTTTGCCAGGAGAAAGATGTATATCTGTAGCGTCATTTTCTATTGCTATATCAAGTATTTTTTCAAGTTCTTTTTTATAATCATTCATTATTTTTTGATTTTAAGACCTCTTTTACCTTGGCTACAACAGCTGTTGGTGTAAAATGAGCTTTTATAATATATTCATCAGCTCCCAAAGAAAGACCTTTTTCTATTTCATTTTTTTGACCAAGATTTGTCAAAAGAATTATTGGAATATCTTGCAGTTCTTTATCTTTTTTAGTATTTTCTAATATTTCAAATCCATCCATCTTAGGTAACACAATATCCAAAAGAACTAAATCGGGTTTAATATTTTTAATTTTATCCATACCTTGCTTTCCATCAACAGCTACCTCTACTTCAAACCCATCTTGAGTTAATTTAGTTGAGTACATTTCACTAAGAAATGAATCATCTTCAATAATTAATATTTTTTTCATAATCTATAATAATTTAATATTTATGGTCCTACTGAATTAAGACCTGCTGGATGTCCTTGAATTGAATCTGTCTCTAAATAGTATTGTATCACATAATCACTACCTTGTGTAGATTGATAATAATATTTATAGGTTACTCCACCCATTACATCATTAATAGGATCAGCTGGAACTCCATTGATACCACCATCACTTTCCAAATCTGTTGACATTGAATCACTTCCAGTAATATATCCATCGAAAATAGGAAATACTTGATTATTATTATTATACATTGCTAATCCTTCTTGAATAGATTTTATATCAGTAACTCTGCGCGTATCTCGGCTTTTTGATTTAATACCATCAACGCTAAATAAAACTATCGCAGCTAAAAGACCAAGAATAGCTACTACAACAAGAAGTTCAATTAATGTAAATCCCTTATTTTTTATCATATTTTATTATTCCTCAACAACCCTAATAACTTCTTCAAAAGAAACAACGCCTTGTAAAATCTTATAAATTCCGTCTTGCTTCATTGTTATCATACCTTGTCTTAGAGCTTCTTCTTTTAGACTAGCATCGCTTAATTCTTTATTTATTATTATTTTTTCTAATTGAGGAGTCATAATTATTATTTCATAAATTGCTATTCGACCTTTTACCCCTTTATTTCCACAAAGACTACATCCTTTTTTCTTATAAATTTTAAATGGTCTTTTCCATTCAAATTCTTTTTTTCTTTCTATACTTAATTTTTCTATTTCTTTTTCTATTACTTCAGATATTTCAGGAGGAGCTTCTATTTCTTCTTTACATTTATCACAAAGACGCCTTACTAATCGCTGTGCAATAGATAAATTTAAAGCATTAGGCAAAAGAAAAGAATTTATATTTAAATCTATCAAGCGTGGAACAACTCCAGATGCGTCATTAGTATGCAAAGTAGAAAGAAGAATATGTCCTGTTAAGGAAGCATGTATTGCTAAGCTAGCTGTTTCTTCATCTCTTATTTCTCCTACCATTATAATATCAGGATCCTGTCTAAGAATATGCCTTAACCCTGAAGCAAAACTATAATCTATTTCTGGTCTAATTTGAGATTGATTAATTCCTTCAATAAAATATTCAACAGGATCTTCTAAGCTTACAATATTAACCGCTTCTTGATTTAATTTGTTTAAAATAGAATAAAGTGTTGTTGTTTTCCCAGACCCAGTAGGACCAGTTATTAAAATCATCCCAAAAGGTTTTTTAATAGTACTTTCTAATGTTTTTAAATTATATCCATGTAATCCTAACTCAGGAAAAGTTTTTAAACCAACATTAGGATCTAAAACTCTTAAAACAACTTTTTCTCCATTAGCTGTAGGTAAAGTTGAAACACGAAAATCAATCTTAATTCCGCCAACCATTGTATGAAAACGTCCATCTTGAGGTATTCTTGTTTCATCAATTTTTAAATTAGAAAGTATTTTAATTCTTGAAACTATAGATGAATGGACATCTTTTGGAAGAATAAGACTGTTGTAAAGAATACCATCAACTCTAAAACGAATTTTAAGACTATCTTTTGCAGCCTCAATATGAATATCAGACGCTCTGCCTTCAACAGCATGCTTCAACATAACAGCCACTATTTTAGTAATCGGAGCATCAGCAACAATACTACTGACTCTATCTTCTACTTTCTCCTTTTTATAACCAACCTCTTTGTCTGATTCTAATTCTTTATCTAATTCTTTAAGAGCTTTCTTGACTTCTCCTCCAAGAGTTCGATATTGCTTTAAAACTTTATTAATATCCTCTTCTGAAATAACAAATATTTTACTTTCTATCTTATTCCTTCGCGTAATAAATCTTAAAGCTTCTTTTGCTTTAAGATCACTCGGATCAACCATTCCAACTTCAAGTAAATTTCCTTTTTTTGCTATAGGAACAAATCTATAAAAAACAGCCGCTTCCTCAGGAATTTCTTTTAAAACCTCCTTAGGAATTTCTTTCCCTAGTAAATTTATAAAAGGAAACTTTATTTCTTCTTCGGTTATTTTAATTTCTTTTTTTATATTTTTTTTATTAGCAACCATAACTTTAATTTTACTAAAAAGGATTAGTTGTGCCTTTTTCAATTTCTCCAGAAGGCCGTACTCCATAAATATTAAGATCTTCCAAATAATCTAAAAAATTAACATCAAAACTTATTTCATTTATAGTTTTATCAAGTAGATATAATCTATTTTCTTCTGAAACAGAATTTGAAGGACTATTGTATTTTGAAGAATTAGAAATGCCAAAATAAACAACAAAAATAATGATGATGATTATAAGGAATAAAATAATTATCATGATTTTTTGTTTTTTTTCTTTAAAAAGAGATAAACTGTCTTTGAGAAAATTATTAAAATTCATATTTATTTATAATAAACGTTTATACCTAAATTAAATTCAAAAATTCCTGAATCACCAAATAAATTTCGCATTGCATTATCGCTGTCAAATTTGATTGAATAAATATCCATAGAACGTACATTTTTTTCTAATGCATCAATATAATTAGTAAAAGCACTGTAAGAACCGACTATCTTGATTGAAATAAATGAATTTGGAAATGTAAAAAGTATTTTCTTCGATTCATTTAATTCATTATAATCCTCAATATTTCTAATAAAATCCTTTTTTTCTTTTTTACTAATTTCTCCAAATTCTATTGATTCCAATAAAAGACCGTTATTTAATGCTAGTTTTTCAAATTGGACCAGTAACTGAGGAAGATCTTTTTCTTCAGGTAAGGCCAAAAGAATTTTTTCAACCTCTTCAGATACATTATTATAATTTTGACTTATTTTTTCAACTTTATCTAAAAGTTCTTTTAATTTCTCTATTTCCTGGCGCTTTTGACTTAAATCTAAATACATCACCTTTACTGAAGAGAATAAGGGGAAAATAAAAACAAACATTAAAGCCAGACTAATAATGAAACTAATTGCAGCGATGATATTTTTTTTACTCATAATTATTCAGAATACAAAAAATCAGAATCTATTTTTATTTTTAAATTAGAATTGACCTTTCCAGAATCATCTAAATTTACTCCAGAAAGATCTACATTTTTTATACGAGAATCATCTTCTAAAACAACAATCTGCTTCGCTAAAGTATTATAATCAATTGATTCTGTTTCAAGAACTAATTCTGCTTCTAATAAGTTAACATCTAGTCCAATAAATTTAATCTGTGGAATTGTTAATTCTTCCAATATTTTAAAAATCTTAGAAGGATAAACATGAACCTTTGCAATCTGTTTAAAATCTTCTATTTTTATTTTTAAGTTTGCAAAACTAGCTTCTAATTCAAAATTTCTTTGACTTTGCAATTCTTCTATTTCTGTAATTGATGTATCTATATCACGAGATAAATATATCTTATATCCCCACAATCCTAAACAAAGAATAATTATTAACAATAATAATGATAAAGAAAATAACAATAAATGATCAGAATCAATAGTAAAACCATCTCTAAAAAGACTTACCTTTTTAGAACTTTTATGATATTTTTCTGGCATTAACTTGATGTCCATAAAATGAAATAAAAAATTAAAACTATTCTTCTCTCATAGCAAGTCCAACTGCTACTGACAACGAAGGACCTAATTCTTTTATAGCCGGTTTTAGTGAAGAGGGATAAATTATTCTCGCAAACGGATCACCTAAAGAAGTATCTAAAGATAATTCGCTGTTAAAATAGTCAATAAATCCAACTAACTCAAAACCACCTCCAGTTAAAATACATTTCTCTATTTTCTTATTATACTTAACTTGATATGTATTAATTATTTTCCTTATCTCTATAATAATAATTTTTAAAACTGAATTAATAATTTCCCTTAATCTAGCACTATGCGCATCAGTTAATTCATTGTTTGATAATTTAATTTTAATCTCTTCCGCTTCTTCTAAACTTAAATTCATGTGTTTCGCAATAGCTTCATTAATTTTTATACCACCCATTTCCAAATTATGAGTTAATTTAATGTATCCATTATCAATAATACTAACATTAATAGAGCGAAAACCAGCATCAACTAAAAGAGTAAGAGTCTTATCATTACCCATTAAAGAACGACTCAAACTAAAAGTTTCCTCTTCTATCGCTTTTAATTCTAACCCTGCTAAATTAATTATCTTATTATAATTATTAATAATCTCTTTCGGAACAGCAATAAGTAAAATTTCTTGTTTAGAAACTTGTTTTGGAATTTTACTTCCAGAAGAATCCAAAAGTTTATGTTTTGATTCTTTATCTGAATTCGACTTTTGCGAACTAACAACACTCCAATCTAAAACAACTTCAGAAATAGGGACAGGAATATACTTTCTTGCTTCAAAAGCAATTGAAGAAGCAATTTCTTTTTCAGACATAATTGGAAAATCAACCAAAGTAGAGAAACTAGAATATACAGGAACAGAAAGATAGGCATTACGAGATTCAATCTTTGCAGAATTAATAGCCCTTTTTATTATTTCAGCTACTTCTTCATTAGGAAGATTAGCGAGCTTAAGATTATCTTTTTTATCCTTTTTTTTAAAATATTCTTTTAAAGAAAAAACTGCGTAATTCTTCAAACTATATCTTTCATCTTTTTTTTCTAATTCAACTAATTTTATTGCTGAAGCACTGATGTCAATTCCTAAATAATTTTTTTGCTTTTTTTTAAATAAAAACACTTTAGTAATTATATTTACCTTGCCTTTGCTTATTTCAAATTATATCATAAATTAAGAAGAAAAAGAATCGTCATATGTGGAAAACTATTATTAATTTATTATTCCCTATTTATTGCCTTGGTTGCAGACAAGAAGGTAAATTTATCTGTTCTTCTTGTTTTGAGAAAATAAAGATGAATGAAAAATATTATTTTGATAAAGCTGATATTTTAAAGAAAACATTAGTTGTTGGTTGTAATGACGATGAATTGCTCAAACAGATGATATATAGGTATAAATATAATTTTATAAAAGACCTATCTAAACCACTTGGACAATTAATGATCAATAAATTAATTAAAGATATTAAAAAAAATAATTTAAAAAAAATTATTCTTATTCCAATTCCATTACATCCTAAGCGTCTCCGTTGGAGAGGTTTTAATCAAGCAGAGCTTTTGGCTGAAGAAATTAGTAAAGAATTAAATATTCCTGTAATAAATAATCTTTTAATAAGAACTAAAAATAACCTACCTCAAGCTAAAATTCAAAAAGCTTTTCAAAGAAGACAAAACGTTTATAATATTTTTGATTTAAGAGGCCGTGCGTCGAAAGCTACATCCCTTACGCTCGGAGGGCGGAAGGGTGTGCTTGAGAGGCACGGCCTCGATAATGATTTTAAAAACAAAACCCTCATCCTCGTTGACGACATCTCCACAACAAGTGCAACTTTAAAAGAAGCTGCTAGGACATTAAATATTCTTAAACCAAAACAAATCTGGGGATTGGTTTTAATAAAAGATTGAAAAAGCTCGTGTCTTAGAAAGATGGACAGGCACGGCCTTACAGAGCTACATCCTTGCGAAGCAAGGTTGTGCGAATAAGGCCGTGCCTTTTCAGATTTCTTTTAAGACACTTAAACGAACTAAAACAAAAAACCTGCTAATTAAAACAGGTTTTTATTATCTAAAATACTGTTTATTTTTCAATCAATAAATTTGAAAGTGGAGAGAATTTGGTCAAATGTATCTGAACATTCGACATAAAACTCGTCTCCCGGCATAACGACATTGACATTATCTTCATTGGTTATTACCTTTTGGACAGAGATACCGATATCAAAAGAATAATATTTTTCATCTTTTCTTTCAACCCAATAATTATACATGAAATATTCGGGACGAGTTGGTACTCTAATAGCAGAAATTCCATTTATATCTACTTTAGTTCCTTGAGACAAAAGAGTTTCGTATTCTTGGTACCAACTTTTTAAACTATTTTCAAATTTTTCAGTGCTATACGAACTTATGTCCAATCCACAAATTTTTTCGCCATTTTTAAAAAACGATCCTACAAAAACTTCGTATCCAATACCATAAACCGGCATTTCATTACTATGGCTCCAATCTTTGGGATATTTTATTTCAAATTTCGCAGATTCATTCCTATAGGTCTGCCAGTCAGCTGTAGGATCAACAACCTCCGAACATTCTGCAAATTCACAATTTGGAGCGATTCTACCAACAGAAGAACCATCTGGACATACTCTAGCTTCTTCTGTACAAGCAACTGGTTCTTCAGAATTAAAATAATAACTATATACAAAATAACCACCTATCCCTATGATAGCTATGACTAAAACTGTAATTAGAATAGTAAGCCATTTAGGCAAACCTGTTTTATTAGGTATTTCTGGAAAATCTTTCTGAATGTCTGACTTGATACCATCTTGATTCAGGAAATTTATTTTATTAGGTTGGTTTTGTTCATCCATAATATATATTTTATCATATATATATTAATTAGCAACTATGTGCACTATGGATAAACCAAAACAAATCTGGGGATTGGTTTTAACAAAAGGATGATTGACTAATCTGGATTATATCGTTAGGATTAATGCATCATTAACAATAAAATAATGGAGGTACGGACAATGGCAGATATTGAAGGGAAAATAAAGAAAATTATCTGCGAACAATTGGAAGTAGAGGAAGAAGAGGTCGTCCCAGAGGCTTCATTTTTGGACGATTTAGGCGCAGATTCGCTAGATCAAGTAGAACTGATTATGGCCATGGAGGAAGAATTTGACATATCAATCAGAGATGAAGACGCAGAAGCAATTGTTACAGTACAAGACGCTATAGATCGTGTAAAAACAATCTTGGCATAACAAAAGATGAAACAGACCAACTCAACGCAGTTGGCCTGTTTTTTTTATTGACTATGATTTTTGAGAATGGTAAAGTAGAAACAAGGAGGAGTGCGGCGAATTGGTAAGCCAGCACCCTGCTAAGGTGTAACCCTTCGGGGTTTGTGGGTTCGAGTCCCACCTCCTCCGCCAATTAAAAACTAAATATTTTATTATGGAGAGGTACGAAAGTGGCTTAATCGGATAGTCTTGAAAACTATTGTGGCAGCAATGTCACCGTGGGTTCGAATCCCACCCTCTCCGCCCGCACGCAGAAGCGACCCTTTCGGATTGAAAAACTGCCAAAGAACCTGAAAAAATATCGTCTCGAACTTCATTTTGGGCCAAAAGCGGGCTTCCCTCATTTTTAATTGGACTACTTTCATTTTATTTGTTATCATATTTATGAAGGGTTAGATAAGCACCCATACTTATACTATCATACTTAGGAAACTATGAAAAGTCAAAACAATAACGAAACAATTGGGAATAAGATAAAACAGCTTAGGAATAAGCAAGGATTAACGCAGGACGAGTTAGCAAGAAAAGCTGATCTTCCCTATACAACACTGACCAAAATTGAAACAAATGTTATTACAAAGCCCTCTATTCAAACGGTTATGAAGATTGCCAAGGGTTTGGGCATTGGTATCGATGATTTAATGAAATAAACTTTATGAAAAATAAATTTGGTATTTCTAAAAATGTTTTTGTTTTGGGACTGGTGAGTTTTTTTAATGATGTGGCCTCAAAGATGATTTATCCCATTGTTCCGATTTTTCTCACCAGTGTTTTAGGTGCGCCAGTAGCTATTGTCGGTTTAATAGAAGGCATTGCGGAATCAACCGCCAGTATTCTAAAAGTTATCTCTGGCTGGCTCTCTGATAAATTTCAAAAGAGAAAACCTTTTATTGTTGCGGGTTACTCATTTTCAGCAATTTCTAAAATACTTTTAAGCTTGGCTTTTAGTTGGCCGTTTGTTTTGATTGCTCGATTTATTGACAGGTTTGGGAAAGAAACGCGAAATTTAGCTAGAGATGCTTTGATTGCCGAAAACTCTGAAAACTCAGTTCGAGGAAGATCATTTGGTTTTCATCGGACACTTGATACTTTGGGAGCAGTGGTCGGGCCAATGATTGCTATTTTGGCGATTCATTTTTTGGATAATAATTTTCGCTTAATCTTCTTTCTCGCCTTTATCCCAGCTTTTATTGGAATTCTCTTGTTGCTCTTTTTTGTGAAAGAAAGGAAAAAAGAAGCAAATTCTTCCCCTACCTTTCATTTTAATTGGCATAACCTTGACCCTTCTTTTAAGATTTTTTTATTGATCAGTTTCATTTTTGCCCTGGGCAATAGTTCAGACGCTTTTTTAATTTTGCGAGCGCAAAATTTGGGTTTATCGGTGGTCTTAGTTGTAGCTTTGTATGTTCTTTTCAATTTTACTTACGCCATTTTTTCAATGCCTGCCGGAATTATTGCTGATAAAATCGGACCTAAAAAAGTGCTTTTAACTGGCTTTTTGCTTTTTTCCGCTGTATATCTTTTTTTCGGTCTGGCACATTCCAGTCTTTTCCTTTGGCTTCTTTTCCCGGCTTACGGAATGTATATGGCACTCACCGAAAGAGTGGGGAAAGCCTACATTTCTAATTTAGTTCCCCAAGAAAAGACAGGTACGGCCTTTGGTGTTTATCAGACCACAATCGGTCTGTACATTTTTTTTGCTTCTCTTATCGCCGGGTTGCTTTGGACTTATATTGGCGTTAGCGTGCCATTTATCTTTGGAAGTATCATGGCAGTAATCTCGGCCTTTTTGTTTGTTGTTTTGGAAAAAAGAGTAGAGCTTGTTAAAATATAAAGGAATTTGCCGCCAAATCAGAAAAAATTTTCATTACTAATTATTAAATTAACATTAAATATGTTAACATTAAATATATGAACACAGCGAAAAAATCATGTTGTGGCGGAGAGCCGGAAAAAACGGCTTCTCCAAAAAACGCAGTTTTCATTAAGAAACTCAGCGAAAAAGAAATCAAGCAACAAGTTAAAACACGCTATGATGAATTTGCCAAAGAAGGCGGCTCAGCTGAGGGTTGTTGTCCCTTAGTAGGGAAAAGCACTGAAAGCTTTGCTTTAGAACATGGACTTTACAGCCAAGAAGATCTTGCTTTAAGTTCCAAGTTGGCTATTAACCTCTCTCGAGGTTGTGGGAATCCTGTTAGCTTTGCTAATCTCCAGCCAGGCGAGGTGGTTGCTGATTTTGGTTCAGGTGGCGGCATTGATCTTGTTTTGGCAGCTCACAAAGTGGGGCCAACTGGGAAGGTAATTGGAATAGACTTTGCCCCCCATATGATTGAAAGAGCAAAACAGGTAATGAAGGAAGCTGGTTTATCTGGTGGAGCCGAGTTTATTCTGCTGGATATAGAAAATCCTCAGGTTCCAGACAATATTGCTGATGTGGTGATATCTAATTGCGTGATTAACCTTTGCCCTTGCAAGCCCTGTGTCTACAAGCAGGTCTTTGATATTCTAAAACCTGGCGGCCGTCTGGCTATTTCTGACATCGTTACCATAGGAGATGTCGACCCTAAAATTCGTGAGTACTTTCAGTCAATTTGGGCAGGATGTACTGGAGGAGCAATGCCAGAAGACGAATATTTTAAAATAGTTCAGGATGCAGGCTTTAGCCGGCTTAAAGTTGTAGCTCATCATATTCTTGGACCAAAAGAATTAGATGAAATGGCAAGTTGTCCTGGTAAAAAATTTTCTCCCATTTTCTCAGAGGAAAAACTAGCTCAAATGCAAGGGAAAATAGTCAGCACTAAATTTACAGCCGTCAAAGCAAAAGAATAGGAGGGATACAATAAATTTTTAATGATGGCTCAACTACTTGACTTTTTTTAGGTACACATGTTAGTCTTTAATACTACCAAAATAGATTGGTAATCCCTGCCATGAGGGTGTCGTGGTAAACGCACATTGACAAGGAGGTGGAATATGAGACCTGTAACGAACGTTCTTGTTTTGGAGCGGGAAATAAAAAAGGCCAAACGCCAGCTAGAAAGACTGATTCAGCTTGAAGGTCGCTCGAGAAAGGTCTGGACGAAGGCCTATCAGCTCTTTTTAAAAGCAGCGAACCAACTGACTAAAATCAAAGTCCATGGCACGAAAAAGGAAATCGGTCTGATAAAGAAAATCCGAGACTGGCCGGCAGAGACCGTTAGACTGACGAAGGAAAGGGACGATCTTCGAGCACAGATCAAACAGACGGAGCAGACGCTGGTCAAATTGGGAATTGAACAGGCCAAACTCGTCGAGCAGCAAATCAAC
>JAHJQT010000060.1 GCA_018819085.1 Patescibacteria group bacterium
AAAATGTTGATAATAGGAATGAGATATTGCATCGTTTTATTGGGCAGACGAAAGAGAAGGAGATATTTTTTGTTCAAATCAAGGAAAATAAAAAAAATGGCAGGAAATATTTTTTATCTTGTTTTCCATTAAAATAAAAAAATCCTCCGCTAGGTTGAAGCTTATAAACTTCGGCCGAGGATTTATTAAAAGTATAGCAAATTGTAATATTTTGTCAAGTAATTTTTGGGGATAATAATTATGCAAAATGTTATTTACAATTTAAGATTACGGTGTTGTTTTTAATTCTAATTTATCAATTTGTTTTTGCATGCGGTCGTGAGCTAATTTGTCCATTTTAGATTCGGTTTCAATTGTATCAAATCGTTTAGCTAATCCATCAACTGCGTTTAGAACTTTATTAAAGTCTTTTTTAGAAGCTAATCTACTTTCTAATTTTTTAAGATCATCTTTGGTAGCTAATTGATTAAATTGTTTTGGTGTTATTGTCATGTTAATATCATTTTATAATATTGAAAAATTATGTCAAGTTTAAAAAATATGTCTAATGTTATTTATAAAGATGATGAAGAGTATCCTGAATTATTAAGGCAGATTGGGAAAGATGCGCCGAAGCAGTTGTATTATAAGGTGCGATTTAAGAAATCTAACCAGGCACGGCCTTATTCGCACAACCTTGCTACGCAAGGATGTAGCTCTGTAAGGCACGTGCCTGCTCATCTTTCTAACGCACGGCCTATTCCTGTCCATCTTTTTGATAATTGTTTGGCGGTGGTGGGGAGTAGGAAGTTGACGCATTATGGGCAACAGGTGATTGAAAGGATAGTCGGGCAAGTCGCCAGCGCCGGAATCACAATTGTTTCCGGTTTTATGTATGGAGGTGATGCAGTGGCGCATAAAACAGCTTTAAAGGTTGGAGGACGGACAATCGCAGTAATGCCTTGCGGGATTGACAGGATTAGTCCTGAAGACCAAGAAGACCTTTATAATGAGATTATAGAAAATAATGGCATGATCATTTCTGAATATGAAGGCGATATGGCGCCGGCTTTGTGGACTTATCCGCGAAGAAATAGGATTGTGGCTGGATTATCAAAGGCTGTTTTGGTTATTGAGGCGGGAGAGAAAAGCGGTTCTTTAATTACGGCCAATTTAGCTAAGAAGTTTAAGAGAAAGATTTTTGCGGTGCCTGGACCGATTACAAGCAGTGTTTCTATCGGGACTAATATGCTTATTAAACAAGGCGCGGAGATGGTGACAAGCGCGCAGGATATTTTGAGGTGGTTTCGAGGTTTAACCCAGAGGCGTCGTCCTGAAAATGACGCCCTTGTGCTCAAGGGACATCATTTTACAGGACAAGCCTCTTCTGACTTAAGAGTTGATGTAAAAGGCCGTGCGTCGAAAGCTACATCCTTACGCTCGGAGGGCGGAAGGTTGTGCTTGAGAGGCACGGCCTTGATTGGAGTAGAAAAAAATATTCTTGATTTATTAGAGCGGGAGCCGTTTGGGATAGATGAATTATCACGTGATTTAGAAATACCTGTTTCTGAATTAAGTGTTAAATTATCAATGATGGAGATGCAGGGACTGGTTGAGATAAAGCAAGGGAAGTATTATAATAAGAAGTAGGAAAATTTTTAATTTTTAATTTTGTAATTTTTAAATAAATCTTAATTTTTAATGTTTAAACTATGCAATATGATCTTGAGGAAAGAACTGCTAAGTTTGGAGAAAATATTATATGTTTTGCTAAAACTATAAAAAAAGATGAAATTAATCGTCTATTAATAAATCAAATAATTAAATCATCAACAAGTATTGGCGCAAATTATATGGAGGCTAATGGCGCTAGTTCTAAAAGAGATTTTAAAAATAAGATTTATATTTCTAGAAAAGAATCAAATGAGACAAAGCATTGGTTAAGAATGATTGCTGCTGCTAATTTAGATAAGAAAGATGAATGTAGAAAATTATGGCAAGAAGCTCATGAATTAACATTAATTTTTGCCAAGATATCCAAAGGATGTAAATAGTGTTTAAAAATTTAATTATTAAAAAATTATTTATAAAATTAAAAATTTAAAATTAAAAATTTTACTCTTATGTTAACTAAAATACCATCGGTTTTATTTTCTGGATTAGAAATATTGCCAGTTGATGTGGAAGTTAATGTGGCGAGTCGGGGATTGCCTGGATTTGAAATTGTGGGTTTGCCTGGCAAAGCCATAGCTGAAAGTAAAGAAAGGGTAAAAGCGGCCATTGTTAATTCTGGAATGGAGTTTCCGTCCAAGAAAATTACAGTTAATTTAGCTCCAGCTGATATCCCTAAAGAGGGCTCTTTTTATGACTTGCCAATCGCCATCGGAATTTTATCAGCTATAGCTGATTTCCCAATTCCAGAAAAATCATTGTTTTTTGGAGAATTATCATTTGATGGATCATTGCGCCATACCAAGGGCGCTTTTCTTTTGGCTTTATTTGCAAAAGAACATGGCTTTAAGAATATTTTTCTGCCGAAGGACTCTGTAAATGAGGCAACAGTTTTTCCATCAATTAATGTTTATCCGACTGAACGCCTTTCTCAATTATTAGCTCATTTATTTGATCGCCAGAAAATTATTAAAGCAGAATTTAGAAAATTAGACAATCTTAATTTAGGCGATAGCGAGTTTGATATGATGGAGGTTTTAGGGCAGGAACAGGCAAAAAGAGCTATGGAAATAGCTGCAGCTGGAGGTCATAATGTCATTATGGTTGGAAGTCCTGGTTCTGGCAAAACAATGTTAGCTCGGGCTTTACCTGGAATATTGCCTTTATTAAGCGAGCAAGAATCATTGGAAGTGACTAAAATTTATTCTGCGAGCGGGAATATTCCACCTGGCGCTTCAATGATAAAAATACGTTCTTTCAGGTCGCCGCATCATTCCACTTCTTTAGCTGGTTTAGTTGGAGGGGGAACTAATCCTCAGCCAGGCGAAATTAGTTTGGCTCATCGGGGAGTTCTTTTTTTAGATGAATTCAATGAATTTCCACGTTCTGTTTTAGAATCTTTACGTCAGCCATTGGAAGATGGAGTTGTAACTATTTCTAGGGCTAAGGCAAGCGTAAAATATCCAGCCAGATTTATTTTAATTGCTTCAGCAAATCCATGTCCTTGTGGTTATTTAAATCATCCTAAAAAAGAATGTTCTTGTAATATAAAAGAAATTAAAAGATATACTAAAAAGATCTCAGGTCCTATTTTAGATAGAATTGACTTACATATTAAAGTTCCTGTAGTTGATATTGATGAATTGGCTCAAGATAAAAGAGCTGTTAAGTTTTTGGAGAGTTCAGAGTTAATTAGGGAACGGGTTTGTAAAGCGCGGAAAATTCAGCAAAAGAGGTTTAAGGGAAAATATATATGCAGTAATGCTGAAATGAGTAATAAGGATATTAAAGAATATTGTCCTTTACCCAAGGATGTGGAAGGGATACTTAGACAGGCTGCGAATATTTTTCAATTTTCAGCGCGTTCTTATTTTAAAATGATTAAGATTGCTCGGACAATTGCTGATTTGCAGGGGATTGAGGAAATAAGTGCCTCGCATATGGCCGAGGCACTGCAATATAGACAGGAGTAGAGTGCCTTTAAGAAATCTGACCAGGCACAAATATATGTCTTCTAAGAAATCCAAAAAGATGGGTAGGCACGGCCTTACAGAGCTACATCCTTGCGTAGCAAGGTTGTGCGAATAAGGCCGTGCCTATTTCAGATTTTTAGGATTTCTCATTTCAAACAAT
>JAHJQT010000010.1 GCA_018819085.1 Patescibacteria group bacterium
AAATCAGTATTCTTATAATCAACTTCCTCTAATTTTTCTTGGCAAAAATAACAATGTTTCATATAGATAAATTATAAATTAAAAATCTCAAATTCCAAATAAATTATAACGTTCAAAATATAAAATACAAAACCTAATTATTTTCTTGAATTTTGGATTTAATAATTTTAATTTATTTGTGATTTATTATTTTAAATTTTGGATTTACTAAAATGGTATATCCTTTACGTCAACTTTTTCTTTTTCTGGACCTTGATCTTCTATTATCATTTCTTCTGCTTCAATCACTGGTATCTCATCTTGTGATATAGGGGATTGTTCAGGTCTTTCTTGACTTTGTGATTGTCTTTCTGCGCCTGAACCATCTCTACGGGGTCCCATTTGCATAGATTCCATAATTATTTCAGTTTTATATCTTTTAACGCCATCTTTACCTTCCCAATTACTTGTTTGTAATCGGCCTTCAACTAAGACAAGAGTTCCTTTTTTTAGATATTTAGCGCAAATATCAGCTAATTTACCAAAAGCGACAATATTGTGGAATTCAGTTTTTTCTTGTCTGTTTCCTTGTTGGTCATTGTAATATCTATTGCTAGCTATACCTAAATTAGCGACCTGTTGTCCATTTTGCATACTTCTTATTTCGGGGTCTCTAGTTAAGTTTCCAGCAACGATTGCTTTATTAAAATTCATAATTTTATTTTTTATTTTTATTGATTAAGTATTTCTTCTAATTTTTTATCTAAATCTTCAATTTTTATTTTTTCTTTAATAGATTTTGGTTCTTCTTTCTTGGGAGTTTTTTCTATTACTTCATCAGGTAATGGCTCTATTTTATCAATTATTTTAAAATCTATAGGTTTTTTAACTATTTTTTTCTTTAATTCTTTTCTATTGGTCACAATATAGCGGATAATACTTTTTTTATGTCTTAATGTCTGTTCTAATTTGCTAATTATCTTTGGAGAAAGAGAGAAGTTAAAATCCCAATAAAAAGCCTCATTTTGTTTTTTCATTGGATAAGCTAAATTTTTCTTTATTGGTTCTGACGAATAATTCCTTTCTAAAGTAGTTCCTTCATTTGAAGTAATTATTTGTCTTGTTTCCTCTATTATTTGATTGATTTTTTCTGTATTAGTAGAGGTATCAAATAAACAAGTTAAATGGTATAGTTTATTCTCTTGATTTTCCATGTTAATAGATTATCAGATAATTTTTTTAAGGTCAAGTTGCTTTTTATATCCTCTAAAAAATTCTTCGCCAGTCATTGTTTTTTTACCTTCTGGCTGGACAAGTTCAAGTATAAGAAAATCTTTTCCTGTCTTTATGCTTGTTTCCTGTTTCTTTATGCTTGTTTTTGCTTTAATTATTTTTATTCTTTTTTTATTTAAATAAAACCAAGTTCCAGGCCATGGATAAAATGCTTTAATCATTCTTTCAATTTCTTTTGCACTTTTATTTAAATCAATCTCTCCTTGTTCTCGAGATAATATTTTTGTGTAGCTGGCTTCGCTTTCATTTTGTATCTGAGGTTTAATCTTATTATTTAAATATTGAGGTAATATTTTTATTAAAAAACTACCTGACTCTTGAGATAATCTTTTTTCTAAATCCTTATAATTTTCACTTGGTTCAATATCTATTTTCATTTGAGAGACAATTGGTCCATGATCCATTTTTTCATCCATAAGCATAATTGTTATTCCAGTTGTTTTATCTCCATTAAGGATTGCTGTTTGGATAGGAGAGGATCCTCTGTACTTTGGTAAAAGAGAAGGATGAATGTTAAGACATTCTAATAGGGGAATATCTAAAATACTTTTTGGAATTATTTTTCCATAAGATGATACAATAATTAAATCAGGTTTAAGATTTGTTATTTCAGATTTAATATCTAAAATTTTTTCTGGTTGAAGAATGGGTAAATTATATTCTTTAGCTACACGTTTAATAGGGGTAGGGGTAATTTCTTGTTTTCTACCCATTGGTTTATCTGGAGAGGTAATAACAGCTTTTATATCATAATTATTTTTAATTAAAGCTTTTAATGCTGACACAGCAAATTCTGAAGTTCCTATAAAGATAATTTTAAAATTGTTTTTAGTCATTGTTATTTATAATCAGTAATTAAAATGCCGTTTAAGTGGTCTATTTCATGTTGAATTATTCTTGCTAAGATTCCTTTAGCCTTTATTCTTATAGGACGACCTTCAATATCAAGTGCTTCAATAATTATTTTATGATAACGTTCAATAAGAACAGAAATTCCTGGGACACTCATGCAGTTTTCTTCCATGACTGTTTTTTTACGAAAGTTTTTTGTTATTTGAGGATTAATCAATGTTATGTATCCTTTATTATAATCAAATCTAATAACAATAATTTGTAAAGAATGTCCTAATTGTGGAGCTGCTAGTCCTGCAATTATATCATTTGATTTCATTGTCTCAGTCATATCCAAAACAATCTCTTTGATTTTAGAGTTAATATGCTTTACTTTCTTGGCTTTTTGCCTAAGAACTGAATTATTCTTTTCTGTTTCTATTTCTTTTATAGCCATATTGAGCAAGAGGCCGTGCCTTGAGAAATCCTAAAAAATCTAAACCAGGCACGGCCTTATTCGCACAACCTTGCTTCGCAAGGATGTAGCTCTGTAAGGCCACGCCTGTCTATCTTTTTGGATTTCTTAGAACACACCGAATACTTTCTAATTATTAAAAAAAACTTATCTCACAATTTTCCACTTTATATCTTCTTCATCTCCGGCAAATTCTTTCCATTCATCATCTTCAGTAATGACATACCACTTTTTTTTACTTCTTGACCATACCATTGGTTCATTACGAAAGAAAGGTTTTTTAACTATCTCCTTTGGCTTGAGTCGA
>JAHJQT010000061.1 GCA_018819085.1 Patescibacteria group bacterium
ATAATAAGAAAGACAAGCCAATTATTAAATTGACTGATTATTTGTTTTAGGATATTATATCTTATATCGGGGTGTAGCCTAGCGGCTAAGGCACTCGCTTTGGGAGCGAGAGATCGCAGGTTCAAATCCTGTCACCCCGACCAGAATCTCGCCGTCGCGATCTAGCGGGCATTGCCCCGCCGTAGCTCGCTATGGCGAGCGAAGGCGGGTATCGTATAATGGCTATTATTTTTGGTTTCCAACCAAACGATGAGGGTTCGACTCCCTCTACCCGCTCAGATTTACCCCGCTCGGCGGGGGAATAATAAAAGAGCGAATTTTATTTCGCTCTTTTATTATACTAACAAGATTTCTATTTAACAGCTTCTTTGAGAGATTTTCCTGCTTTAAACTTAGGAACTGTAGTTGCTTTAATTTTAATCTTTTCGCCAGTTCGTGGATTTACTCCCATTCTAGCTGCTCTCTTTGAAACGTTGAATGTGCCAAAACCAGTTAAAGTTAGTTTTTGGCCTTTTGATAATGCGCTAGTAATTGCATCAAGTGTTGCGTTAACACACTCGCCTGCTTCTTTTTTAGAACAGCAGCATTTTGCTACTTCTTCAATTAATTGATCTTTAGTCATAATATTATTGTTAAATTATTTGTTAATTATATACCTCGACCTTTATTTTAATCTCTACTATATACTTTAGCTCTATTACTTAATCTTAGCAAGCTATTTTTTAAAATGCAACTATTTCTTTCAATCTTTCAATCTTTTTCGCTAAATTGTATTTATTCGTTTCAAATAAAATAGCATTGATTTCTACGGCTCCTTCTTTTGGTATTCTTAAACTTATATGTCTTCCTGTCAAGAACCTTTTCACAGCAATGTCTTTATCAGCTCCAAGACTTGAATTTTGAATTCCAACCATACCAACGTCAGAAACAAAAGCTGTACCCTTAGGAAGAATACGTGTATCAGCTGTAGGTGTATGTGTATGTGTGCCTAATAAGGCTGTTACTCTGCCATCTACATGCCAACCCATACATACTTTTTCTGCTGTTGTTTCAGCATGCCAGTCAATTATAATAATATCTGCTTCGTCTTCTTCATTTTCTAATATCTTATTAATCTCTATGAAGGGATTATCATATTCTTCTTTCATAAAGGACTGTCCAATTAGATTGATAATAAGTATTTTTTTTGTTCTTACTTGAATTATCCTATAACCATCTCCTGGAGTATTCTTAAGCATGTTTGCAGGTCTTATTAAAGGAATCTCTTTATTTGTTAAAAGAACGTTTGTATTTTCTTGGTCTAAAATATGATCTCCTGATGTAACAAAATCTATACCAGCATCTAGGATTTCTTTCAAACATTTTTCAGTCATGCCTCTACCATGAGCCATGTTTTCTCCATTAGCTATAATTAAATCAGGCTGGTATTTTTTCTTCCATTTGGGAAGTATTTTTTTAATTGCATAACGTCCTGGCTTGCCGACAATATCCCCAAAAAAAATGATTCTCATTTTTTAAAATTCCAAATCCAAAATTACAAATAACAAATAAATTCTAAATTACAATAATCAAAATCTAAAACAATTTTAGATATTTGGATTTTGAATTTGTAATTTATTTGGGACTTGGTGCTTTGAATTTTTGATTTATTTTATCTTGCGTATTCAATTACTCTTGTTTCTCTAATTACATTTACTTTTATTTCTCCAGGATATTTTAGTTCTTGGTGAATTTGATCAGCAATATCTTTAGCTAATTTATGAGCACCCATATCATCTATTTCATCTGGATGGACAAAAACTCTGATTTCTCTTCCTGCCTGAATGGCATAAGATTTTTCAACTCCCTTAAAGGAATTAGCTACATTTTCTAATTCTTCTAATCTTTTAAGGTAAGCTTCTAAAGTATCTTTTCTTGCTCCTGGCCTTGCTCCTGAAATAGCATCAGCAACTTGGACAACAATTGATTCTAGAGTTTCAAAAGGATATTCCTCGTGATGAGATTGCATCGCCTGTATCACTTCTTCGCTGACGTTGAATTTATTTAGTATTTTTCTACCTATTTCAACATGAGATCCTTGAACTTCATGATCAACTGCTTTTCCAATATCATGTAAGATGCCTGCTTTTTTAGTTATATCAACATTAATTTTTAACTCTGAAGCAATAGCTCCTGCAATATGAGCAACTTCAACTGAATGCAAAAGAACATTTTGTCCGTAACTTGTTCTAAAACGAAGACGGCCTAATAATTTAATTAATTGTGGATTAAGTCCTGCGACACCAACATCATAAATAGCTGCTTCGCCAGCTTCTTGTATTTTTTCTTCTATTTCTTCTTTTGCTTTTTCAACTGTTTCTTCAATTCTTGCTGGTTGTATTCTTCCGTCGAGTAATAATTTTTCTAATGTTATCTTTGCAATTTGCCTTCTAACAGGATCAAATCCAGAAATAATAATAGCTCCTGGAGTATCGTCAACTAAGACATCAACTCCTGTTAATTTTTCTAATGTTTTTATATTTCTTCCTTCTTTTCCAATTATTCTTCCCTTAAGATCGTCATTGGGCAAATTAACTGATGTAGAGGTAATTTCGCTTACTTGAGAAGCAGCGTATCTTTGCATGGCCAGAGCAGTTATTTTTTGAGCTTTTTTATTTAGCTCTTCTCTGCCATCTTCCTCTAATCTTTTTAAGCGTTCTAATAGATTTTGCTGATGTTCTTTTTCAGCAATAGCAAATATTTCTTCTTTTGCTTGTTCTTGTGAAAGCTCAGATATTTTTTCTAAATCTTTAAGTCTTTGTTCATGAAGCTTGTTTAATTCTTCTTTTATCTTTTTAACCTTGCCAATCTTTATTTTTAAGTTTGAATAATCTTCTTCTAGTTTACTACTTCTTTCATCAATATTTTGCTCTTTTCTGAGCAGTCTCTTTTCCATTAATGTGAGTTGCTTATGTCTGTCTCTTTCTTGATCCTTAATCTCTTCTAATATTTGATTTGCTTTTTCTTTTGCTTCAATAATGGTTCCTTTAGCTTCATCTTTTGCCTGACTTATTAGTTTATTTAATTTAGATTCAATTGTTCCAGCTTGTTTTTTGGCAATTGTTTGTCTTGTATAATAACCCAAAAATGAGCCGACTATTAAAGTTCCGACAATTGTTCCAGAATATACGATTAAATTGTTCATAAAATTTTTCCATTTGTTTATTATTTATATTTATTTTATTCTTTTTTCTTTTTTAAGGTCACTTTCCTTTTAACAGTTTTCTTTTTCTTCTTTTTAATAGTTTTTTTCTTTTCTTCTTGAGCTACTATATCTATTTTCCATCCAGTTAATTTAGCTGCTAGTCTTACATTTTGTCCCTTAATTCCAATAGCTAATGATAATTGATCTTCAGGTACAATTACTTTAGCTTCATTTCTTGTTTTATCTATTTTCACATCATTAACTTTTGCTGGAGAAAGTGATTGACTTAAAAATTTAATAGGATCTTCTGACCATTCAATAATATCTATTTTTTCTCCTGCTAATTCATTAATAACTGCTTGGACTCTAGTTCCTTTTTGTCCTATCATTGATCCAATTGGATCAACTCGTTCTTCGGTAGAAGCAACAGCAATTTTAGAACGAGAACCAGCCTCTCTGGCAATTGATTTTATTTCTACTGTTCCAGAAGAAATTTCAGGAACTTCTAATTCAAATAAATGACTTACCATTTTAGGATGAGCACGGGAAAGAATTATTGATGGCCCGTGAGAATTTTTTTGAACTTCTAATATATAAGCCTTTAAACGCTGTCCTATTCTATAATTTTCTCTAGGAATTTGTTCTTCAAAAAATAGAGCGCCTGTTGTTTTTCCTATATCAAGAAAAACATTTCCTTTTTCTACTCTTTGAACTACTCCACTTACGATTTGACCTTCTTTTTCTTTATACTCATCATAGATAGCATCTCTTTCAGCTTCGCGTATTCGTTGAATAATAACTTGCTTTGCTGTTTGAGCTGCAATTCTTCCAAAATCATAAGCGACTTCTAATGGATATTCTATTTCATCTCCTGGTTTAGATTTTTTTTTGGCATCTTCAATCATAATGTGCTTTTCTGGATTAAATCTAATCTTTCTTTCTTCTTCTCCGCCTGTGGCAAATTCTTCTTCTTTCTCTATTTCTTCATTTTCTTCTGTTTCTGGCTTAAGCATTGTTTTATCAACGACTAACTTTACCTGGAAAACTTCCATTTGTCCGGTTTTTAAATCAAATTTTATTTTAATATTTTGTCCTTTGCGATCGTATTCTTTCCTATAGGCAGCCGATAAGGCCATTTCAACAGTTTCTAAAACTTTTTTTTCAGAAATACCTTTTTCTTCGCAAATTTGTTCTATTGCTGATATAAATGGTTTTGTGTCCATATTTTTTATAAAAGCCCGTTCACTAGAACGAGCCTCTTTTAGATAATCTATCTTAATTAAGATTATCATAGAATTAAATTACTTGTCAAGAATAAAGGACGTTCCTTAAAACATATTTTAAGGAACGTCCTTGAATACTTGAAAAATTCATGCTAATCTAAAAATCAATATGAAGCAAAGAAAAACTTTTACATGGAAAATAGGGGGTGAAGCTGGGCAGGGCCAACAGGTTGCTGGTTTAATTTTAGGAAGGACTTGTTTATCTTCTAATCTCTTTTCTTTTATCTATTCTGAATACCCTTCTCGCTTAAGGGGTGGCTTAGTAACTAATCAAGTAAGTATTTCAAGTGAACCTGTAGATGCAATTTCAAAAAAAATAGATTTTTTATTTGCCCTAAGCCAACCTGCTTTAGATTCTTGTAAAAAAGATTTAAATAATAATGCTCTAGTTTTTTATGATTCTAATAAAGTTAAAGAAATAGATAAAAGTTTAAAGAAAATTAAATTTATTCCTTTGTCTTTACGTGATTTAGCAAAGGAAAATAACATTAATGCTTTTATGCTTAATAGTTTAATTTTAGGCATTTCATCTGTTTTATTTGATTTTGATATTAAGCTATTAAAGGGAGAAATAAGGGGATTTTTAGGTGAGAATAATAAATCTGAAGATTTAATTAAAAGTAACGAAAGGGCAATCCAAATTGGATATGAATATGCTTGTAAAAAATTAAATTTAAAATCACTTTTTGATATTAAGTCAAAACTAAAATCTTCAAAAAGAATTATTTTAACAGGCAATGAAGCAGTTGCTCAGGGATCTGTTTTTTCAAAATGTGGATTTTATTCTGCCTATCCAATGACACCTGCTTCTTCTATTCTTCATATCTTAGCTAAGCAAGCTAAGAAGAATAAGATGGTTGTAAATCATTCGGAAGATGAGATAGCGGCTATTAATATGGCTATTGGTGCTAGTTGGGCAGGAAAAAGATCAATGACAGGAACATCTGGTGGAGGGTTTGCTTTAATGAGTGAGGGATTGAATCTATCGGCAATGAGTGAAGCTCCATTAGTAATTGTTAATTCGCAAAGACCAGGGCCTGCTACTGGTATGGCTACCTGGACAGAACAGGGCGATCTCCAATATCTAGCTAAAGTTGGTTATGGTGATTTTCCTAGGATAATTTTAGCTCCTGCTGATGCTGAAGAATCATTCTATTTTACCGTTCTTGCTTTTAATTTAGCTGATATCTATCAAATGCCTGTTTTCCTTCTCTTAGATAAATATATTTCAGAAAGTCATAAAGTTATTTCTGATTTTAATCTAAAAAATCTTAAGATTAATCGTGGAAAGATTTTAACTCAAGAACAATTATCTAAAATTAAAGATTACAAACGATATTCTTTTAGTAAAGATGGTGTTTCTCCACGTTCACTACCTGGTCAGAAAAATGGTATCTTTCTAGCTAATGGAAATGAGCATGATGAGTATGGATTTTCAATAGATGGCTTTAGTAGTGATTTACGCAAGAAGCAAATGGAAAAACGTCATGCTAAATTAAACAATATATCCAAGGATTTACCAAAACCAAAATTATTTGGTCCAAGCAATACTTCATTAACCTTAGTTGGATGGGGTTCTGTCAAAGGCCCAGTGCTAGAAGCTATGAAAGAATTAAATAATGTTAATTATATTCATATTCCCGCTCCATTCCCATTGGATAAAAATAGTTTATTAGAATTATTAAAAAATACTAAAAAAACAATTGTTATTGAGAATAATTATAAAGGCCAGTTGGCTGATTTAATGCAAGAGGTATTACCTTTAAGATTTAAACAAAGATTTAATAAATATAATGGTCAACAATTTTTCCCTGAAGAAATTATTGAGTTGGTTAAAAAAGAATTTTAATTAGATGACTAAACAAAACAATTATATCACTTCAAATAAATCAAGCTGGTGCCCTGGATGCAGTAATTTTAGCATTCGGGCCGCTTTAATTCGCGCTTTCTCAGAGCTTAATTTAAAGCCACATGAAATATCAATGGTTTTTGATATTGGCTGTGCTGGAAATTCTTGTGTCTTATATAATGTTTACGGGTTTCATGGATTGCATGGCAGAACCGTTCCTTTAGCAGTTGGTGCTAAATTAGCGAATAATAAGTTGACTGTGATTGGTATAGCTGGAGATGGGGGAGCGTATGGTGAAGGATTAAATCATCTTGTTGAAGCAGCTCGTAGTGACTATAACATCACTCTTATTGTCTCAAATAATAAATTATATAGTTTAACTACAGGACAAGCATCACCAACAAGTGAAAGGGGGACTAAAACTAAATCAACTCCAGAAGGAGTAAATAAAACAGGGCTAAATCCCCTTCTCATTGCTTTATCTGCCGGAGCTGGTTTCGTTGCTCGTGGATATGCTGATGAAGTTGAACATTTATCTGGAATATTTAAGAAAGCAATAAATCATAAAGGATTTTCATTAATTGATGTTCTTCAACCATGTATTACTTTGGATAAAAAAAATACCAGAGAATGGTATCAGCAAAGAATTTATCAGTTGGATGATAAATGGCCTGTTGAAGATAGAAACAAGGCAATTATTAAGGTTCAAGAATGGGGAGATAAAATCCCTATCGGAATTTTTTTTTAATATGTGGACTTAGCGGGAGTCGAACCCGCGTTTCCGCAATGCGAATGCGATGTATTACCACTATACTATAAGCCCTGAAGGCTGTATGTTTCAAGGCCGTGCCTCAAAAGATACAGCCTTGAAATTAGTAATTTTCACATTTAGTCTGGTAAAATGATTGAGGATGATCACATGAAGGGCAGATTTTTGGAGCTTCTTTGTCAAAATGCATATAACCACATTCTCTGCAAATCCACCAGGTCTTTTTATCCTTTTTAAATACTTTTTTATCCTGTAAGTTTTTAAGTAGTTTCTTATATCTCTCTTCATGATGTTTTTCAGCTACGGCAATAGATCTTAATTGCGCTGCAATCTTAACAAAACCTTCTTTCTCTGCTGTTTCAGCAAATTCAGGATACATCTCTTTGTATTCATGATTCTCTCCTGCTATAGAGGCTTTTAGATTATCTTCAGTTTTGCCATAAATTACTGAAGCAGATGTTTGAACTTCAATTTCATCTTTCTTATTTTTCAATTCTTGAATATGTTCAAAAAGTCTTTTAGCGTGAGTTTTTTCTTGCAATGCTGTTTCTAGAAAAATACTAGCTATCTGTTCATACCCTTCTTTCATGGCTATTTTAGCGTAGAAGTCATAACGATTTCTTGCTTGTGACTCCCCTATAAATGCTTTAGTTAAATTTTGTATTGTTTGATTCATAATTTTTTATTTATTTTATTTTTTATTTAACCCAGTGTTTGTCTTTCATTTTTAAATCAATTTCTTCTTTTTTCTCTTTAACTTTTTTTGTTTTATTTCTAAGTTCTTTGTCAGAAAGCTTATTTAATTCTGTTGCTTTAGAAGAAAGTTTTTGTTTTGAATTAATTTTAGGATCTTGCAATGCTTCTGATAAAAGTGCTTCTATAAGTAATCCTAAACGAGGTCCTGGTTTAATCTTTAATAATGTAATTAAATCATTACCGTTTATTTTAAGCATTCTAGCTGAAATAGGGTCTTGAGATACTTTTTCAATAACATATTCTAAATGGCGTAATTTATAAGGAATTGCTTTAGGTACGCCACTTCCTAGTCTATCTGTGACTCTTAAATTAATTAAATCATTAATATTATCCTTCCCTACTCGTCTTAAAAGTCGTCTTACTCCTGCTTCAGTTACTTCGTCAACATTATATACAAACATGTGACTGCGTACCAAAAGAGCTATTTTTTCAATAACCTTTTTAGGAAATTTTAAACGTTGAAGAATTTTAATAGAAATTTTAGCGCCTATAAAATCATGGTTATAGAAGGTTGAATTTTCTCCTTCGCCTACTTTAACTTGTGGTTTAGCGATATCATGTAATAAAGCAGCTAAACGAACTTCAAGATTGTATTTTCTTTTAGCAGCAAATTTTAAAGATAAAATTGAATGCTGATATATTGTATAAATATGATGCTTGTTTTGACCAACGCCAATCCCCTTTTTTAATTCAGGAATAATATATTCAAGTAGGTTTGATTCTTCTAAAAGCTTAATTGCTTTTTCAGGATTTTCTGACATTATCATCTTTATAAATTCATCTCTGATTCTTTCTTTGGCAATCATTTGTAAAAGATGAGAGTTTTCTTTAATTGCTTTAAAGGTTTCTTTTTCTATTTC
>JAHJQT010000062.1 GCA_018819085.1 Patescibacteria group bacterium
CGACGTTGCTGATTCGCGATTACTAGCGATTCCAACTTCATGAGGGCGAATTGCAGCCCTCAATCCGAACTGGGATTAGGTTTGATGGGATTGGCTCCACCTTACGGTTTGGCAACCCATTGTCCTAACCATTGTATCATGTGTGTAGCCCAGGACATCTAGGGACACGCTGATTTGACGTCATCCTCACCTTCCTCCTCTTATCCAGAGGCAGTCTTCTGTGACACTTGTAACACAGAACGAGGGTTGCGCATGTTAGCCCATTTAAGGGGGCGCTTCACAGTACATGCTGACGGCAACCGTGCACCACCTGACCTAATGTCCTTGTGAGAAAAATTTCCTTTCGGAAATCGTTCATTAGGATGTCTAGCCCTGGTAAGGTTCCTCGCGTACCGTCGAATTAAACCACATGATCCACCGCTTGTGCAAGTCCCCGTCTATTCCTTTGAGTTTTAGTCTTGCGACCGTACTTCCCAGGCGGCCAACTTAACGCGTTAGCTTCGCCACTTGAAGGGTCGATACTTCAAACGGCTAGTTGGCATCGTTTACGGCGTGGAATACGAGGGTATCTAATCCTCTTCTCTCCCCACGCTTTCGTGTCTCAGCGTCAGCTAAGTACCAGTTGATTGCCTTCGCCTTTGGTGTTCCTTACCATATCAACGGATATCACCCCTACTTGGTAAGTTCCATCAACCTCTCACTTGCTCTAGTTTTAACGTTTGATTAGCAGCTCCGAAGTTGAGCTTCGGAATTTAACTAACCACTATTAAAACCACCTACACACGCTTTACGCCCAGTTAATCCGGATAACGCTTGGGGCCTTCGTATTACCGAGGCTTCTGGCACGAAGTTTGCCGCCCCTTATTCATAAAGTACACTCATATTGATAAATCAAAATTGTTCCTTTATAAAAGCTATTTACGCCCCGAAGGGTTTCTTCAAGCACGCGGTGTCGCTCCATCAGGCTTTCGCCCATTGTGGAAGATTCTCGACTGCTGCCACCCGTAGGTGTATGGGCCGTGTCTCAGTCCCATTGTTGGGGATCAAGCTCTCACTCCCCCTACCCGTCATAGCCTTGGTAAGCCATTACCTTACCAACAAGCTGATAGGACGCAGGCTCCTCTTTGTCCAGAATTCCAATAAATTGGAAACCTTTACTCTTGCGAGACCATCGAGTATTATTCCGGATTTCTCCGGGTTGTTCTCGAGACAAAGGTAGATTCCTACGTGTTACTAACCCGTTCGCCGCGGGTCTAAACCCGCTCGACTTGCATGCCTTATACACACCGCCAGCGTTTATCCTGAGCCAGGATCAAACTCTCAAATAAAATAATTTGGGACAACTGCACAAAATTGCAATTGTTTAATGTAACTATTCAATTGTCCAAAGTGCTTTACTATATTATCTTATTAAAAAATCTTTGTCAAACACTCTTGCCAGTCTTTTATTTTTTTATGATTACCAGATAAGAGAATCTTTGGAGTATGTCTTTCCTTTCCATCAATCTTTATTTTCTCTGGTCTTGTATAATGAGGATATTCAAAATTAATTTTCAATTTACAATTTTTAATTTTTAATTTAGAAAAACTCTCTTCTTTTAACGAATTTTCATTAATAACACCCGGTATTAATCTAGTTATGGTATCAACTAAAATCATAGCAGGAATTTCTCCTCCAGTTAGGATATAGTCTCCAATAGAAATCTCTTCATCAGCTACATATTTTGCCACTCTTTCATCAACTCCTTCATAGCGTCCAGAAATAATAATTATTTGATCTAACTTAGAAAATTTCTGTGCCATTTTTTGATTAAATTTTTTACCCTTAGCTGAAAGTAAAATAATTTTACTCTTTTTACTTTTTAATATCTTACTTTTAATTTTCTTTACTGCTTTATAAATTGGCTCAACCATTAAAACCATTCCAAAACCTCCACCGTATGGTTTATCATCAACAGTTTTGTGTTTATCTTTTGTAAAATCGCGCAAATTATGAATATTAATTTTAATTAATTTTCTTTTTTGAGCACGCTTAATAATTGATTCATTGAAATATGAATCAAATATTTTTGGAAAAATTGTAATAATATCAAAACGCATATATTTCTTAAAACAAAAACTGCCCTACTAGAGTAGCACAGTTTTTGTAATTCTTTCTATAGTTTTAATTCGTCAACTACTTCATCAACATTTTTCTTTACCTCGGATCGAGGAGTAAATGTTCTTTCTTGAGGTCGAACTCTACCGCCTTCTGGCTCTTCTATCTTAAGATTAATTCTAGCATTATTTTTAACGCCGATTACTCTAAGAATAGTTCTAATTGCCCTGGCTGTAGATCCTTCTCGTCCAATAATCTGACCCATATCTTCTGGGTTAACCTTAAGATTTAACAAGACGCCCATCTCATCAACTGTCCTAGTAACTTTGACATCATCAGGATGACTAGCAATTGATTTGACAACGTACTCTAAAAATTCTAGATCAATTTGTTCTTTAGCCATATTTCTTAACCTAACTTTGTTTTTCTTATATGCTGATAGCAGCTCGACTATTCTGCTACTCTATATTTATTCTATTATGTTATTATGCTTTTGTCAACCCTTGTTCGTTTCCAGAATCAGATTTTTTCTTTTTAATATTTTTTTTAATCTTAGATCCTTCAATTATCCCTTTTCTAATTAATAAGTTATGAACAGATTCAGAAGCTTTTGCTCCTTGAGATAACCAATGTTTTACTCTTTCTTCTTTGAAATTAATTTCCTTATTATGAGGATTATAACTACCTAAATTTTCTAAAAAATTTCCGCTTTTTGGAGCGGCTGTCTTTTTAATTAAAACAACCCTAAAACTAGAGTTATTTTTTTTACCTATTTTCATTAAACGAATAACTAGCATAAAATTACAAATTCAAAATCACAAATAACAAATAAATTCTAAATTTAAATATTTAAATTCAAAACTATTTTGAATTTTGAATTTTGGTAATTGTAATTTATTTGAAATTTAGTATTTTGGATTTTGGATTTATTTACGACCATTTCTTTTTTTTCAAGCCAGCTTCCGCTGCCTTCTCTTGTGCTCCTTGTTTTGAAATTCCTTGCCCTTTAGCAATTAATTCTTTTTCTAAATAAACTCCTACTATAAAGTTTTTACTATGATCAGGACCCCATTCTTTAATTACTTCATAAGAAGGAGTAATTCCAGTCTTATCTTGTGCTTTCTCTTGAAATAAACTTTTGGAATCGTGATAAAGTTTATTCTCAATAATTAAAGGAAGTTCTTTAATAATTTCTCTCTTAATAAACTTATATGATTCTTTGTACCCTTTGTCAAGATAAATTGCTCCTATTAGTGCTTCAAGAGCATTGGCTATAATATACTGACGCGCTCTACCATTATCTTTAGATTCTCCTTTGCTTAAAAATAAATTATCATCTAATTTTAAATGATTTGCAACTTTAGCCAACATTTTAGAATTAACTAAAGATGCTCGCCAATTAGTTAAATCTCCTTCAGGATTAGGATAGTTTTCATAAAGATGTTCCGTAACAACCATTTCTAATACCGCATCACCTAGGTATTCAAGTCGTTCATTATCTTTTAGACTAAATTCTGGATTCTCGTTTAAATAAGAACGATGGACTAAAGCCTGTTTTAAGAGATCTTTATTATTAAACTTTATTTTGATTTTTTTTTCAAGAGAGGATAACTCCATTAAATTAATTTTTAATTCTACTCGTCTTTACCTGGCTCTCCTATCTCTCTATAAACTGTACCTAAAACTCCATTAATAAACTTTCCTGAAGATTCTCCACCAAATGTTTTAGCTAATTCAATCGCTTCATTAATAGCTACCTTAGGAGGAACTTCTTTCCTATTTCCTAAAAGAAGTTCATAGAGCCCTATTCTAAGAACATTACGATCAACAACGGTAATCTGATCTATTGGCCATTCTGGAGCTGATTTTTCAATAATCTTATTTAATTTAGGTAAATTTTTTATAACTCCATTAACTATTTGTTTAACAAAATCAGTCTCCTCTATGCCTGGACCGAATTCTTCTATATTTTGTTTAACAATTTCATCTAACTTATCCATATCCATGCCTTTAAAATCCCATTCATATAGGGACTGCATTGCAATACTTCTTGATAAATGACGATTAGCCATAAGTAAAAAATTTCAATTACTTTTTCGAAAGGTCTTCCATGTTCATTGACTTTTGTTCACCCTGTTCTTTTTCTTGAGTAGCTATTTCTTTTTGTTTTTTCTTTTTTTCTTTTTTATTTAACTTAGCCATTACATCAATAATTTCTTTACCAGAATAAACTCCGCAATTAGAGCAAACACTATGATGTAAAATTGGCTCTCCGCATTTTGGGCAAACAGAAAAACTCTGCTTTTTTAAAGCATGATGAGAACGTCTTCTATTCCTCCTTGATTTAGTATGTCTTTGTTTTGGTACCGGCATAATTTTTAATTGCTTTTTGAAGAGCTTTAACAGCTAAATCAGCACAATGCATTTTAACTGGAGGCAATTTACCAAGTTCTTCAGCTACATCATTATATGAAATTTTCATTGCTTGAGCAAGTGTTTTGCCTTTTGCCATATCAGTTATCATTGAAGACGTGGAAATAGCTGCTACGCAACCCATTGTTTCAAAAGATATGTCTTCTATCTTATCATTCTTAACCTTTATATACAATTTCATAACATCTCCACAATTAGGATTACCAACCTCTCCAACAGCATCAGGATTTTTCATTTTTCCCATATTTTTTGGTTTTTGAAAATGTTCGATAACTTTTTTACTATACATAAAATATAATTTTCAATTCTTAATTATCAATTTTCATTAAATTATTAATTCTTTAATTTTCAAACAATTTAATAGAAATTAGAAATTAGAAATTAGAAATTTTAACTCATCTGCCTGATATTTTTCTTAATCTACTGATTATCCCTGGTAAAACTTTTAAAACAAAATCAATATCACTGCTTGTTGTCTGCCTTCCTAAAGTAAAACGAATACTACAATGCGATTGTTCACGAGAAAGTCCTAAAGCTATTAAAACACTAGATGGACTTAAAGAATTACTAGCACAAGCCGAACCAGTTGATACAAAAATATTTCTTTGAGATAATTCCATAACAATACTTTCTCCTTCTGCTCCATCGAAACTAATATGAGCATTATTTGGTAAACGTTTTTCTAAAGAACCATTAAGCTGTGAATTAGGAATATCTTTTAAAATTCCTGTAATTAATTTATTTCTTAATTTCTTAATACTTTGATTTTTTGATTTAGATTGTTCAACTTTTTTAATTGCTTCTCCTAATCCAATAATACCTGGTGTGTTTTCTGTACCTGATCTCATTTTTCTTTCTTGGCCTCCTCCGCGAATCAATGGATTAATTGAAATCCCATTCCTTAGATATAAAGCTCCTATTCCTTTAGGTCCATAAATTTTATGACCTGATAAAGATAATGAATCTATACTTAATTTCTGTACATCACAATTTAAATAATTAACTGCTTGAACTGCATCTGTGTGAAAAATAATCTTTTCTTTTCTTTTGCTATTAATTTTTTTAATCAAAGCCCCTATTTCTTCAATTGGTTGCACAGTCCCTATTTCACTATTAGCATACATAATTGAAACCAACGCAGTATTTTTTTTAATAGCTTTTTCTAAGCTATTTATTTCAATCAAACCACTTTCATTGATTGGTAAATAAGTAATTTCAGCTAATCCTTTTTCCTTTAAATTTCTACAGGGTTCAAGAATCGCCTTGTGTTCAATAATAGAGGTAATAATATGAATTTTCTTTTTTCTATTTGAAAGTAATCCATAAATAATCCAGTTATCACTTTCACTAGCAGAACCAGTAAAATATATTTCATTTGAAGAACAATTTAAAAAATCTGCAACTTGTTCACGAGCATTTTCAACTGCATAATTTGCTCTTTCTCCTAGACTATAAACAGATGAAGGATTGCCATATTGTTCAAAAAAATAAGGCTGCATTTTTTTAAAAACAGCCGAATCAACTGGCGTCGTTGCGGCATTATCAAGATAAATAGATTTTTTCTTATTCATTAAATATACGATAACAGAAAAATTTACTTATGGCAAGAACCTATGCCTTGTCCAGAGAGATAGACAGGTATTACAGGAATAGGACGCGCCTTGAGAGCTACATCCCTTACGCTCGGAGGGCGGAAGGGTGTACTCGTCAAGGCGTGTCCTATGAGTGAGTGTAAACCATGCCTTATCTAATCAATCTCAGGCCGTGCCTTTAAGTTTTTTAGGTTTAATAAATTAAACCTTTAAAAAACTATACAAGGCACGGTCTGGATTTCTTAGAAGGCCTGATCAGATTCTGTTTTATTCCTTAAATCTATACTTTATTATCGTCCAAATTCCGATTAAACCATCTTTGAATCTTATTTTCTTCCCTTGTTTAAATTTTCTAGGATTATATGAAATAGGAACTTCTTTAATTAATAATCCTTTTTTTAAAATCTTTGCAGTTATCTCTGCTTCTATCTCAAAACCATTACTATCTAACTTGATTGATTTTATTAAATGCGCTGGGAATAACTTATAGCAAGTATAAATATCTGTCAATTTTGTTCTAAAAAGAAAATTATTTAAAAATGTTAAAAATTTCACTCCTAAAACATAATGAAAATATCCTCTCTTTTTAGAATTAATATTTCGAGAACCATAAACAGCCCCTATTTCAGAACCATTTAATTCTTTTAAAAGCAATGTCCAATCCTGTGGATTATATTCCAAATCAGCATCCTGAATAATCACAGCACTTCCAGTAACTGCTTTTAATCCTGTTCTAATTGCTTTGCCCTTACCTATATTCTTATTATGCCTCAAGATAATTAAATTATATTTTTCCTTAATATTTTTTAAAATATTTTTAGTATTATCTGAAGATCCATCATCAACAATAATAATTTCTTTTTCATAATCAAAAACAGGAGCATTTTTAACTTGCTTAATGATTTCTTCTATTGTTGATTCTTCATTAAGAACTGGAATTATAATAGAAAGTTTCTTATTTATTCCCATAAAATTTCGTATTGATCAATAATAGATTTATTAATATCATTTCTTTTGAGAAAAATTATAATATAAGAATCATAATATATAACAGCCCATTCAGGATCTTTAATTCTTTCAATTAAAAAATTCTGTCCCCAGGGAGTATAATCACGATGCGAAAAAAATATCGCATTAAAATTATATTTCTCTATCTGTTCTTGCCAAACAGAATTATCTTGTTGAGCTGGAATATATATATCTTCAAAAAATGGAATAGAATATGCTTCTGGACGATTATCAGTAAAAACCTTTTCCTGAGGATAAAAATGATAAATTAAATATCCTCCAATATCATAGTTATTGAAAATAGGACCTTTAATATTATTATCTTTTAAAAAATCAGCTGATTGATTATTCCCTTGCATTAAGCCAAGACCAAATATAAATTTATTTAAAGGCAGTTTTTGAGAATAAACCATAAAACTAATTAAAAATATAGCCAAAGATACAAAAACAAAAAACATTTTTGCATTAAGAGATTTAAGCTTAAATTTTTTACCTAAAATATTCTTAATATTATACGCAAGAATAGGTAAAGCAAATAATCCAAAGATAGTAAAGTTTCTAATCGCCAACCAGCCTAAAACACTCCAAACAATGGCTAAAACAAAATACGTAAAAGAAAAACGTTTACGTTTTGATATTAAAACTGCAATAAAACTCAAAATAAGGATACTGAAAACTATTTCATATAGAATTAAATTTGGATTATTAACAATACCTAATTTCTGAAGAAACCAAACTGACTGATTTTCAACAATACGATAACCGTAATCTTTAAAAATATTAAATGGCTCAAGAATTGCTTTTATAAAGAAAGGATTAATTAAAGTTACTAAACTAGTTAAAATTAACGACAAAAACAAAGACGTTCTTTGCTTCGCAAGGAACGTCCTTGTTTCCACTAAAAATAACCCTACTAAAGCAGGACCAAAAATAAAATAAATATGAATATTAACCCAAAAGATTTCCAAAATTGGAAGGACAAAAAGCCATTTAGAACTAATTTTCTTGTTTTTCCAACTCCAAAGAATCCAGAAAAACAAAGCTATGAATAAGTAACTAAATATTTCAGGTCTAATTTCTGTTCTTTGGGCAATCAAAGGAATTAACAATAAAGAAACAATAAAGGCAATACTAAAATTAGATTCTTTTTTAGCAATATAAAAAAATATGTAGAAAATAAATAGGCTTAGGAGA
>JAHJQT010000063.1 GCA_018819085.1 Patescibacteria group bacterium
AAGGCGCGTCCTATTCTATTACTCCTCCACCTAAACAAACATTACCTTGGTAAAAAACAGCCCATTGGCCAGGAGTTATTGCTTTTTGTGGTTTATTAAAAATTAACTCTAAGGTATTACTATTTTTAATACATAACTTACCAGAACTCCCTTTTTGACCAAAACGTATTTTAGCTTTAACTTTAATCACTTTTTCAGGAATTTTTCCTGAAATAAAATAATAGTTAGAAATAATAACTTTTTTATTAAAAAGCGCTGAATCGTTTTCTTTATTAACAACTATTAATTGATTTGTTTTTATATCTTTTTTAACTACCCACCATGGTCCATTAGGTAAATTAATTCCCTTACGTTGTCCTATTGTATAAAAATGCAAACCCTGATGCTTGCCTAAAACATTACCTTTATTATCAACAATATCTCCCGGTTCAATCCCTATTTCTTTTTTTAAATAATCTTTAATTGATTTATTATCAATAAAACATAAATCTTGACTCTGCCTTATTTTACTAAAAAAATTAAATTTATTTCTTTTTGCTATTTTATAAACCTCTTCCTTGGTATAATCACCCAAGGGAAAAATAATATTTTTTAATTGATTCTGTTTTAAAAGACAGAGAAAATAACTTTGATCTTTATTACTATCTTTTCCCTTAATAAGTTCATAAAGATTTGTTTTCTTATTTTTTCTTACTTTAGCATAATGCCCAGTAGCAACATATTTAATATTATTTTTTTTAGCAAATTCAAATAACTTATTAAATTTTACCAAACGATTACAAACTAAACAAGGATTAGGTGTTTTTTTCTTTTTTAAAACAGATAAAAAATACCCCATTACTTTTTTTTCAAAATCAACTCTTTCATCAATAATATGATAAGGAACTTTTAATTTATGACATACTTTCTTTGCTATATTAAATGATTCCGTAGAACAGCAAATATTTTCTTTTAATAAATTCTTTTTATTCTTCCAAGAACTATATTTTAAAGAAACGCCAATTGGCTCATACCCTTGTTTTTTTAGTAATAATAAAGAAACTGACGAATCAACTCCGCCAGATAACCCAACTACTATTTTTTTATTATTACTTTCCATTGTATTTCTTAAGAATTTTAAAATCTTCCTTTAAAATATCTTTCATATTCGCATTATATGCAGCAACCGCTGGATGATATAAAGGAATAATTTTTATTTCCCCAAAAGAAACTTTTACTTTAAAAATTTTACCTCTCATTTTGCTTATCCCTTGAATTTGATCATCTAGATTATATTTCTTCAAGATATGAGAAACAGCATAATTACCCAAAGCACCTATAATTTTTGGTTTAATAACTTCTATTTGTTTTTCTAAGTATGAAATACAGGCTTCTATCTCATTTGCTTGAGGATTACGATTTTCAGGTGGACGACATTTTAAAATATTGCAAATATACACATTTTCTCTTTGAAGTCCAATAGAATTTAAAAGTTCAGTTAAAATATTACCTGATTGTCCACAAAAAGGAACACCTGTTTTATCTTCATTAGCACCAGGTGCTTCACCAACAAACATTATTTTTGCTTTGTGATCACCTTGTCCAATAACTGGAAGTGTTCTCGTCTTAGATAAAGAACATTTTTTACAACCTATTACTTCATCTTTTATTTTTTTTAACAACTCATCTTTTTTACTCATTTTAGTATTAATACTATTTTGTCATTCCGACCTGCCTCAAGCAGAGAGGAATCCCTTAAAGACGGACACGGACACATATGGTGAAGGGATTTCTCCTTTTGCTTCGCTACAGTCGAAATGACAAGACTTTTGTCATCCCCAACCCCGATGTCATCCCCAACTTGATTGGGGATCCAGACCTGGATTCCCGCTTTCGCGGGAATGACAGATGCGGGACGGGAATAACATCGGAGAAACTTAATATGAGTTCATTATTATCTATAATATCATAATTAAGAAATAAAAAAAGCGAGTACAAGAGCGCCCGCATTTAAGTATCTTTTATTTATCTATTTCTTTTAATACTTCTTCAATATTATTTTTTAAATTTATTGACGGATGGAAATGAAACATAGAACGCTCTTTATGATCTCCTATAATATAAATTTTTGGTTTGTTAAATTCAACATGTGAAGCAATTGCAACACCTAATTCTGTATACATTCCTGTTCCAACTTCATCACTTATCATAATAAAAATATCGCTATTTTTAACTCCTTTAACATCTTCAGTAGCATATTGACTAGCTATTTCTTGATTTTCTTTATATGGTTTAATTCTTTTATGCAACGTCCAATCAGAACTTATTTTATGTCCTTTGTTTATAAATAATTTATATAACTTTTTTACTTCTTCTTTTTTATGAAATCTGGAAGCAATATATATTTTCATTATTATAACAACGGCGCGATGATTAACGCTATAATAGCCATTAATTTAATTAAAATATTTAATGATGGGCCAGCAGTATCTTTGAAAGGATCACCTACTGTATCACCCACCACAGCCGCCTTATGCGCTTCTGAACCCTTACCGCCTAAATTACCCGCTTCAATATATTTCTTAGCATTATCCCAAGAACCTCCTGCATTAGCCATTGTTACTGCTAATAAGAATCCTGAAACAATAGAACCAGCTAATAGGCCAGCTAAAGCAGCTGCGCCAAGAATAAAACCAACTAAAACTGGAGCTAAGATACTTAAAACACTTGGTAAAATCATTTCTCTTAAAGCTGCTTTCGTACTAATATCAATACACCTATTGTAATCTGGCTCTGTTTCGCCTGTCATAATACCCTTGATTGTTTTAAATTGCCTACGCACTTCTTTAACCATAGCCATAGCTGCCTTACTTACTGCTTGGAGAGCAAACGAAGAAAAAACAAAAGGCATTAATCCTCCTAAAAATAAACCAATAATAACCTTATAATTCAATAAATCAATAAATGGTAAATTAACCATTTGTCCATAACTTATCATTAAAACTAATGCAGTTAAAGCTGCTGCACCGATAGCAAAACCCTTACCAATAGCAGCTGTTGTATTTCCAATCGCATCTAATTCTTCAGCTCTTATACGAACTTCTTTGTCCATTCCTGCCATTTCTGCAATACCAGCCGCATTATCAACAACGGGTCCAAAAGTATTAGTTGCCAAAGTCATTCCTAAAGTAGAAAGCATTCCTACTGCAGCAATAGCAATTCCAAAAAGTTGACTCCATTGATATGCAAAAAAGATAACAATTGAAACAATAATTACTGGAACAACTGTACTTAATAATCCTAAAGCAAATCCAGAAATAATATTTGTACCTGCGCCTGTCTCAGCTGCTTTTGCTACTTTCTGTGTTAAACGATATTTATTTGAAGTAAAATATTCTGTAACTAAACCAATAATTAATCCTGCTAATAATCCTGCTAAAAAAGCATAAAAAATATTTATTCCAAAATCAAGATGTTTTATTAATCCATAGGAACTGACAGCCATTAAGATAGTAGCAATCCAAATTCCTCTATTTAAAATCTTATGACCTGAACCAATAGATCCCATTTTAACAAAAATATTACTAATTAAACTAATAATAATTCCTGTACCTGCTAAAACCATTGGCAAAAGAATTCCCCTATCTCCAATAGCTACAACCGAACCAATAACCATAGCAGCAATAATACTATCAACATAACTTTCAAATAAATCAGCTCCCATACCTGCAACATCACCTACATTATCTCCAACATTATCAGCAATCGTAGCCGGATTACGTGGATCATCTTCTGGAATTCCTTTTTCTACTTTACCAACTAAATCAGCTCCAACATCAGCTGCTTTAGTATAAATTCCTCCACCAACCCTAGCAAAAAGAGCTACGCTTGAAGCTCCAAAACCAAAACCATAAATAATAGTTGGTTCTCTGAAGATAATATACAAGATGGTTATTCCAAGTAAACCAAGACCAACAACACTCATTGACATAACTGTACCACTATTAAAAGCAACACTAAGTCCTGGTCTAATACTATTTTTTAATCTTTCAGCTGTTCTTACATTTGCAAGCACTGCAACCCTCATTCCTATCTGTCCCGCTAAAGCGCTTAAAAGTGCTCCTAGAATAAAAGCTAAAGCCGTTTTAGGACCAAGGAAATAATAAATTAATGCACTGATAACTATAACAAAAATGAATAATATCTTATATTCTCTATTTAAAAAGGCCATTGCCCCTTGTCTTATAACCTCACTAATACGCTCAGCTTTTTTTGAAACAACTTCTTGTTTTTTTATACGCCAAGCTAAAAAACCAGCAAAAATTAAAGCGATAACCGAAGATGCTAAGCAGAAATATATTTGTATAGACATAATTTTTGAAAACTAGTTAAATTTATTATTTATCATTTATTACCTTATTCTACACATTTTATCTAAAATTTCAAGAGATATATGTTATCTAAGCTATGTCTTAAAAAGATGGGCAGGCGTGGCCTTACAGAGCTACATCCTTGCAAAAGCAAGGTTGTGCGAATAAGGCCGTGCCTGGTCAGATTTCTTAAAGACATTCATAGGACACGCCTTGACGAGTACACCCTTCCGTCCTCCGAACGTAAGGATGTAGCTCTGTAAGGCCATGCCTGTTTATATTTCTATTCCTTCCTCATTGCTTCAATAGGGCTTAATTTAGATGCTTTTCTTGCAGGATAAATTCCGAAAATCAAACCAATAGCCATAGAAACTAAAAAAGCTGAAATAATCGCTAACCAAGAAATAGTTATTGGCCAACCAGATAAACCCTGTGCTCTAACAACAAAACTAGTAATTAATGAGATTACTATTCCAATAATAATGCCTATAAATCCGCCCAAACATGTAATAACTAAACCTTCAATTAAGAATTGCCAGAGAATAGCTTTTTTTGTAGCACCTAATGATTTCCGTAAACCAATTTCTTTAGTGCGTTCACTAACTGAAACTAACATAATATTCATAATTCCAATACCACCGACTAATAAGGAAATAGCTGCTAAGAATCCTAATAATAGATTTAAAATAACACTAACTTGATTAACCTGATCTAAAATTTCAGTCATAGTGGTAATTTGAAAATCATCTTTTGCCGGATCTTTAATATTATGATTTTTACGTAACATTCTAGATATTTCTTCTATGGCTTGAGTAGAATAACTTTGATCTTTAATAACTAAAACTATTTCTGATAAGTAATTAATTCCTAAGATTTGCTTTAACGCAGTTTGTAGTGGAATATACAAAAAATCATTAATATCAATTCCGCCCATAATTACTCCCCCTTGTGGCTCAAAAGATCCAACTATTTTAAAATTCTGTCCCTTAATTTTAATTTTTTTTCCTAAAAAATCTTTTCCATCAAAAAATTTTTCAACTAATCCACTGCCTAGGACAACTACCTTAGCTAATCCATCATCCTCGCTTTGATTAAAAAAACGCCCGTTTGCTATTTTAGCTATTTTCATAACCTGAGGATAATCAGCACTTGTACCATAAATTAAGACTTGCTTCTCTTCTCCACCATAAGCCACCCATTCTTGTCCAATAGCTTGCCCTGCGACTGATTCAATATACGGAAATCTTTCTTTATCTTTAAGCGCTTCAACATCTTTATGTTTCAAAGTAGTTATTTTAACTCCTTGAACCATAGACATAGCTGTGCTAATTTGATCAGCCCCGGGAATTTTAATAGCAATATCAAGAAGATTTGGACCAAATGCTTCAACTTCACTAGTCACAAGTCCTTTTAACCCTTGACCTAAGGAAAGAATAATTACTACAGCTGCAACTCCAATAACAATTCCTAAAATAGAAAAAAAACTACGTAACTTATTCGTCTTTAAAGCAATAATTGATTGTTTAAATATTAAAAATAAATTCATTATTCATATCTTAATGCTTTAATAGCATTTAACTTAGATGCTCTACTTGCAGGCCAAAGACCAAAAATCAAGCCAATAATAATAGCCATCATCGTAGAGATTAAAACAGAAACTGGCGTCACAATAAATTTCCAATCATATCCGAAATAATTAACTCCAATAGTAATTGCCCAAGCAATTAAAATTCCTGTAATAATTCCGATTAATCCACCCATTAAAGTCATTGTTGCACTTTCTATTAAAAATTGGAAAAGAATATTCTTACGTTTAGCTCCTATAGCTTTACGTAAACCAATTTCTCTAGTTCTTTCATTAACAGAAACAAACATTATATTCATAATCCCTATTCCTCCAACAATTAAAGATATAGCAGCCACGGCAGCTAAGAACATTTTTAATGCTTGTGTAATTGTGCCCAACATATCCAACGCTTGATCGGTGCTTCTTATAGAAAAGTCATCTTTAATTGGGTCTTTTATATTATGCCTAAATCTAATAGTACTTTTTACTCTACTAATAGCCGATTCTATATTCTCTTCTTTATCAATTTTCGCTCTAATAAAAGCTAAGTGGTTAACTCCTAAAAGAAGCTTTTGAGATGTTTTTATTGGAACAAAAACCTGCTCATCTTGATTTTGAAAAGCTACTACACCACGTTCTTCCATTACTCCGATCACTTTAAAGCTTACTTGATTAATTTTAACTCTTTTATCAATTGGATTATCATCACCAAAAAGCTCTTTTTTTACTTCACTGCCAAGAACAACTACACGTGCCAAGCTATCAATTTCATCTTGTCTAAAAAATCTTCCCGAATCAACAGTGGTCTCTTCAACAATAATATATCCTTCTGAGACCCCCATGTAATTATAATCTTTTGATTTATTTAAATAGCTAATTGATCCACGACCATTTAAATAAGAACAAACTGCCACAATATGAGGCAGTTTTTCTAAAGCCAAAGCATCTTCATGTTTAAGAGTGGTTATTTCAATGCCAAACATAGCAGCTGGAGGACCTGCCTCATCAGAAGCTCCAGGTAAAACACCAATTAAATTACTACCCATAGCGCGTACTTGCGCTAAAAGTAAATCCTGTGCACTCGCACCTACTGACATTATTGAGATAACAGCAGCAACACCAATAATAATGCCAAGCATTGTTAAAAAAGAACGACTCTTTTTTAACAACAAATTCTTTAAACTTAATTTAATAGTTTCAAATAAATACATAATTACTTCTTTAATCCATTTTTAGCCAAGTGCTGATTGCCAACTTTTTCATCAGAAATAATTTTTCCATCTTTTAAAACCATAATCCGCCTAGCGCATTCAGCCACATATTTTTCATGAGTAACCATTAAAATAGTATGACCATCTTCATTTAAATCTTGTAAGATTTCCATAACTTCTTGACCTGATTTACTATCTAAATTACCAGTAGGTTCATCAGCTAAAATTAAACGAGGTTTGTTGATTAACGCGCGTACAATTGCTACACGCTGTTGTTCTCCTCCAGAAAGCTGATTAGGATTATGACCAATTCTTTCAGATAATCCAACCTTATTTAAAAGATCAAGAGCTTTTTTCTCTGTTTTCTTTTTATTTAAATTAGGCGTATAAATAGTTGGCAGTAAAACATTATCCAAAACAGAAGTTCGTGCTAAAAGATTATATGATTGAAAAATAAAACCAATTTTCTGATTTCTAATTTCAGCTAATTGATCATCGTCAAAATTACTAGCATCCTGATCATCAAAAATATACTTTCCAGAAGTTAATTTATCTAAAAAACCAATAATATGCATTAATGTTGATTTTCCAGAACCAGAAGATCCCATAACAGCTAAAAATTCACCTTTATCAATTTCAAAAGAAACCCCGCGCAAGGCCGGGGTTACTAGTCCATCATCAATATAATCTTTTGTAATATTATCTATCTTTATAAGCATAATATTATTAACTTTCAGAAACTACATCTTCTCCCTCTTTTAATCCCTCTATTATCTCTATATTAGATTCTCCTTCTAGTCCTGTTTTGATGGTTTTTTCTTTTATTTCTTCACCTTCTAAAACATTAACATACTTTCGCCCATTGCTTTCTTTAATTAAATAATAAGGGAGGTAGAGAACATTTTCTTTTTTATCAGTTTCAATATCTAAATTAACCGTCATACCTGATTTTATTCTACTGTCTTCAGCGTCAAAGACACAAGTTATTTTATAATAAATAACACCAGAAACAATTGTTTCTGCAGGATTAATTCCTATTATTTGTCCTGTAAATTCATCATCAAGATTTAAAGCATCTAAAGTCATTTTTGACTTATCATTTAAATTAACTTTTGCAATCTCTGTTTCAGAAATATTTGCTTCTATTTGGAAACTACCATTACTTATCATTGAAATAATTATTGAATTAGCTTGGACTGTTTCTCCTTCTTCTTTCTCTATATTAGTAATAATTCCATTAACTGGAGATATTAAAGTCATTTTATTTATTTTTTCTTGAATTTGAAGTAAATTAGCTCTAGCTTGATTTACTTCTGCTTGAGCTAAATTAATATCTTCTTGTCTTGGACCAGCTTTTTTTAGAATAAGCTCGTCTTCAGCTTTTTTCAGAGCTGATTCTGCAGTATCTAAATTAGATTGAGCAGTATTAATATCCGTCTTATTTGTAACCTTTACTGAACTAATATCCTGCTCTGCCGTTGTTAAACTTACTAATTCAGTATCAATACTTGCTCTTTCTGTATTAATACTTGTTTTATCAGCAGTAGAAACTAAATTCTCTATAGAAGGATCATCTAAGGCTGCGCGAATATATGCTAAAGCGTTTCTAACACTGGTAACAGCTGTTTTCATTTCTTTAAGAGCTGAATCAATATTATCATAAGATGAATTTACTTCTGCTATATCTAAAGAATTCTTAGCTAAAGATAAATCATTTTTAGCAATATTTTCCTTATCTTTAACTCCAGTAGCAATTTGACTATTACCATTAAAATATTCTTGTCTAATACCAGCAAAGACTATTAAAAGTGCTTGGTCAGCTACTGTATATGATGTTTTTATAATATCTAAGGCATCTTCATAAGCCATCATTAAACCATAATCAGCATCCTCTTGAGCATCAATTAATGCTTTTTCTTTATTAGTCACATTCACTTTGGCATTATCAACTGCTGCTTGATAAACCTGAATATCTTCAATTCTGCTACCTGCTAATATTTGAGCTAATTTTGCTTGAGTAATGTCTAAACCTGCTTTACTTGACTGATATTGAGCATTTAATTCTCCCGTATTTAAAGCAATTAAAATATCACCAGCCAAAACTTCATTACCTACTTTTTTATAAATTTTATTTATTTTACCTTGATTTTCAAATTGTAAATCTATTTGTTTTGCAGGAATAACAGTTCCAGTTACTGAAACTGTTTGTACAACTTCACCTTTTGAAACAGGAATTAATGTATAAGAAGTGTTTTTGTCAGAAATCGCTTTATAAATAAAATAACCACCAATAAGAATAACGATAATGCTAGTGATTATAATAAATTTCTTCATATTTAGTTTATTTCGTAAGTGATACTAACTGAAACGCTTATTTTATTCTCTCCGGTTTCTATTTGCGGAGCTCCTCCGCCTCCAATTCCAATAGCTTCTTTTGCAGAATAAGTATCATAATATATTGGTTGTTCTCCGCTTTCATAAAATCCAACAATTCTAACTAAATCAACGCCTAATTGATCAGCAAGCTCTTTTGCTTTTGCCTTTGCCTTATTAATTGCTTCTTCTCTAGCTTGTTTTTTAAACGCATCTTCATTATCAATTGTAAAGCTTAAATCGCCAATCTGATTAGATCCTGCATCTGTAGCAGCCTGAACAATATCGCCTATTTTTTCCAAATCACGTATTTTAACCTGAAGTGATTGAGTTATTTCATAACCAGCTAAAATTCTAGTGCCAGTTTCCAAATAATTATAGCGCGGATAGATATTAAAAGCAGTTGTTTTTAAATCTTTTTCTTCTACTCCTAAATTCTTCATAGAACTAATGATTTTATTCATTTTTTGTGTGTTTTCAGTCATTGCTTGAGCAACTGTATTTTTTTCTGTTTTAACTGAAAAAACAGCTATACCTAAATCAGGCTTAGCATAAATCTCTCCTGTATCAGAAACAGTTATTGTATTTTTTGTTTCAATCTCCTGTCCAATATATTTTCCTTCTTTTATTTTATTAAAAACACCAACTATACCTGAAACACTTAAAACGAAAATAAAAACAATTAAAACACTGATTAAAACAATAAAAATATTTTTATTTTTTGAGCAATGCTCTTTTATAAAATCCATAATAATATCCTTTCTTTTTTTATTTATTATTTAATTGCCTTTAAAAATGGCTGTATTATTTTATCAACAAACTCCAGACAGGTTTCTCTATCTGTATAAAACCATAGAATAAAACCTAAAATTAGTAACAAAATTAAAATTCCTAAAAAAGAACGGCTTATAAATAACCGCATTATTTTACTTGTCCAAAGATTTTTACTTTTTGCTTTTATATTTTTCAAATCTTTTTCTAATTTAAAATCATAATATTTATAAAACTCTGTTTTTTCTATTAAAAACTTTTTTAAAGTGTTCTGACAAAATTCACTTTCTGACTTTTGCTCCAATGTTAAAGTAAGAGCGGATAATTTAACTGCTTCTATTTTATCAAGATTTTTCAAGATATTCTTAATCTCAGCAGACCATCTAAACCATTCTGTCTTATCATTTTCTAAAGATTCTAAAAGAACCTTTCTTTTCTCCTGCTCAATAAACTTTTCAGAAAGATTTTCAAGCTCTTTAGCTAATTTTTCCTTTGAATTTGTCATATATATATTATATTATATTTAAAAATTTACACAAGCTTTGCCTTAGAAAGATGAGCAGGCACGGCCAGGAATAGGACGTGCCTTGAGAGCTACATCCCTTACGCTCGGAGGGCGGAAGGGTGTACTCGTCAAGGCGTGTCCTATGGATGAGAAATTCTAAAAATCTAATCAGGCACGGCCTTATTCGCACAACCTTGCTTTTGCAAGGATGTAGCTCTGTAAGGCCATGCCTGTCCATCTTTTTGTATTTCTTAGAAAGTATAGTTTTTATCAAAATTTGACAAAAGGCATAAAATATGCTAATCTTTTTATAATAAAGTTCTTAAACAATTAATTGGGGGGAATAGTATGGCAACAGAATTAGAAATTAAGCAGGAAAAGAAAATTGCAGAACTTGAGGCAGAGTTGGAAAAGATCAGGCAGACCTTATCCATGTGCGCCAATTGTCATAAAATCCGCGACGAAAAAGATGCATATCATCCTATAGCTGATTACCTGCTCAATCAATTTGGGATAAAGACCAGTCACGGCATCTGCCCTGATTGCGCAAAAAAACTATATCCCGATTTTTACAAGGGATAAAAGAACTACTACCCCAAAAACTAAAACAAAATAGCCGAAATTAATTTTTCTGGCTATTTTTAATAACAAACTAATAGTTAATAAGCCGAATATAAAAGAAAAAGCTAATCCTAAAAACATTTCTAAAGAAAAAGTAAAATTATTTAAATTAAGAATAATATTCCCTCCTAAAACCATTGGCAAACTCATTAAAAAACTTAATTTTAAAGCAGTAGCACTATTAAACTTTCTCAAAAGCAAAGCAGAAACAGTTAATCCAGATCTTGATAATCCAGGTAAGGCAGCTAAAGCTTGAACAAAACCAAGTAAAATACTATCTTTATTCCCTATTTTTCTAATTCCCCTATTTTCTGTTTTTTTTGCTCTAATTTGTAATAATCCTGTAACTAATAATAATAAACCAACTATTAAAGTTATAATCCTAGCTGATAATTCTAATTGTTCTTCTAATCCAGAAAAAACTTTCATTAAAACAAATCCGAAAAATCCTCCAATTAAGGAAGAGATAATAAGAAATTTTAAAATTTCTTGAACTTTAGAATTAGCTGTTTTAAAATTAAAAAGCGCTTTGATTAAATTCAAAACATCTTTGTAGAAATAAATAAGAGCTGCTAAAAAAGTACCTAAATGTAAGAATAAGGCATATTTAATAATTTCTTCAACCCCTGCTTGATTATTGAAAAAATTCTTTTCTATTAAAACTATAATCCCTTCTGAACTGACTGGTAGCCATTCAAAAATACCTTGAATAACACCTAAAATAATTTGTTCAAACATATAGCTTATTCAATTTCTTCTGCTTTTTTTTCTTCTTCTAATAAATTTACTTTTATTAAATCACGAACTCTTGTTCCATAATGCTCTTGTTTATGATAAGGATCTATGCCTAACATTGTTAAGATCGTATCTTCTAAATCATAATTAGGAATAGTTTTAAATTCATCTATAATATTATCTATTCTTTCTTTATATCCCAATCTAAACTCAGATCTTGTATTCGCCTTCAATGGAAATCTATCTTCTATTTTTCCTCCACTTACAAGATCATTAAAACAATGCATCACATCATTGCTGAAAACACCTTGATGATGGATAACAAAAACATTATCAAGTAATCCTCTTTTTACAAGCTCTCCTTTATTCGGATCATAATGTTCTATTAAAAACATCATTTTCATCATTTTTGGTGAACCACCCACTAAAGAGCCCATTTCATTTACTAAATACAATATGACTTTTTTTGTTATATCTATATCCATAATATAAATAAATTATACCAAAGATAATTAAAAAAATCTAACTATTTCTCTGCTTTAATTCTTTTTTCCTTAATCTAACACTTTTTGGAGTTATTTCTAATAACTCATCATCAGATACAATTTCTAAACCACGCTCTAAGGTTAATTTCATTGGAGGTGTTAAAGTTAAAGCATCATCAGATCCAGATGCGCGCACATTAGTTAAATTCTTTCCTTTGGTTGGGTTAACAGCTAAATCATCTCCTTTACTAACATTTCCAATAACCATACCTTTATATACTTCTACATTTGGACCTATATAAAGAACACCACGATCTTGTAAATTATAGAGAGCATAACCAAGGGCCTTACCATTTATCATAGAAACCATAGAACCAACTTGACGACGTTTAATATCCCCTACATGAGGTTGAAAACCAACAACTCTTGAAGCCATAATTCCTTCACCTCTTGTGTCAACCATAAATTCTGAACGAAGTCCAAGTAAACCACGTGTTGGAATTTTAAATATCATCCGTATATTACCACTGTTATTTTTCATTTCCATTAACGTTCCTTTTCGCTTGGCAATTTTTTCAATAACAAGACCAGATAAAGATTCTGGAACATCAATAATGAGCTCTTCAAAAGGTTCTAATGTTTTTCCATTTTCTTCTTTTAAAATAACTTGTGGTTGTGAGACTTGAACCTCATATCCTTCACGACGCATATTTTCAAGTAAAATAGCAATATGCATTTCTCCACGTCCATGAACAATACATTGATCTATTTGAGAAAAATCAACTTTAATTCCTACGTTAACTTCTAATTCTTTTTCTAAACGTTCCTTTATTTGTGAACTAGTTACAAACTTTCCTTCTTTACCAGAAAAGGGAGAATTATTTACCATAAAGCCAAGAGAAATAGTTGGTTCATCAACAGCAATATGTGGTAAAAGCTCAGCTGATTCATCTGTCGTTATCGTATCACCAATATTAACATCAGGGAATCCTGCCACAACAACAATATCTCCTGCCTCAGCCTGTTTAACTTCTTTTTTCGTAAAACCTTCAAAAGTAAAAAGTTTAGTTACTGTTCCTTTCTGTATTGTTCCATCAACTCGTTTAATAAAAAGCTGACTTTTTTCTTTTACAGTTCCTTCATAAATACGAACAATTGCTAAACGACCAAGATAATTATCATAATCTAAATTAAATGTTTGCATTCGTAATGTTTTGTCTACCTCTGCTAATGCTGGAGCAACATTTTCTATGATCGCATCAAGCAATGGAATCATATCTTTTGAATCTTGATCTAATTTTTTTTTAGCTATTCCTTCTTTGCCTATAGTATAAAGAGTTTTAAAATTTAATTGATCATCATTAGCTCCTAAATCCATAAACAATTCAAGTACTTCTTCAATAACTTCTTTTGGTCGAGCAGCTTGCTTATCAATCTTATTTAAAACAACCAATGGCTTAAGTCCAATTTCTAATGATTTTTTTAAAACAAATTTTGTTTGTGGCATAGGACCTTCTTGGGCATCAACCACAAGAAGTACAGAATCAATTGATCGTAAAACACGTTCTACTTCTGAACCAAAATCAGCATGTCCCGGAGTATCAACAATGTTAATCTTTGTGCCCTTATAGAACATGGAAGCATTTTTAGCATAAATAGTAATACCGCGCTCTTTTTCAAGCACATTACTATCCATACTAACAGATTCATTGGTAACTGCTCCTGTTTGACGCATTAAAGAATCAGTAATAGCTGTTTTACCGTGATCAACATGAGCAATAATAGCGATATTTCTAATTTCCATAAAATTATTTATATAATTTATCTTTTATAACGATTATTATTACGACGTCCTCTAAATGATTTTTGACGTCTTTTCGCGAAAGATTGTCTTGAATTATTTATTTGCTCTTGATAAGGTGATTTTTTTCTTTCAGGAGGAAGTATTGGTAAGGATAATATTGGTATTGATTTACGAATTAATCGTTCAATATTTCTAATGTTTGATTTTTCAGATGAAGTAACAAAAGAAATAGCTTTTCCATAACGGCCTACTCTTCCAGTTCTTCCGATACGATGAACATAATCCTCTGAACTATTTGGAAAATCAAAGTTAATTACTAATGATATATCTCTAACATCAATACCACGAGAAGCAATATCTGTTGCAACTAAAACACGAAACTTTCCGTTTATAAAACCATCAAGTGCTGTTTTACGTTGTGCTTGAGAACGGTTAGAATGAATTTCTGTTGCTGTATGACTCATATTACGAATATCACGAGCAATACGTTTTGCTCCATATTTAGTTCGTGAAAAAATAAGTGTTTTATCTCCTCGATACTGTTGCAGGATAGAATCAAGTAAACGCATCTTATCATTCTTGGCAACAATAAATACTTCTTGCTCTACTGTTTCTGATAATGTCCCTTGTGGAGCAATCTCAATTCTAATTGGTATTTTCATAAAAGCACTAGCCAATGTTGAAATAGATTTTGGCATCGTCGCAGAAAACAACATCATTTGATGTTCCTTGGGTATAGATTCTAGAACTCTTTTAATTTGCGGTAAAAAACCAATATCAAGCATACGATCAGCTTCATCAAGAACGATTATGTTTACTCTATTAAGTGTATATGCCCTTTGATTCATCAAATCAACCAAACGTCCTGGAGTGGCAACGACAATATGAGGATTATGTCTTAAAGCATTTACTTGCACATATTGAGAGGCCCCTCCAATAACTACAGCACAACGTAATCCCAAAGGAGTACTAATTTGTTTAATAGCTTCTTCTACTTGAAGAGCAAGTTCACGCGTAGGGACTAAAACTAATCCCTGCCCTTTATCTTGAATAATACACTGAATCATTGGCACACCAAACGCCAAAGTTTTCCCAGTTCCAGTTTGGGCAATACCAACAATATCTTTTCTCTTTAAAGCACCTGGAATAACCTGATGCTGAATTGGTGTAGGAATATTAAATCCTTTTTTTGTAAGTATTCTAAGGATTTTTTCTTCTATTCCAAGGTCATGAAAACGACCAGTAATCGGTTTTAATTGTGTCATAAAAAAAATGTGACCCAATGTCCTTTGGAGTCACAATGACACAAAAAGATTCGAGTCTCTTGGATTAATTTAACCAAGCTATAATTAATATATAATATACCAAAAAGATTACGCTTTGTCAATTAAAGCGATCCTAATTGACCACAAGCAGCTTTAATTTTATCTCCCCTTTTATAACGACAAGCAACAGTATGTCCTATGGTTTCTAATTTTTTCTTAATTAATTTCATCTTCTCACGTTCAACTGATTTAAATAAACTCCCGGGAAATTCATTATATTCAATTAGATTAATATATACATCTAAATTTCTAAGATAATTAATTAAAGCATTAACTTCTTTGTCGTTATCATTAATATTTTTTATTAAAAGATGCTCTACTGAGATTCTACGTTTTGTCTTCAATTGATATTCTAATAAGGAATCTTTAATTTCTTTTAATTTATACTTCTTAGCAATAGGCATAATTTTTTCTCTGGTTTCATTAAAAAAAGAATGTAGAGAAATAGCTAATCTAATTTGTAATTTTTCTTCTGCTAGTTTTTTAATGCCAGGAATAAGACCACAAGTTGATATGGTAATTTTACGCACACCAATGTTTTTACCAATAGGACTATTCAAAATATATATAGATTTCAAAACATTATCATAATTATCAAAAGGCTCACCCATTCCCATAAAAACAACATTACTAATTCTTTTTTTTGAATCTTTTTCTATTTGAATTACTTGATCAACAACTTCTGCAGATGTTAAATTTCTTTTAAAACGCATTTTGCCTGTGGCGCAAAAAGCACAATTCATTTTACACCCTACTTGAGAAGAAATACATAAAGTAAATCTTTCTTTTTCGTTATTATCAGTTAATAATACAGCTTCTATGGAATTATTATCTTGTAATTTAAATAAATATTTTAAAGTGCCATCTTTATCTTTAAAAATCTTTTTTATTCTTAATTTTGAGATATAGAATTCTTTATCTTTTAATTTTTGCTTTAGAACTTTAGATATGTTGTTCATTTTATCAAAATCAGAAATACCGCATTCATGAATCCATCGGAATATAATCTTAGTAATGTAAGGTTTTTCACCAAGATCTATTAATATTTTTTCCATTTCAACAAATGATTTATTTTTTAAATCTTTTTCCATATTATTTTAAATAAAAAAACCTTAAAAAGGCCTTCTACAATCTATCTTATATAACAAAATTAACTCTCTTTAATTTATCTACTTTTCGAAACTTCTCTAGTTGAAGCTGTCATCCATAAAATAAAAGGTCTTCTCATTTTATCAATAGACCATTCATTATTTTTAACCTTGAAAAGATCTGGCTTATCTTTTTTAAAACAAGTAAGAATAGCTAACGTTGCATGCAAATTCAATGGAGATAACTTATTATGTTCTAATAAAAAGTTCTGCTTTTTGGTCATGTGATAATTATATCACTATAATCCAAAAAAATCAAGGAAAAAAATATTTTAACAAATTTTCTAATATTATATCAAAAAACCACCTTTTTGATAAGATGACAAGTTATAGCTCGTTTGGCTGGAACACTTGCTCGCCTCTGGAGGGAAGTTAGAACCAAGATTATGGCTAGGAATTCATGAAAAAAGGCTACCAAGATATCGAAACTTGGTAGCCTAAATGAATTGTTGAGAGAAAATTGGTTCCTCTCTTTTTAAACAGGATCTTTTAAGACCCTGTCAATCACCTTAATAAGAGAAGCTCTGGCATAACACATTACCGAATCTGCCGCTCCATAATAGAGACGGAGATCACCGTCGTCATGAACTCTCCAGCCACAAGGAAAGATTGCTCCTCCCACATCCCCTATAAAATCAATACTTCCTTGAGGACTCATAACGAATTCTTTGGTTCTATGTGTTACCTTCGTTGGGTCATCTAATGAAAGCATCGATAAACCCAACCGGTATAAATTACCAGCAGGAGTACATTTTACCCCATGATACAGTAGCAACCAACCTCGATCGGTTTTTAATGGTGGCGCATTTAGACCAATGTGGTTTCCATCCCATCTGGGTGTGCCATCAGTAGGAATCAGTACCCGGTGTCCTTCCCAATTACGAAGATCTTCACGACCAGAATTAGTACATTTTGACTTGGCTATCCAAATCTGTTTACCCCCGATTCAGGTCTATGTATCAACCACCAATATCCATTTATCGGCTCAGGGAAAAGGGCTGCGTCTTTGTTTTCCGGAGGGAGAACATTCCCTAAATAGTTAAATCTCTTGAAGCTCTCCGTTGTCGCGATACTTACCA
>JAHJQT010000064.1 GCA_018819085.1 Patescibacteria group bacterium
AAAGATTTTAATAGTAATTTTTTTGATGTAATCTGTTTTTTCCAAGTTATTGAACATATTGCCGATTTAAATGATTTTTTAATTAGTTGTCTTGAATCTTTAAAGAAAGATGGAATAATTCTTTGTATTGCTCATGATTCTAACGCTTTTTTTGCAAAAATTCTTAAGGATAGATGTCCGATAATAAATAATGAACATATTTGGATTTTCAATAAAGAAACTCTTAAAAAAATATTTTTAAAATATAATTTTCAAGTAATTAAAGTTGGTCCAGTAGTTAATATTTATTCATTAACTTATTGGTTTAAAATGATGCCTATTCCAAAATTTTTAAAGAAATTTATTTTTAATTTATTATCATTTTTAAAAATTGCTAATAAAAGAATAAGTATTAAAGTTGGAAATATTTTTATAGTGGCTAAAAAATAATTCAAAATTATGAAGATTTTATTAATTAATCCTTATTTTCAAGCTGTAACTAAATACGAAAGAATAGAAATGCCTTTAGGTTTAATGTATTTAGCCTCAGTTTTAGAAAAAGCTAATTTTCAAGTAGAAATAATAGATGCCTCAGTTGGCTTAAAAAGATATTTTAAAAAAAATACTTGGCATTATGGTGATACAATAGATGAGTTGATTGTTAAAATTAAAAAGAGTCAACCAGATATAGTTGGGTTAAGTTGTATTTTTTCAATGAGATTTCCAGCTATTTTAGAAATCACTCAAAAGATTAAAAAAATAAATAAGAAGATAATTACAGTTATCGGTGGGACTCATCCAACTATTTTTGCTAAACAGATCTTAAATGATTATAATTTTTTCGATTATATTATTTTAGGAGAAGGTGAATACAGTTTTTTAAATCTAATTAAAATTATTCAATCTGGTAATTCAGAAGAGCTTAAGGAGATTAATGGCCTAGCTTATCGCAGAAAAGATCAAATTTTAATTAATCCTAAAACGACTTTTATTGAAAATTTAGATGATTTACCCTTTCCTGCTCGTCACCTATTACCTGTCGAAGAATATTTAAAGGACAATGCTCCAACTAATTGGGGATTAGGATCTAATCGTCAGTTTTCTATCTTAACTAGTAGAAGCTGTCCTAATCGTTGTACTTTTTGTAGTATGTATTTAATTCATGGAGCTAAGTGTCGTCCACGAAGTCCACAAAATGTTCTTGATGAGATTGAGTTTTTAGTTAATAAGTATCAGGCCAAGGAAATTTGTATTGAGGATGATAATTTAACTTTTTCTAAACAAAGAATAATAGATATTTGTCAAGGAATAATTAATAGAGGGATTAAAATTGCTTGGAATACTCCCAATGGAGTCGCTGTAAAACATCTTGATTATGAGATTTTAAAAAAAATGAAAGAAGCTGGTTGTGTTTCTGTTAATTTAGCTATTGAATCAGCTGATGATTATATGAGAAATACAATTATTAAAAAAAACTTGCCTCAAGAAAAAATATATGAAATAATTAAAGCTTGTAAGAAAGTAAATTTAAAAGCTAATGCTTTTTTTGTTTTAGGGATGCCTGGAGAAACGAAAGAATCTTTAGAAAATAATATTAAAATGTTGGATGAAGTTCATTTTAATGGGATAGCTGTTTTATTTGCTACGCCGTTTCCAGGTACAGAATTATTTAAATGGGTAATTAATGATAAAATGATTAGTCAAGAAAATTTAGATAATATTATGAATGGAAATTTTATTTTATATAATAAGCCAGTTATTGAATTAAAGAATATTAGTTCTAGCGATTTAATTAGATATAAAAAGAAGATGATGTTTACTTGGATAAAAAGAAATTTCTTTGATATTGTTTGGAGTATTATTCAAGGAAAAAATGATTTTTTTAGAGTTTCTTATATTATTAGATTTTTAAAATTTTATTTACCTAGTAAATAATTATTATGGTTAAAATTAATAAAGAAACAATTAAATATTATCAAAATATAGCTAAAGAAATAAAGCAGTTTATTTTAAATGTAGCTTATCAAAGTCAAGCTCATCATCTTGGTTCTTTTTTTTCTGCAATAGATTTATTAACAGTTTTATATTTTAGAAATTTAAAAATAAATTCTAAAAAATTAAAAGATCATAATCGTGATCGTTTTATTTTAAGTAAAGGTCATGCTGGTTTAGCTTTTTATTCAGTTTTAGCAAAACGAGGTTTTTTTAGTGAGAAAGAATTAATTGATAATTATGGAAGAGATGGTGGAAAATTAGGAGTTCATCCTGATAAAGATGCTTTGCCAGGGATAGAAGTAACTACCGGTTCTTTAGGTCATGGTCTTTCAATTGGTGTTGGTTTAGCTTTGGCAGCGAAAATAGATAAATTAAGTTATCGAACCTTTGTTATGATTGGTGATGGAGAATGCAATGAAGGCAGTATTTGGGAAGCTATTATGTTTTCTAGTCAACATAAATTAGATAATTTAGTTGTTATTTTAGATTATAATCATTTACAGGGATTTGGTAGGGCAGAAGAAGTGATTAATTTAGCTCCGATGGCTGATAAATGGCAAGCTTTTGGTTGGCAAGTCAAACAAATTAATGGTCATAATTTTAAAGAGATTATAAGTGCTTTCGATGCAATTCCTTTTAAAAAAAATAAGCCAAGTGTAATTATTGCTAATACCATTAAGGGAAAAGGAATTTCATTCTTAGAAGACAAATTAGAATCTCATTATAAAAGAATTAATAAAGAAGAGCTAGAAATTGCTTTAAAAGAATTAAAATGAGAAATATTTTTATTGAACAATTAATTAAAAATGCTGAACTAGATAAAGATATAGTTTTTTTAACTGGAGATTTGGGTTTTAATGCTTTTGAGGGATTTGCAAAAAAATATCCTCAAAGATTTTATAATATAGGAGACGCAGAAGCAAATATGATTGGAATAGCTGCTGGTTTAGCATTAGCTGGAAAAAAAGTTTTTGCTTATTCTATTGCCCCTTTTATTACTATGCGTTGTTACGAACAGATTAGAAATAATATTTGTCAGCAAAATCTTAATGTTAAACTTATTGCTGTTGGGGGAGGTTTTAATTATGGAATTCAAGGTTTTTCTCACAATACAATAGAGGATTTGGCTATTATGCGAGTTTTGCCCAATATGGTCGTTCTTTGTCCTGGCGATAAAATTGAAGCTAAATTAGCATTAAATGAGGTTTTTAAATATTCAGGTCCAGTTTATTTAAGTTTAGGTAAATCTAGTTCTAAAAAGATTTATTCTCATCAACCAAAATTTAAATTAGGCCAAGGTCTTTTAGTGAGACAGGGAAAAGATTTAACTTTAGTTAGTATTGGTAATATAATTGAAGATGTTTTAGAAGTTGCTGATAAGTTAAAAGATAAAGGATTTTCAGTTAGGGTGATTAGTATGTTTTGTTTAAAGCCTTTTGATAAGAAAATTATTATTAAAGCAGCTAAAGAGACTAAGGCTATTTTTACAATTGAAGAATATAGTTTAATTGGTGGGTTAGGCAGTGCTGTAGCTGAAAATTTACTTGAAACTAATTATTCTGATATTATCTTTAAAAGATTTGCTGTCCCTGATAGATATTGCAAAAGAGTTGGAAGTCAAATTTATCTTAGAAAAATTAATAAATTATCAGTTGGTTATATAGTTAAAAATATTTTAAAGAATATTAATAAATAATAATATAAGAATATGTTAACTAATAAAAAAATTTCTGTTGTTGTAATTTGTTACATGGATGAACCCGCTATTCCAATTATGTATGATCGGGTGAAAAAAGTAATGACTAAAATTACATCGAATTGGGAGTTAATTTATGTTAATGATTGTTCTCCTGATAATGCAGAGCAAGTTTTACGAAAATTAGCTCAAAAAGATGAAAGAGTAACAGTAATTAATCATAGTCGTAATTTTAGTTCGCAAAATTCATTTGTTAGTGGTATGAAACAATCATTAGGCGATGCGGTAATTATTTTAGACGGAGATTTACAAGATCCTCCAGAGATGATAGAAGATTTTGTTAAAAAATGGCTTAAAGGATATGATGTAGTTTATGGAGTTCGTATAAAAAGAGAAGCACCTGGTTTTATGCGAATATCCTATAAATTATTTTATAGAATTTTCAGGAAGCTTTCATATATTAAAGTTCCTCTTGATGCAGGTGATTTTTCTTTAATGGATAGAAAAGTAGTTAATGCAATTATAGCAATGCCTGAAAGAGATATTTTTTTACGTGGTTTACGTGCTTGGACTGGTTTTAATCAGACTGGAATCGAATATATTAGACCAGAAAGGATGTTCGGTCAAACAACTAATAATTTAATTAAAAATATTCGCTGGGCTAAAAAAGGGATATTTTCATTTTCTTATTTACCATTAGAATTAATTTCTTATTTGGCTTTTTTTGTAGTTGGTTTATCAGGTGTTGGAATTATTATTTATTTGTTACTTTATTTTATTTCACCAAATAGTCCACAAGGCATTCAAACTATTATAATTCTTGTATTATTTTTAGGTAGTATTCAATTATTATGTTTAAGTATTATTGGTGAATATTTAGCTAAAATTTTTGAAGAGATTAAAAAAAGGCCTAAATACATTATTAAAGAAATTTTAAATGACCATAGAAAAAATAGACTTAATAAAATTAAATAATTTTGATGGATTATTTTAAAAAAATTTGTTTTAAATGGTGGGGAATGTTGCTTTTAAGCGCAATTCCCTTTTTTATTTTTTTAGTACCTCTTTTATTTAATGGAGAAGTATTCTTAGGAAGCGATTTGATTAATTGGAGTTATCCTGCTTATCATTTTTATCAGGATTCAATAGATAATAGTAATAGTATTTTTTGGAATCCTAATAATTTTTCTGGTTTTCCGAGTTTTATCGGTTCGATGGGTTTTTTATCTCCTTTTAATTATATATTTTTTAAATTTTTAAGTCTTTTTACGGCTTATAATCTAATTATTTTTTTAAATACAACTTTCGGTTTATTTTTTACATGGCTATTTTTGAAAAAAATTAATTTATCATTTTGGTCTGGATATGTTGGTGGATTGGTTTATGTTTTCAGTCAATGGTCACATATAACTGATATTAGTATTTCAAATGCGTTGCCAGTTTTGCCTTTGCTGTTTTTAATTATTTGGCAAATTAGCAAAAAATCTAACTATTGGTTTGTTGTTCTTGGTGCATTAATAGTTGGATATGGGTGGCTATCTATTCATTTTAATTGGTTTATAATGATTTTATCAGCTAGTTTTTTATTAGTTATTTTTTTATCTTTATCTCATTCTAAAAAACTAATATTTCTTTTTAGAATATTTTTAATTATTTTTCTAGGTACGCTTATTGGATTATTTGTTATTTATCCATTATTAGTCTATGGTGATTTATCAGCTAGAGCAGAGGGTTTACTTTATAAAGAAACAACAACAGGTGCGATTAATATAGCTGATTTTTTACGTTATTTATTGCCTAATTTTAAATTATCGTTTTTAAATTTATCCGCTTCTCCTGCTCAAATTTATTTAGGAGTTTTACCTTTATTTTTTTTATTTTTTGCTTTGAAATTAAAAAAACCATTAATTAATTTTTTTATTTTTTTATTTTTTACTTGTATTTTAATAGGAGTAAAATATTCACCTTTATTTTGGATAATTCATCAGTTCCCTGTTTTTAATTCTTTTCGTGGTCCTCATCGTTGGATGTTTATCTGTTCTTTTGCTGCAGCTGTTTTAGCTAGTTTTGGAGTAAATTATTTTTTTGCAAAAGGTATGGATAGATGGAAGGAATTACTTTTAAAAATATTTAAGTGGATTAGTTGGTTCATATTGGGAATTTCAATTATCTCTACTTTAGTTTTTTATGTTTTTAAAGATAAGTTGATTTATCTTATTCAAGATTATTTTGATAAAAATATTTATAGTAAAACATCGGGGTTGCCGATTGAACATTATCATAGAGTTATTGATGGAATATTTACAGAAATAAGCCAGTTATTTAATATTCTAAATCCTAATGTTTTTTTACCAATTGTTTTTATATTTATTAGTTATTTTGTCATTAGTTATTTTAATAAGAATAAAGAAAAAAATAAATATTTTTTTCAGATGGTTGTTTTGGTTATTTTTTTGAATTTTTTATCGGTTTTTATTTTTTATCATCAAAGTATTTCTTCAAGATATTTTAATCAGCAACCAGAAACAGTTAGTTTTCTTAAAGAGCAGATACAACAACAAGAAGTCATTGAATCGGGACGTATTTTTTCTTTTTTGCCCGGGTTTAGTGAGTATATTAAATTAACTATTCCTTATCAGTCTGATATAAATAAGTCATTTATTTTCCAATCGGAAATAATAGCGCCGAATATTAATATTTTATATGGGATAGAATCGGTTGATTATTACGATAATTTAATGTCTAGGCCCATGAGTCGTGTCTTAGCCTTAATTGGAAGTGATAGAGCAACTACTGGTGATAAATTATCTGATTCAAATATTACGATCGAACAAAAAGTTAAAAAATTATCGGAGCGTAAAAAAATATTAGATTTTTTAGGAGTTCGTTATATCATTAGTGTTTTCCCATTAGACAAAGAGATATTTTTAGAGGTCTTTAGGGCAAATATCCCTCCTTATAATATTCCGGTGAGTATTTATGAAAACAAACAAGCTCGTAGCTTATTCTATTTAGCTGATAAAGTCAAAACAATTAAACCAAGCGAAGAAAAAGCGTATCAAAAATTATTAGAAGAATCGTTAGAAGGGAAAAATATTTTTATTGAATGTTTGGATTGTCCAGAAGAATTAAATGTTAATGGTAATGGAGAAATTATTTTAAAAAAGAGAGAAAACAATTTTATTGAATTAGAAACCCAATCAGATAGTATTCAATGGTTAGTTTTTTCAGAGAATTATTTACCTGGCTGGCGGGCTTATTTAGACGATAAAGAAACAAAGATTTATAGGGTTAATAGTGTCTATATCGGTGTTTTAGTGCCGGATGGCGAGCATAGAATTTTGTTTAAGTATAATCCTTATTTGTCCTTATGAAAAAAATGGCTTACAAAATAATTACCTATTTAACCATTCTGGCTATTTTATTTTTTTTAGGAAAGGGGTTGGTTGATAATTGGCAAAAAGTGAAAGATTATGATTTTTCTTTTAATTATTTATATTTATTAATTTCTTTCTTTTTTTTATTTTTAGGAATGATTTTATTTGCATTGATTTGGAATAGTATTTTAAGAGCTTTAGATTCTACAAAAAAACTTTCGAGTTTAAAAGCTATAAAAATATATATTTATTCTTGGTTTGGTAAATATTTACCAGGGAAGGTTTGGTTTTTTTTCGGCCGTGTTCATCTTGGTCAAAAAGAAGGCTTAAATAAAAAAAATCTTATTATTGGAACAGCTTATGAAATTATTTTATCAATTATTTCTATTTTTTTATTTTCTATATTTTTTTTAAGTATGTCTTTTGGGATGAAAGTCCCTAATTTTTATATTATTTCTATTTTAGTTATTTTAATTGGATTGTTATTGCTTCATCCTAAGATTCTTTATTATTTTTCTAATCTATTTTTAAGGAAATTCAAAAAAATAGAAATTCCTATAACTAGTTTTTTAAGTTATAAGAAGATTATTTTTATTATTTTTCTTTTTTTTATAGTTTTTAGTATTAATGGAATTGGATTTTTTTTATTAGTTAGATCTATTGTTTATTTGCCTTTTTATGATATTATAGGGTTAATAGGAGCATTTATTTTTGCTTCTGGATTAGGGATGGTTGCTATTTTTGCTCCTAGCGGAATAGGTGTGAGAGAAGGAGTTTTAGTTATGTTTTTGCAGTTTTATTTTCCAGTTAGTATTGCTATTTTAATTTCTTTGATTGCTAGAATTTGGGCAACTATTGGAGAAGTAATTATTTTTATTATTATTTATTTATATTCTAAATTTAAAAAAATATGAAATTATTTATTATTATTCCAGCTTATAATGAAGAAAATTCTATAGTAGAAGTTATTGAAAAAATTCCCAAAAACATAGAAGGAGTTGATGAAATTAAAATTTTAGTAATAAATGATGGTTCTACAGATGACACTATTAAAAAAGTAAAATTAGAAACTAATGCTTCAATTATTTCTCATTGTCAGAATAAAGGAGTTGGAGCCGCTTTTCATTCTGGGATTGATTATGCATTAGAAGAAAAAGCAAATATAGTGGTTAATATTGATGCTGATGGTCAATTTGATCCTTCAGATATCTCCAAATTAATTAATCCAATTTTAAAAAATCAAGCTGATTTCGTAACTGCTTCTCGTTTTATTGATAATAATTTTATTCCTAAAATGTCAAAAACTAAATTTTGGGGAAATAAAAAAGTGGCTTGTTTAATAAGTTGGTTAGTTAAGAAGAAATTTTATGATGTTTCTTGTGGATTTCGAGCATACAATAAAGAAGCTTTGCTTAATTTAAATTTATTTGGCCAATTTACTTATGTTCAGGAAGTATTTTTAGATTTAAGTTTTAAAGGATTAAGAATTAAAGAGATTCCTATAAAAGTTAAATATTTTTCTGGAAGGAAATCAAGAATTTTTAAAGGAGTATTTCATTATGCTTTTAATACTTTGAAAATTATTT
>JAHJQT010000065.1 GCA_018819085.1 Patescibacteria group bacterium
AAAATAAGCCGAAAATAATAGAACAAAAAGCGCAATTAAGGGACTTAGGTATAGAATTCGAAAACGATTCTCCGTTAAGCAAAGCTCCAAAGTCAATTTCTTTAAAAAATGTTACAAACGAAAAACCAGTTAGCTTTAGAAAAGAAAAAGCAAAAGTTGATCTTGTTGGATTAAGAGAGATACTAAAAGAAGCAATGAGTGGAAAAAAATAATTATGTTTCAATTGAAAACTAAATAACACTATGTATAATAATAAAAATATTAAAATAATAATTAACTAATTTTAGTAATCTATTTTATACATAATACTAAAAAATATGACAATAGAACAAATGCTAACTCCTGAGAAAATGACAAAAATAAACAAGGAGCGTAAATTATCAGATGTAGAATTAATAAAGGAGGGAGCAGAGGTAACACCTGATAATAGGATTATCCCAACTGAAGAACAGATACAAAATATTAAAGGTCAGTCTAAAGAAAAATATAATCCTTCAGAGGAGGAAATTAATAAAGCAGAGAAAATGATGACTCCGCAAGAAAGAAAAGTATCAGAACTTAGAGTAGAGATGATTAAAAAATTAGAGAAAGAAGGAAAATCTGGATATTTAGAATATGAATTAAGTATAAGACATAAGAATAAAGAGGACGGCATTAGTCATTTGACTCATTTAAATGGTATTATTGATGGTCATTTAATTGATATTTGGGTTGGATCTGACGGCTATGTAGATCCAGATATTTTAAATGTAAAAAATACATTAGATGGAGTAGGATTAGAATACAATCAAGCTGTAAATATTTACAAAAAATACAGAAAATTTGCTATGCCGAAAGAAGAGTTAAGAAAGGCGAGAGATGAAGATAAAAATATTGAGCATAGAAGAGAAAACAGAGATAAAACAGTTGAGGAATTATTAGAATAAAAAAAGATTACAAAAATTAATTTAAAAAAATCAGAAGAGCTTTTAAGTGAGGTAAAAAGATTATAAAGGATAAATAATGAATCAAAAAACAAAAACTTGTCAAAACTGTAAAATTAAATTTTCTATAGATCCGGAAGATATTAAATTCTATAAAAAAGTAGGCGTACCCACGCCTACTTTTTGTTCTAAATGTCGGATGATTAGAAGATTTGCTTTTAGAAATCAAAAAAATATATACAAGAGAAAATGTGATTTTTCTGGGAAAGATATTTTCTCCTTATATTCTCCTAAATTGCTAGGTAAAGTTTATGATTCAAGTATTTGGAATTCTGACAAATGGGACGCTATGAAATATGGGAAAGATTATAATTTTAATAAGTCATTTTTTGAGCAGTTTAATCAATTAAGGAAAGAAGTTCCTTATTCTAGTGGATTTGTCATAGATTTGGTTAACAGTGATTATTGCGCCAATGCTGGAAATTTAAAAAATTGTTATCTTGTTTTTGAGGCAAATTCTTGTGAAGATTGCGCTTATTGCGTTGAAATAGCTTATTCTAAGGATTGTTATGATAATTCTCATTTAGCCAAATGCGAGCTTTGTTACGAAAATTTTTTATCAGCTGGTTGCTATAAGACATTTTTTTCTGCTGATTGCGCGGATTGTCAAGAAGTTCTTTTTTCTCTTAATTGTATTAATTGTTCAAATTGTTTTGGCTGTGTTAATTTAAGACATAAAAAATATCATATTTTCAATAAACCATATTCTAAAGAAGAGTATTTTAAAAAATTAAAAGAATTTGATACTGGCTCTTATAAAAGTGTTCTGTATTTTTTAAAAAAAGCTAATAAATTTCGCTTAAAATTTCCGAATAAGTTTATCCATGGACAGAAGAACGCGAATGTCACTGGAGATGATATATATAACTCTAAGAATGTTTTTGAATCTTACGGAATTCAAGGAGGAGAAGATTTAAAATATTGCCAGTTTGTTTCATTCAGACCTGGGGCTAAAAATTGTTATGATTATTCCATTTGGGGAGAAAATGCCAGTTTAATATATGAAAATGTTTCTTCTGGAGATGGAGTTAATATGTTAAAATTTTGTTTTGGATGTGACGCTAACTGTCGAAATTTTGAATATTGCATGGAATGTTTTTCCTCCTCCAACCTCTTCGGATGTGTCGGCCTTCGTCACAAACAATATTGTATTCTTAACAAACAATACACAAAAGAATCCTTTAACAAGCTCAGAACAAAGATTATCAAGCATATGAATGATATGCCATATACAGATAAGAAAGGAAGAATCTATAAATATGGTGAATTCTTCCCTCCAGAACTATCACCATTTGGCTATAATGAAACAATAGCTAATGAATACTTCCCATTAACAAAAGAACAAGCAATAGAACAAGGTTACAATTGGTATGATAAACCAAAGAGTCAATACAAACCAACAATCAAAGCAAAAGATCTACCAGATAACATCAAAGATGTAGATAATACTATTCTCAAAGAAGTAATAGAATGTGAGAATGTTAGACCCTTAGGGTCTAACAAGTGCACAGGATCAGGCGTATTCCGTCTAATCCCAACAGAACTAAAATTCTACAAAAAGATGAATCTTCCTCTACCACGTCTATGTCCTGATTGCAGACATAGAGAAAG
>JAHJQT010000066.1 GCA_018819085.1 Patescibacteria group bacterium
GTTCAAGTGAAAAACAACCGGCCTATATTGAGTTATTAAAGGATGAGTTCTTATGAAATAAGAAGATAAGCCAGCTAAAAAAAGCATGAGGAAATCTAAGGGAACTAAAATTGTTGTAAAAAAAATCTTTGATTTTTTCATTTCCTTTATTTATACCTTAATCCTAATGAATTATAAGCAAAAAATCAATGAATATAAAAGAAACGCGCCTAAGCGCGTCTCTTTATCCAAGTAAATAATAAGCCGGGTTCTGTTCACCTCGCCAAAGGCGGGTTTAAATAGTCATTAATCTAGGCCCAATATTACTATTAGGCTCAAGCGAGCTACTTTTTTCCCGATGTAAAACCGGGATTTACTCTTGCACCAGACAGGGTTTACCATTCCTACGGGTTTCCCCGCGGAAAGAGGGGTCTTAATCCCTCACTTTTCACCTTTACCCTATTTTAGGAGGTCTCCCCTAAAACAAAGAAATATTGTCTCTGCGGCACTTTCCCTAAGCTCACACTCGGCGGAAGTTATCCGCTGTCTTTTTTTATGGTGCCCGGACTTTCCTCCCCGTAAAAATACGAGGCGACTATTTAATTTACTTGAACTGTTTGTATATTATCATGGATAAAAAACTCTGTCAATTGTTAGACGTGTTAGACGCTAAGGGTCTAACATGCTATAATGGATTATATGGCAAGAGAAAAAATCGCCCTGGGCGAATATTATCATATATTTAATAGAGGCAATAATAAACAAGATGTCTTTTTTGATAATAGAGATAGAATTAGATTTTTGTTTCTTATTCTTTATTTCCAATCATCCTTGCCAATTTACAATATAGGTCGCCAAGTTTCATATTTTATCAAACATCAGATATTCAATATCTCTATGGAAAAAACAATAAAAAATAGGACAACAGAACTAATTAGTTTTGCATTTATGCCAAATCATTTTCATCTTATTCTTCACGAGACAAAACAAGGCGGTATTTCTAAATACATAGGCAGAATTCAAGATGGCTATACAAAATATATTAATACAAAATATAATAAATCAGGACATCTTTTTCAGGGAGTTTTCAAAAGAGTTCATATAAAAAACGATGAACAACTAATTTATTTATCTGCTTATATCCACCGTAATCCAAGAGAACTGAAAGAATGGAAAAATAAAGAGGAGCAATTCCCTTGGTCGAGCTATCAGGATTTTTCTCAACAAAATAGATGGAATAATTTACTAAAACATCAAATTATTACTGAACAATTTTCTGATCTCAATAGATACAAAGAGTTTGTGGAAAAAAGTAGCGCAAAATTGGTTAATAAAAAACATATAGTGTTAGACCCTTAGGGTCTAACATAAATCTATTGTCAAATTAACGTCTGCTCTCTATCTTGCCCATCTAATGCTTCATTAACTAATCTATCAGCTTGTTTATTTTTTTCTCTTGGAATATGTTTAAAATTAACTATTTTAAAATCTAAAATTGAATTCCAAATTTTAATAAATAGTAGTTGTAATCTTTCTTCCTTAATCTTGTATTCATGATTTAATTGTTTAACCGCTAATTCACTATCCATTAAAAATTCTATTTCCATTTCTTTAGCTTTTTTCTTTCCAAAAAGAAGCTTTGCTTTTTTTAAAGCAAAAATAACTGCTTGATATTCGGTCTCATTGTTAGTCGCTTCTCCAATAAATTCAGAATAAGTTTTAATTATTTGATTCTCTTTATAGATTACAACTCCAATAGCAGAAGGACCAGGATTCCCCCGAGAACCACCATCAGTATAAATAGTAATTTTCATAAACTTAGTCTTAAGTCAATAATTTTCATTTCTAAACTACGATTATTATTCCATTCATTCAGAATTAATTCAAAAACAATATCAACTAAATTTTCTTTTTTAAGCGCTTCATTTTTATCTCCCATTCCAAAAGCAATAGCATTAACTTTTTTAATCATTGATTTTTTACCAAAAACAATCAATTCTAATTTTAAATGTTTATCTCCATTACCTACGGTTCTGCAACTAATAATTTCAGCTTTTTTAACTAAAAACTTTGGCTCTAAATTCCCTATTCCAAAAGGAGCGAAATTCTGGATACAATCATAACTCTTCCAATTAATATCTTCTAATTGCATTTCAGCATCAATATCTAAAGATTGTTCCATATTTACATCTTTTAATTCTTTCTCTGCTATTTTACCAAAGATATTTTTTACTTTACTCAAATTCTTTATTTTCATCCGAAAACCACAGGCCTGTTTATGTCCTCCAAAATCATCAAAGAAATTAAGACACTTACTAAATGCTTTAATTAAATCAAATTGAGCTATACTTCTGCATGAGGCCTGAATTAAATCTTTTTTCTCTTGATAAATTATTGTTGGAACATTATATTTCCTAGCAATTTTTCCAGCAATTAAACCAACTAAACCAACAGGCCAATCAGAATCTCCTTCAAAAATAAATTTACAATTACTATTCTCAAGCTCTTTTTTGTTTAAACGACTCTCTATTTCTTTAACAATTTTATCAGTTAAACTTTGTCTTTTTACATTATTATTATTAATCTGTTCAGCTAAAACAACTGCTTTCTCTTTATTTTTAGTAATTAAAAGATCATAAGCAGCATTAGCATGATCCATTCGACCAGCTGCATTTAATCTTGGACCAATTCCAAATCCAATCATTTGAGTATTAAGATTAGTCAAAGGAGCCTCTCCATTTTTAGAAGAATGAATAATTTTTGGATCAATACCAGAAATTTTCATTAATTCTTGAAGGCCAGGCCACTTTGTTTGAGCTAAAACGCCAAGTCCATATTTAACTAAAGCACGATTCTCTCTAATAAGGGGCATCATATCGGCTATAGTAGCAATAGCTGTAATATCAAGTAGCCATTTTTCAAAAGGAACAGATTTTTCTTTATTAATTGATCTTAATAAAGCACAAGCAAGCTTATATGTAACTCCAGCTCCTGCTAATTCTTTAAATGGATATTTATCTCCTTTTTGAAAAGGATCAATTAAAACAAAAGCATTTGGAATTTTATCTCTTAATGAATGATGATCAGTAATAATAACATCTATGCCTAAAGATTTAGCCAAATCTATTTCTTTAAAATTAGTACATCCACAATCAACTGTAATAATTAAATTTGCTTTTTTTTCAGATAAAGAAACAATAGAGTTTTCATTCAAACCATGACCTTCTTTATCTCTATCTGGAATATAAATTCCAGGATTCTTAACTCCTAATTCTTTTAATGTTAGAAATAAGATTGATGATGAACAAACTCCATCAGCATCATAATCTCCGTAGATAAATATTTTTTCCTTTTTTTCTATAGCTTTTATAATCCTCGTCACAGCTTTCTTCATTCCTTTAAGTAAAAAAGGATCATGGATATCATCTAGATAATCAGGATTAAAAAATTCATCAATTTGCTTCTGTGTCTTTATGTTTCTATTATAAAGAAGGTTGCAAATCAAAGAAGAATACTCGGGAAATTGTTTTAAAAAAGCGCTCGGCGCTTTAGATTTAATATTCCATTTCATAATTACTTAAGTGCTTCTATTCCAGGAAGATTTTCCTCTGTTAAAAATTCGAGCATAGCCCCTCCACCAGTGCAAATATGATCAATTTTATTTAATAAATTTATTTTTTCTAATAAAAAAATACTATCTCCACCACCAACTATTGAAAAAGCATCACTATTAACGATTGATTTAGCTATTTGTCTACTTCCATTAATAGATTCTTTAAGCTCAATTACTCCCATTGGTCCATTCCAAATAATTGTTTCAGCTTTAGAAATAATATTATTAAAAAGATTTATAGTATCTGGCCCTATATCTAAAATCATTTCATCTTCTCTTGTTTTACCAATAGGAGCGATTCTAAACTCTTTTTTTCCTAAAGAATCACTAGAAGCAATTGCATCAACTGGCAAATGAAGTTTAATATCTGTTAAATTCATTTTTTTAACATCTTCAATCATTTTTTCTTCACTAACAGATTTTCCAATAGCAAATCCCTTTGCTGCAATAACTGTGTTAGCTAAAGCTCCTCCTAAAAGTAAATCATCAGCCTTGTTTAAAAATTTTTTTATAAATTTAATCTTAGAAGATATTTTTGCTCCACCAATAATAACAACTAAAGGACGCTTTTGCTTTTCTAAAACACCAGAAAGAGCATTAATTTCTTTTTCAAAGAGTAAGCCAGCACAAGATGGTAAAAATTCTGGGATTCCAACTATAGAGGCATGAGATCTATGACTTACGCTAAAAGCATCATTAACATAAATATCTCCATAGCTCGCTAATGTTTTTGAAAAATCACGATCATTATTCTCTTCTTCTGGATAAAAACGAATATTCTCTAAAACAATAATTTCTCCCGAATTAATATTTTTAATTTTATCTTCCACTTCTAAACCTATACAACTATCTAATTTAGTAATATCTTTTTTTAAAAGTTTTTTTAATCTCTCAACAACAACATCTAAGCGCAAATCTTCTCTTATTTTGCCACTAGGTCTACCTAAATGAGTTAAAAGAATAATACTTGCCCCTTGCTCTAGTAAATAATTTATACTTGGCAAAGTAGCTTGAATCCGCCAATCTTCTTGACTACTTATTTCTTTATTTTTATTTAACGGAATATTAAAATCAGCTCTAAAAAGAACCTTCTTCCCTTTAAAATTGAAATCTCTTAGAAACTTCATATAATAACTCTTTTAATAATTTTAACAAATTCACTTGCATTAAGAGATGCTCCTCCTATTAATAAGCCGTCCATATTTGCCTCTTTAATATAATCAATTGCATTTTGACTTATAACACTACCACCATAAAGAATTTTAACTCTTTCAGCAATTTCTCTACTATAGAGACCCGTTAATGTCTTTTTTATTAACAAAGCTGCTTTCATAGCATCATCAGGCAAACATGGCACACCTGTTCCAATTGCCCAAACTGGCTCATAAGCAATAGCAATATCTTGAATTTTTGATTGAGAAATGCCTATTAATCCTTTTTCAATCTGCTCGCTTACAATAAAACTCATTTCATTTATCAATTTTCCTTCAGAATCAAAAGAATCTCTATCCTTTTCACCAACACAGAAAATAGGTTTAAGTCTATTTTTAAGAATAGATTTTATTTTCTTATTAATTTCATCATCTGTTTCATTAAAATACCCTCTTCTTTCTGAGTGACCCACAATAATATATTTACATCCAAAATCCTTAATCATTGAAGAAGAAATTTCTCCAGTATAAGCTCCTTTATCTTCCCAAAAACAATTTTGCGCTCCAAGTTGAATAACTTTTTGTTTAAAAAGTGATAAATAAATAGATGGTGGGCAAATAACAGTTTCGACTTCATCTATTTTTTTTATTTCCTTTTTTACAGATACAAAAAGATGCTCAGCTTCTTTTTGAGTGGCAGGATTACATTTCCAATTAGCTACTATTAAAAGTTTGTTATTATTCATTTTTTTATTTTATTTTTTATAATTAATCCTATTATTAAAATTACTGACAAAACAACAAAAGAGATAGAAATATATTCATAATATTCAGCAATTAATTCTTTGTTTGATCCAAATGCATAACCTAAGATAGCTAAAACAATAACCCAAATACTAGAACCTAAAAAAGTATATAGTGTAAAATTTTTAAGATTCATCTTAGAAAATCCAGCTGGAATAGAAATTAACTGCCTTACTGCAGGAATAAATCTTCCTATGAATGTAGAAAAATTTCCATATTTTAAGAAATATTTTTCTGCCTTAACTACTTTTTTCTTATTTATCAATAAAAATTTTAATATCTTAGAATCAGCTAAAGAATATATTATTTTTCTTCCTAATGTATAAGCTAAAAAATAGTTTATTAAAGCTCCTAATAAACTTCCTATTATTCCCGAAAGAATAACAAGAAAAATATTCATTTCTCCTTGCTGAGCTAGATAAGCTGCTGGAGGAATAACAATTTCAGATGGAAACGGGATAAAAGAACTTTCAATAGTCATTAATAGGGTTATTCCTAAATATCCTATTTCTGAGATTAAATCTAATCCCCAATTAATAATTGTTTCTAAAATAAGTTCCATATCCTTACTGTTTTCTTAAAAATTCAGCTGCTTTTTCCGGTTCAATAACACTTATTTCTATACCTGCTCCAAGTTCAAAACCAGCCCAATTTGATGTTCTTGGAAGAATATTCAAATGCCAATGATAATTATCATGGCTTTCTTCGTTTGAAGGAGCTGTATGAATATAGAAATTATATGCAGGATTATTCAAGCCCTTGTAAATCTTATTAAGTGCTTTCCGCAAAGCATCAGAAAAAAGAATTTTATCACCTTCAGTCATTTTTTCAAAATTAGGGCTATGCTCTTTCGGATAAACTCTTGTTTCAAAAGCAACTTGTGAAGCAAAAGGACAAAGAACAATAAATTTTTCATTTTCATAAACAATTCTTTGTTTATCTTTTATTTCCCATTCAATCATCTCGCAATAAACACATTTTCCTTGACTCCTATAAAAAGTTTCTGCTCCCTCTAAGCTACCTCTTAAATCTGGATCTATGATTGGAATAGCCATTATTTGGGAATGAGGATGAGTCACTGAAGCGCCTGCTTTTTTACCATGATTATGGAAAATAGAAACATATTTAATAAATTTCTTATTTATTAAATCCAAATATCTTGATTGGTATAAATCAACAACCATTTCCATTTCTTTTTGCGTAAATTGCGCCATTTGCCTTTGATGGTCAGACGTAATAACAACTTCATGATATCCAACGCCATCCATAATCCTATTAGGACCTTGTTTCCTTTCTTTTAATTCATCGCTTGCTGAAAGAGCTGGGTATCTATTTGGAATCGAGATAACAAACCAAGCACCGTCTTCTTTATCTCTTTTGGCTATCTTTTCTTTAATATTTTCTTCATTACAAAATGGACAATTTTTTTTAGAATTGATTGTTTTCTTTTTATTATTTTCAGAAAAAGATTCTGGACGGCGCGAACGGCCAGTTGCGATAATAACCCAATCATTAGAAACCAAATCCATTCTTAGTTCGGAAGGAAAGATTTTTTTAATCATATTTATTAAGAATTAAATTCCATTTAATTTTAAACAATTCTCGAAAAGTATTAAGATATCCTTTTAAACTAACCTTGCTATTAGGATCATTAACCCAATTAACAGGAATTATCCCTATCTTATAATCCAACTTCCTAGTAATTGCTAATGCTTCAATATCAAAACCCCACCTGTCAATTAAACATCTTTTAAAAATATCATTAGTTGCTTTGTCAGTAAAAGCTTTAAATCCACATTGAGTGTCCCAAATACCAGAAACAGCAAGTAATTGGATTAAAATATTACCAAAATTACCTAATTGCCTTTTTAAAAATGACTGAGCTACTGCTTGTTTTGCTCCTTTAGCATCTCTACTTTCACGAGAACCAATTACTACTTTAAAACCTTCTTTAAAAAAAGGAATCATTTTTTCAAAATGATCTATTGTTGTTGCATTATCAGCATCCATAAAAAGACGATACTTACCTTTGGCTGCCAACAGACCTTGTCTTACAACCCAACCTTTTCCATGATTTTCCTTATTATCAATCAATTTTAAGTTTTTAACTAAATCTGAAAACTTTTTAACTATTGCAGCTGTTTTATCTTTTGAACCATCACTCACAACTATAATTTCATAAGAATAATCTTGATCACTTAAATACTTATCAATCTCAAGCAATGTATTACTAATACGCTTTTCCTCGTTATATGCTGGTATAATTACTGACAAATAAATTTTTTCCATAATTTCATAATTATTATTTCTATTGTATTATACAATATTTTTAGATATGATACAAAATATAAAATGAAAAAATATCACATTATAACTTACGGTTGCCAAATGAATGAATCCGATTCTGAACGACTTGCTGCAAAGCTAGAAAATAAAAATTACAAACTAGCTGAAAAAATAGAATCAGCTGATTTAATAGTAATTAATATTTGCTCTGTGCGCCAGTCAGCCATAGACAGAGTTTACAGTAAGATTAAACAACTTAAAAGTTTAAAAATTAAAAATTTAAAATTTAAAATTATACTTACTGGTTGTATCTTAGAAAAAGATAAAAAACAATTTAAAGAACAGGTTGATCAAATATTACCTATTATTAGTTTTAAAGCAGAGACAGAATATAAGAACTCTAAACGCGCTTTTGTTCCAATTATGACCGGGTGTAATAATTTTTGTTCTTATTGCGCTGTCCCATATACAAGAGGCAGAGAAAAATCAAGACCAGCTAATGAAATAATTAAAGAAGTTAAAAAACTAATTAAGAATGGATATAAGGAAATAACTTTGCTTGGTCAAAATGTAAATAGTTATGA
>JAHJQT010000067.1 GCA_018819085.1 Patescibacteria group bacterium
AATCAAGGAATTAGAAATAGTAAAGGAGATTTTATTTTATGTCTTAATCATGATGTTGCTCTAGATAAGGATTTTATTAAAAATGCTATTAAAGTAATTCAAAAAGATGCTAAAATAGCAGCTGTTCAGGGTAAATTATTAAGATGGAACACAGGTAATCCAATTTCTAATGATTTTAATAATTATAATATTTCTAAAATAATAGATACATCAGGATTAGTTATTTTTAAAAATAGACGTATTATAAATAAGAGACAAGGAGAAATTGATGAAAAGAAATTTAAAGAAATTAAAGAAATTTTTGGAGCAGATGGAGCCGCTCCTATTTATCGAAGAGAAGCGTTAGAAGATATTAAGATTAATAATGAATATTTTGACGAAGATTTTTTTTGTTATAAAGAAGATGTTGATTTAGCTTGGAGATTACGGCTTTATGGATGGAAAACTATATATCAACCAAATTCAATTGCTTTACATGATAGAACATCTGGAGAAAGTGCAATGTTGAGTTATAGGGGTATAATTAAAGAAAGATTGAAAATAAATAAGTTTTCAAAATACCTTGCTTTTAAAAACCAGCGCTTAATGCAAATTAAAAATGAACAAATTTCGCTTTTAATTAGACATTTGCCTTGGTTTTTACCAAAAGAAATTATTTCATGGACTTATGTTTTAATCTTTGAAAGACATACATGGAAAGCTATTAAAGATTTATTAAAACAAATGCCAAATGCTTTTCGTAAAAGAAAAATAATTATGTCTAAAAAAAGATTGAGTGCTCATGAAATGAAAAAATGGTTTAATTAAATGTCAAAAGTTAAAATTAAAATTTATATATTCTTCTTTTTGCTGATTCTAATCGGTTTGTTTTCTCTTTTATTTTTAAAAACAAGTTTTACTATTAGCCAAGTTATTAATCAGGAAAATAATGGAGAAAATTTACCTATTCATGATGATTTACCTGATTTACCTAAAGATGATCCAGATAGAATAAATATTTTACTTTTAGGTAGTAGGGGAGTTGATGAACCAGGAGATGGAAAATTACTTTCTGATTCAATTATTTTACTTAGTATTAAAAAAAGCACTAAACAAATTGCTTTAATTTCTTTCCCAAGAGATTTTTATCTTCGACTTTATTGTTCAGACGAAAAGAAGAAAATAAATTTTGCTTATGCTAATGGGGGATTGAGTTGTGCTAAAAAAACAATTTCGTATTTAAGTGGTCTTTATGTTGATTACGCAACAAGTATTAATTTTCAAGGATTAACGAAATTAATTGATGATTTAGGTGGTATTAATATTTATTTAGATGAACCTTTTGAAGAAAGTTTTCAGTGGGCTAAAGAAGGTTGGGAAGAAGATGAATATTGGTTTATAAAAGAAATTGAAGGGGAAGAGAAATGGGTTTTTCATTTACCTAAAGGCAAAAATAATTTAGATGGAAAAACAGCTCTTTATTATGTCCGTTCTCGTTATTCAACTAATGATTTCGATAGAATGCGTCGCCAACAAGATGTATTAATGGCTATTAAAGAAAAAGGTCTTTCTTTAAATGTTTTACTTAATCCTTTAAAGATATATAATCTTTTGGATACATTAGGAAAAAATGTTAAAACAGATATGACATTAAATGATATTAAAAAATTAATTGATTTATCTTCAGATTTAAATATAGATAATATAAGGACAGAGATTTTTGATATTTCTCCGAATGGATTGCTTTATTATACGTTTATTAATGAAGAGTATGTTCTTTTGCCTATAGGAGATAATTTTGATAAAATTCAAGAAGTATGTAAAAATATATTTGATATATAATAAAATTAAAATGCTATCAATTATTATTACTCACCATAAAACTCCGATTTTATTAAAACTCTGCTTAAAATCAATTTTGGAAAATATTGGCGATATTGAATATGAAATAATTATTGTTGATAGTCAAACAGAAACAGTTGTAAGGGATTTAATTGAAGAAAAAATATTTAATAAAATAAAATTGATTTCTTTTTCAAAAAATACTGGTTATGCTAAGCTGGTAAATACAGGGATTAAAGTAGCAAAAGGAAATAATATTTTAATTCTTAATGCTGATATTCTTGTTTTAAAAGGAAGTATCCAAACGATGCTTGATTTTATGAAGGATAATCCACAAACAGGTATTATTGGTCCTCAATTATTAACATTTAGTAATCAAGTTCAAAATTCATATTTTAAATTTCCAACTATTGGAGCAATTTTAGCAAGAAGAACTTTCTTAGGAAAATTAAAATGGGGTAAGGAAAAGTTAAATGAATTTTTAATGCAAAAAGAAGATTCTTCTTATCAAAAAGTTGATTGGGTTCAAGGTTCAGCTATGTTTGTTCGTAAAGAAGCAATTGATAAAGTTGGTTCAATGGATGAAAGATATTTTATGTATTTAGAAGATACTGATTGGTGTCGTCGTTTTTGGAAAAATAACTATGAAGTAATTTATTTACCATTAGCAAAAATGTCTCATTATTATTATAGGGCAAGTAAAAAATGGAATAGTTTTTTAGATGTACTATTTAATAGATATACACGAATTCATTTAATTAGTGCTTTTAAATATTTTTGGAAATGGAGAAAAGTATGAAAAAATATATTTCAATACCAGCTTGGATTTTTTTATTAGCTTTTATTTTTGGCTTCGGTTTTTTTATTGGAAATTTTAATAAACCATCTATTGAAAAAATTGAAGGATTATCTAATAAGGAGTCTCATCTTTCTTCTTCTATTGATTTTAGCTTATTTTGGGATGCCTGGAATGTTATTGAAAATAAATATGTTAATAGATTTGAATTAGATCGTCAAAAAATGGTTTATGGAGCAATTATTGGAATGCTCGATTCATTAGGAGATCCTTATTCTGTTTTTATGGAGCCAGAAGATAGTGAAAAGTTTATTGATGATATGAGTGGTAGTTTTGATGGTATTGGTGCCGAAGTTGGTATTCGTAAAGAAATTTTAACTGTAATTTCTCCATTAGAAGGCAATCCTGCACAGAAAGCTGGACTTAAGTCAGGAGATCAGATTATTAAAATAGATGATACTTTAACGGGTGATTTAACTTTAGATGAATCAGTTAGTTTAATTAGAGGAGAGAAAGGAACTGAAGTTGCTCTCCTTGTTTTTAGAGATGAATGGGAGGAAACAAAAGAAATAAAGATAGTTAGAGATGAAATAAAAATTCCTATAATTAAATGGGAAATGCTTGCCCCGCCCGGCGGGGAAAATAATAATATTGCATACATACAGTTTTATCATTTTACTGAGAATTCGGCTGTTGAATTTAGTAAAACAATTAATGAAATACTTAAATTTAATCCAAATGGAATTATATTAGATATTCGTAATAATCCAGGTGGTTATTTAGAGACATCAATTGATATAGCAAGTTGGTTTTTGCCCAAAGGAGAAATAGTTGTAATTGAAGATTTTAGCGATGAAAAAAGAAATGAATTTGTAAGTAAGGGGTATAAGAAGTTAGAAAATATACCTACTGTTGTTTTAATTAACGAAGGGTCAGCTTCTGCTTCAGAGATTTTAGCGGGTGCTTTAAGAGATATTAGAGGAATAAAGCTTGTTGGTCAAAAAAGCTTTGGTAAGGGCTCTGTTCAGCAATTAGAGAAGCTTAAAGGCGGTTCTAGTGTGAAAATAACTGTTGCTAAATGGTTGACACCTTCTGGTTTAAGTATAAGCGAAAAAGGCATTATTCCTGATGAAGAAGTTGAAATTACCTTAGAAGATATTGATAATATGCACGATCCACAATTAAATAAAGCATTAGAAATGTTAAATGAATAAACAAATTATTCTTAAAATTTATGGAAGAGTCCAAATGGTTATGTATCGAGATTCTGCTAGAAGACAAGCTAAAAAACTAGATCTAGTTGGCTGGGTTATGAATAAATCAGATGGTACGGTAGAGTTAATTGCAGAAGGAGAAGAAGAAAACTTGAAACAACTTATCGATTGGTGCTATAATGGATCTATGTTAGCAAAGGTTGATAAAATAAATATTGTTTGGCAGGAACCTGCTGGTCAATTTAAAGAATTTAATATAAAATATAAATAAATTAATTAATCATTATTCATTATGAAAGTAATACTATTACAAGACATAGATAAATTAGGTAAAAAAGGTGATATTAAAGAGGTAGCTGATGGCTATGCTCGCAATTTGTTAATCCCTAATAAGAAGGCTGTTTTAGCCAGTAAGTCAGAAATAATAAAAGCAGAAGAACAGAAAAAAATTGATACAGAAAAAGCTGAACAAGAGTTAATTCGTTTTCAAGAAGTAGCAAGTCAATTAGATGGATTTGAATTAGAAATTCCAGCTAAAGTAGGAGAAGATAATAAGCTTTTTGGAGCTATTACAACGGTAAAAATAAGTGAAGAGTTGAAAAAGAATAATTTTGAAATTGAGAAAAATAAAATTAAATTAGAAGAACCAATTAAAGAAATAGGGGAATATGAAATACCGATTGAATTACCTCATAATCTTGAAGCGAAGATAAAGCTTATTGTCACAGAAGAGAAATAAAGAAATTAAAAAAGGCGTGAACAACGCCTTTTTAAATTTTTAATATTTCTTTTACTTTGATTCTACATTGACTATTTTAGCAATTCTTCTATTTCCATCAAATTTCATCAATTTCTTTGTAGTAAATTTAACTATACCATTAGCAATAGAATAAAGAGTATCATCGTTTCCTTTACGAACATTATTTCCAGGAACAAATTTACTTCCTCTTTGACGCACAATAATATCTCCGGGTTGAGCTTTTTGTCCTCCGGATAATTTAATTCCTAAATATTTTGGTTGGGAGTCACGACCTAGACTAGTCGAACCCGCTGATTTTGTTTTTGACATAACTATATGTTATCTGATTTTAAAAAATTCGTCAAGCGCAATAGATCTGATATTATTTTAACTATTAGTATTGTTTTGATTTCTTTAATAGTTTTTGGAATTGTTTTATTAATTAATTTTTCTAATAATAAAGAAAAGATTATTATCCAAAATCCTTCTGCTTCAGTTATTGAAAGTATTAAGCAAGGAATGTTTGTTGGTAGCATTAATTCTACTAAATACCATTGGCCAGACTGTTCATTCGCCAAAAGAATATCCGAAGAAAATCAAGTCTGGTTTTCTTCAGAACAAGAAGCTCAAGATGCTGGTTATATTAAATGCAGTAGTTTTGAAAAATATGCTCCTAAAAATGATTGACAGATAAATTAGTTTTGTGATAGATTACTTAAGCAAGCAATTTCTTAAGAAATTCAAAAAAACATTGACAAAATATTTTATAAAATATAATATTTAATTAAATATAAATTAAATTTTAAAACAAATTTTTTATTAATAATCTTATAATTTGTCTGGGCGAAAGTAAAAATATTTTTTTACTTAGACAAGATAATTATAAATAAATATCATGAACAGTATTCATCTTTCTTCTTTGAGAAGAAAAGTTTCTGGGAGGGGACTAAAATGGTCGTCTTTTTTTATTCTATCCGCAGTTTTAATAACCAGCGGATTTTTTATTTATAATGCTTTAGCCGAAGATATTTTTGCAGTTACATCTCCTAGTGGAGGTGAATACTGGCGAGCAACACAAACAGTGACTTGGACATCACCTAGTGTCAACCCTGCTTATAATTTTTATGTTTATGCTTGGAAAGATAATAATATTATAACCTCTTATTCTGTTGATATTTCTGGATTATCTTATACAGCAAGAAGCACTTCATGGAATACAGTCGGTGTACCAGATGGCTCGTACAATATTAGAGTTTTACTTTATGATCCTAATACTTCTACGGAAGTTGGACAGGTTTTTTCGTCAGCTTTTACAGTAGATAATACTGCTCCAACCATGAATTCAGCACAAACGAAAACGGTAACTTCAATTGATGTAACTTTTAGTGAAGATTTAAATGGCGCAACCGTAGCTACTGGTGATTTTAGTGTTGCTGGTAATACTGTTTCTACTGCAACTGAATCAGCGCCTGGTATTATTACTTTAATATTAGGAACTCCAATTGCGACTGATGCGGTTCCAGCAGTAACTTTAGTAAATGGACAATCAGTAGCCGATTTAGCAGGTAATACTGTAACTGGAGATGGAACAGGTACTTATAACAAAACTCCAACTGATGGAATTGCTCCAACAATTGTTAGTGTAAATTCAGATAAAGCTGACGGGAGTTATAAAGCAGGTGAAGTAATCGATATTGATGTAACTTTTTCAGAAAATGTTACTTCTGCCGAAGTCGCAGTTACTTTAGAAACAGGAAATACAGATAGATCTTGTACTTTTGCTCCAACAAATGCAAATACAGGAACTTGTAATTATACTGTTCAAGTATTGGATACCAGTGCTGATTTAAATGTAAACACTATTGCAGGAACAATTAACGACCAATCTGCTAACACTATGTCTGATTTTTCCATAGCCACAAATTTAGCAGCTAATAAAGCTTTAGTGATTGATACGACTCCGCCTACGGTTACAGTAATAATGGACGATGATGCTTTAAATGTAGGTGATACTTCCTTGGTAACATTTACATTCTCAGAAGCTCCAACTAATTTTACAGTTGAGGATGTAACAGTCATTAATAATGGAGCTCTTACAGGTTTTGCTGTCGATGATGGAGATGCAAAAATCTATACTGCTACATTTACTCCAACTGACAACATAGAGGTTACAACAAACGTTATTACTGTTGGTACGAGTTGGACTGATGC
>JAHJQT010000068.1 GCA_018819085.1 Patescibacteria group bacterium
ATTAAAATTTAAAAAGCCATGTTGATTTAGCATGGCTTTTTTGATATTATTTTTTAAAATGTTATAATATATTTATGAATCAAGAAAGATGGGAAAACTTAGTAAATGATATTAAAGATAAATTTGAAGTTGAAGATCATGGTAATGAGCATCTTGATGAAATGGGAGGAACAGATATAGAATTTATTGTATTTAAAAGTCCCTTGGGCAAGGTTAAACTTGCATATGTGACAAAACCAGTTGTGCTTGATAAAAAAATGAATTATTCTCAAAGAATTGGTTCTGAAACAAGTGTTGAATATGTTTATAGCGAAGATGAAAGATCAGCTCGATTAATAGCCTATAAATGGGATGAGAATAGAGAGGATTGGATTGAAATTGATGCAGATAGTTTTAAATAAAATATTATGGATATTAAAAGTGCAGAATTTGCAAGAGGAATAACTGGAACAAATAAGATTCTTGAGGATAATAAATCTCAGATTGCTTTTATAGGTAGATCTAATGTTGGCAAATCAAGTATTATAAATTTACTTGCCAATAGGAAGAACCTTGTTAAATCAAGTTCAAAACCAGGAAAAACAAGACAGATTAATTTTTTCTTAATAAATAAAAAGGTATATTTTGTTGATTTGCCAGGATATGGGTTTATGAAGATGGATTTAAAAAGGAAAGAAAAGATTAGAAAATTGATTATTTGGTATTTATTTCGTTCTGAAGTTGAGATTGATAAAGTAGTTTTTATTGTTGATGCTAAAACAGGTCCAACTGATTTTGATATAGAAATGTTAGATTTATTAAAAAAATCAGAAAGAAAAGTTATTATAGTTGCCAATAAAATTGATAAATTAAAGAAGAATGATATAAGGAAGCAAATAAGTAAAATTGAAGAAATTACTGGATATAGTAAAATTATTCCTTTTTCAGTTAAAAAGAAAAAAGGTAAAAATGAACTTTTAGATAGAATATTTAATAATATTGAGAAAAGTAAAATCTTTTGATATAATATAATTATATGGAAACAAAAAAACTTTATAGAAGCGATAAGAATAAAATACTAACTGGAGTTTTTGGGGGGATTGGAGAATATTTAAATATTGATCCAGTTATTTTCCGTTTAGCCTGGCTTTTAATTTTTATATTCGCTGGTATTATTTCAGGTTCAGTAGCAACTATTTCAGGTTCAATCGCTTATCTCTTAGCTGTAGTTATTATTCCTAAAAAAGATTCTTCAAAAACTCAGAAATAAATCAATGAATATTGATAATCCTCAGAAAATAAAGAAAGCTGATATAATAATTGGAATTCCATCATATAATGAAGCAAAAACGATTGGTTTTGTTATTGAGCAATCAGCTTTAGGTCTTAAAAAGTATTTTCCAGATAAAAGCAGTGTAATTATTAATTTAGACCATGAATCGCCTGATGGAACAAAGCAGGCTTTTTTTGATGCTAAAAGTGATATTCCAAGAATTTATATTAGTACAGGAAGAGATATCAAAGGGAAAGGACGTAATTTCTATAATCTCTTTTCTATATCTCAAAAATTAAAAGCAAAAACTATTATTGTTTTTGATGCGGATTTAAGAAGTATTAGACCAAATTGGGTTAGAAAAATGGCAGAACCAATTTTTGATGGTTTTGATTTTATAACGCCATACTATATGCGCTGTAAAACAGACGCAACTATTACTAATCATTTAGTTTATCCATTAATTTATGGATTGCTTTGCTGGGATGTTCGTCAGCCAATTGGCGGTGATTTTGCTTTTTCTGATAAAATGGTTAATTATTGGTTAAATCAGGAATGGCCAGAGACAGCATATAAGTTTGGTATTGATATTTTTATGAGTTTAGGTGCCTTTTTATCAGATATGAAAGTTGCTCAAGTTAATTTAGGTACAAAAGTTCATAATTTATCAAATCCTAAATTAGGTTCTATGTTTTTTCAGGTATCTGAAACATTTTTTAAAATTATTGCAGACAATTTAGATAAAATTAAAAATATTAATGAAATTAATAATATTCCTATTTTAAATGGTAAAAAATTACCTATTTTAGCTAATGCTAATCCTGATGAAGAATTATTTAGAAGTATTTTTTGGGAAAATCTAGATGAGCATTGGGAGTTAATAAAGAATGTTATTAAAGAACCAATTAAAAAGAGATTTATTAAAGATATTGAAAATAAAGATATTGTTATTAATTTAAAAATTTGGAATAAAATAGTTTATGATTTTTTGGATGCTTATTGTAAACAGAATTACGATAGATCAGAATTAATTCAAGCTTTAGGATGTCTTTATTTCGGAAGAATTGTTTCTTTTTATAAAGACAATGGCAAATGTACATCTGAAGGAATTGAAAAAGAAGTTGTTAAGCGAGCTAAATATTTTTATAAACAAAGAAATTATTTTTTAGATAAAATTTAATCATGAAAAGAATTGAATTTGAAAAATTAACAGAACAGGCAATATTAGATTTGCCAGAGCATATTAGAAGCAAAATGGACAATGTTGCGATTTTAGTTGAAGAAAAGCCGTCTAAAGAGCAACTGAGAAAGATTAAGATTGATTCCCAATATTCATTACTTGGTCTTTATGAAGGTGTTCCACAAAATGTATGGGGTAGAGGATCTGGTAGTATTCTGCCAGACAAAATTACTATTTTTCAGAAAGCTATTGAGAGTTATGCAAATTCAGAAAAGGAATTAATTGAATTAATAAAAAATACAGTTTGGCATGAAATAGCTCATCATTTTGGTTTTGATGAAAAAGCAGTAAGACTATTAGAAAAGAAAAGAAAATAATATGTTAATAAAAGTAAAAGCGTATCCTCAAGCAGGGAAGCAGGAAATAATTAAAAAAGAAAATGATAGTTTTGAAATCTGGGTTAAGGAAAAGCCTATTCAGGGACAGGCTAATAGGGCAATTATAACTATCTTAACTGACTATTTTAAAATTCCAAGAGAGAATATTAAATTAGTTAGAGGATTTAAGCAGAGAAATAAGATTTTTGAAATAATAAAATAAGGAATAGGACGTGCCTTGAGAGCTACATCCCTTACGCTCGGAGGGCGGAAGGGTGTACTCGTCAAGGCGTGTCCTATGAACCCGAAGTGCCTTTAAGAAATCTGACCAGGCACGGCCTTATTCGCACAACCTTGCTTCGCAAGGATGTAGCTCTGTAAGGCCATGCCTGTATATCTTTCTAAGGCAATAGCTATTATTTATTAATTATGAATTTAATTATAGATCTATCCCACGAGCCATGCTTAATTTTAAAGCAGGGTAAAAAAGAAATAGCCAGTCATCAATGGGCTGGTCTTTATCAGTTAAGCGAAACACTTTTACTGGAGATTGACAAATTTTTAAAAAAGAACAAGATAAAATTAGAAGATATAAAAGAGATAAAAGTAATTCCGAGCAAGGATTCAATGGTTAGCACAAGAATCGCCAAAGCTGTTGCATTAGGATTAAAAGTTTGATGTGGTTTTATTGTACCTTAACTTTTTAAGAGGAGGTAAGAAAATGGCAGAGATAGGTGAGTTTTTAAATGGGTTGAGCAAGCGACTTGAGGAAAATCATGAGGCATTGATATTCTTCAAATGTTTTTTGAAAAACAGTCTCATTGAGAAAATCAATAAATACATGCGGAGTGATTCAGTTAATTTAAAAACAGATTTTTCCGATAAGCAATCTTGGGATATTATTTATCATATTGCTGCAGAGATTCTTTGGGATGCAGCCTGTAGAAATCATTCCGAAGTTCACCCGAATATATTTAAAGAGGCAAATGATCTGTCACTGGCATTTTGTCGAGAGATAGAAAAATGTTTAGGGATTGATATGGAGTTTATTCCAATCAAGTCACTAATTGATGAAATGGTTGAAGCGGGGCTTGTGAAAGTTATTGATGGGTATATTGAGTTTACATAAAAAGGAAAGGAGGCAGCAAGAAGTGTTGAAGATAGCTAATTTTATTAACTTGAAAAAAAATGGGTGTGCTAAAAAAAAGCCACCCTTTTTTATTTATTAAAAATAGATTATTATTAAACTAATTATGAATGATTTGGAAAAATCAATTTTAGCTACTTTGGTTTATTATGATGTTTTAGATCGGCCTTTGACTGGTTGGGAAGTTTTTAAGTATTTGATTAGAAATAAAAATATAACTTTAAATCAGGTTTTAAATGTTTTGGAAAATAGTTTGGAATTAAATAAATTAATAAGCCAAAAAAATGGCTTTTATTTTTTAAAGAACAGGCAAGATATTATTAAAGAAAGGATTAAGAGACATAAAATAGCTGATAGAAAATGGAAAAAGGCTAGACGTATAATTAAACTATTTCAATTAATTCCTTTTGTTAGAATGGTTGCTGTAAGTGGATCTTTAGCAATGAATAATACAAGAGAAAATTCAGATATTGATTTACTAATTGTAACTAAAACTGGCCGTATCTGGACATGTCGTGGTCTTGTTACTATATTTTCTCATTTAATTGGAAAGCGTCGACATGGAATTTTAACTAAAGATAGGTTTTGTCTTAATCATTATTTAACTGAAGAATCATTAAAGATTCCATATAAGAGCTTGTATAATGCTCAAACATACGCTCATTTAATTGCTTTTTGGCAAAGTAAGAGTAATTTATATAAGAAATTTCAAAAAGCTAATCAATGGATAAATGAGTATTTAACTTTCCCTATTATACAAAAAGGATATTTAAAAAGTATTAAGTCAAATATTTTTTTTGGAGATATAAGAAAATTAAGGGAATTTTTTTTTGACGGAACATTAGGAAATTTTGTAGAATTTATTTTGAAGAAAATTCAACAAGCAAGAATTAAAAAAGATCCTTTAACTCATCAATCTGGAGGGCGAGTTGTTTTTAGTGATAGTCAATTAGAATTTCATCCTAATTCTCCAGAAAAGTGGATTTTAGAAAAATACAACAAGAAGATGAAAAAACTTGGTTTTGAAGAATTAGGACAAGAAAAAGATTCTGGTTTGATTTTATAAAGTTGACAATTTGATTATTTTTTATTAAGATAGAATAAAATATGACAGAGTTATTAAATATCCAACAATATTTTTTTTATTGTTTTTTATTCGGTAGCTACTGTATTTAAAATATGAATATAAAACCATTAGCTGACAGAGTTCTTATTGAGCCAATATCAGTTGAAGAAAAAACTGCTTCAGGAATTATTCTTCCTGATACTGCTGATAAAGAAAAACCTGAACAGGGCAAAATAATAGAAGTTGGTCCTGGAAAATTAGATAAAAAAGGGGAACGAATTTCTATGGGAGTTAAAAAAGGCGATATTGTGCTTTTCACAAAATATGGACCAAATGAAATAAAGATAGATAATAAAGAATATTTAATTGCTAAGGAAGAAGATGTACTCGCTATTTTAAAATAGTTAAATTTTAAATCTTAAATAAGATAATATTATAATTTGAATTCAGAAAACATTCATTTTTTAATTATTATTTTGTCTATAAATAAAAATGCAAAAACAAATTAAGTTTGACGAACAAGCTAGACGTTTACTTAAAAGAGGCGTTGATAAACTAGCTAACGCTGTAAAGGTAACATTAGGCCCAAAAGGTCGTAATGTTGTTTTAGATAAAGGTTTTGGTTCTCCTGAAATTACTAATGATGGAGTAACTATTGCAAAAGAAATTGAACTAGAAAATAAATTTGAGAACATTGGTGCTGAAATCGTTAAAGAAGTTGCCAGTAAAACAAATGATTTGGCTGGAGATGGAACAACTACTGCTACTCTTTTAACTCAAGCAATTATTACCCAGGGGTTGAAAAATGTCGCGGCTGGGGCTAATCCTTTAGCTATTAAAAAAGGTATTGAAAAAGGAGTTAAAGCAGTTATTGAGGAATTAAAAAAAATATCAAAAATAGTGGCTGGCAAGGCTGAAATCGCGCAAGTAGCTACTATTTCTGCTGAAGATTCAGAAATAGGGGATTTAATTGCAGATGCTATTCAGGAAATTGGAAAAGAAGGCGTTATTACTGTTGAAGAATCTCAAACTATTGGATTAACAAAAGAGGTTGTTAAAGGAATGCGTTTTGATAAGGGGTATGTTTCTCCTTATATGATTACAAATACAGAGAAAATGCATGCAGAATACAGTGATCCATATATTTTAATTACTGATAAAAAAATATCAAGCATTCAAGAAATTCTACCTCTTTTAGAAAAAATTACTCAAAGCGGAAAAAAGGATATTGTTATTATTTCTGAAGATGTTGATGGTGATGCCTTAACTACTTTAATTGTTAATAAATTAAGAGGAACTTTTAACGCTTTAGCTATAAAAGCTCCTGGATTTGGAGATAGACGAGATGAAATGCTTGAAGACATAGCTATTTTAACAGGTGGTCAAGTTATTTCAGAAAAAGTTGGTTTAAAACTTGAAAATGCAGAAATAAAAATGCTTGGAACTGCTCGTAAAGTAATAACTGATAAAGAAAATACAACCATTGTTGAAGGACAAGGCAAGAAACCTGAAATTGAAGCTAGAATAAATCAGATTAAAACAGAATTAGATAAAAGCGATTCTGATTTTGATAGAGAAAAATTACAAGAAAGATTAGCTAAGTTAGCTGGTGGAGTTGCAGTTCTTAAAGTCGGAGCTGCTACTGAATCAGAACAGAAATACAAGCAGGCAAAAACAGAAGATGCTTTGGCAGCTACTAAAGCAGCTATTGCTGAAGGAATTGTTCCTGGAGGCGGAGTCGCTTTAATAAGAGCTTTAAAAGGATTAGATGATGTTAAAGTATCTGGAGATGCTAAGATTGGTTTAAGTATCTTAAAAAGAGCGCTAGAAGAGCCATTAAGACAAATTGCTATTAATGCTGGAGAAGATGGTGCTGTGGTTGTTGATGAAGTTAAAAAAGGTAAAGGTGCTTATGGATATAATGCAGCTAAGAATAAATATCAGGATTTATTTGAGGCAGGAATTATTGATCCTACAAAAGTTACTCGTTCTGCTCTAGAAAATGCAGCTTCTGCTGCAGCTATGCTTTTAACAACAGAGTGTGTTATAACTGATGCACCTGAAAAACGATGTTCTTGTGGTGGTAGTGGTGGCGGAATGCCTTCAATGGGCGGAATGGGTGGCGGAATGGGTGGAATGATGTAATCTAATATTGAATCTAGATAAAATAGCCCTGATTATTCAGGGCTATTTTTGTTGCAAAAATGAGTGGTCGGGGATATAATGGAGATAGAAAATAAAATAATAAATAATAATTTAATAATAATCTAAGATAGATTTATTTAAGTTTTTTAATTTAAAAATTTAGAAAAATTTACTTAGGTAATAAAAATATGGGACGTTTTTTAGGAATTTTAATTGGTGTAATCGTTCTAGTTATTTTTTGGCTAATAGCTATTTATAATAGTTTAATTAAGTTAAGAAATAGAACTGATGAAGCCTGGTCAGATATAGATGTTCAATTAAAAAGGAGATATAATTTAATCCCTAATTTAGTTGAATCAGTTAAGGGTTATGCTACACATGAAAGAGAGCTTTTTGAAAATGTTACTAAAGCTCGAACAGCTGCTATGGGAGCACAAGCTCCAGGTGATAAAGCACAGGCAGAAAACATGCTTACAGGTGCTTTAAAATCCTTATTTGCTGTTGCAGAAAATTATCCTGATTTAAAAGCTAATCAGAATTTTTTGGAATTACAAAAAGAATTATCTGATACAGAGAATAAGATTCAGGCAGCTCGAAGATTTTATAACGGAAATGTTAGAGATTTCAATATTAAGATTGAAACTTTTCCTAATAATTTAGTTGCAGGAGCATTAAGTTTTAAGAAGAGAGATTTCTTTGAGTTAGAATCTAAAGAAGAAAAAGAACCTGTTAAGGTTGAGTTTTAGGATATGGCGACACTTTACACTCAAAAAGATAAAAACATAAGGAAAACTTGGTTTTTAATCTTTGTTTTCCTTGTTTTTATTATCGGACTAGGATGGTTTTTTTCTTATCAATTCCAGAGTCCTGTTATTTTAGTCATAGCAGTTATTTTCAGTTCTTTAATGAGTTTTATTTCTTATTGGTATTCAGATAAGATTGTTTTAAAGATGAGTAAAGCAAAAGAAATTAAACATGAAGAGAATCCAGAACTTTATCATATAGTGGAAAATCTTTGTATTACGGCTGGATTACCCATGCCTAAGATATACATTATAGAAGAAATGTCTCCAAATGCTTTTGCTACTGGTAGAAATCCAGAACATGCTGTTGTTGCTGTGACTAGAGGTCTTTTAGAAAAATTAGATCGTTCAGAATTAGAAGGAGTTTTAGCTCATGAATTAAGTCATATTGGCAATCGTGATATTCTTTTACAAACAGTAGTTGTTGTTTTAGTTGGTATGGTGGCCTTACTCTCTGATTTTTTTGTGCGTTGGAGTTTTTTTGGAGGAGGTAGAAAAGGGAATCGTGAAGGAGGTCAATTAGCTGGTATTATGGTTATAGTTGGTTTTGTTTTAGCTATTCTTTCTCCTTTTATAGCTACTTTAATTCATATGGCTATTTCACGTAAAAGGGAATTTTTAGCTGATGCTGATGGCGCTTTATTAACTCGCTATCCAGAAGGGCTAGCTAGCGCTTTAGAAAAGATTTCTCAAGATACAACACCATTAAAAGTAGCTAATAAGGCAACAGCTCATTTATATATTTCAAATCCGCTTAAGAAGAAAAAAATAAGAAAAATTTTTAGCACTCATCCTCCAATAGAAGAACGAGTTAATATTCTACGAGGGATGAAGATATAATTATGGAAAATTTTCAAGAAAACTTAAATAATGAAAATTCGTTAAATGATTTTCATGAAGAAATTAAGAATATACAATTAAAAGAAGAAGAGAAAAAACAGGATAAAGCTAATCCTGATTTAATGAGCATTGATCCAGATGATTTAAATGAAAGAGATATGGAAATGTGGCAATGGTATAAAGATTTAAGTCCTGATAATATTACTAAAAGCGATTTGTTCCGTATTAGGGAATATGTTTATTCTATTAAAAATGGCAATTCAAGCAGAAATGGTTATTTTTCATTTTTGAGTGATAAAGTGATGGGCATTTGGGGGAAGAGAGAGTTGCAGAATAATAAAAAAAGTTCATAATTTTAAATAAATGGGGATATTATTTGATACTAATAAAAAAATATATCGCAGAGATTTTGAGAAATTACTAAGAAGTATTCCAGAATTATCAGATATAGAGCGTTCATATATTGAAGGTGTTTTTCAGGATTCTCTAAAAGATGGATTAACTAAATATGAATTAAAAAAAGAAATTAGTAGATTAAAAAATAATCCAAATGATGAAATAGATTCTTACGAAATAGAGAAGATAAAGGACAAGTTAATAGAGAAACTTTAAGGAGAGGTCGCATAGAGGCCTAGTGCACCGTCTTGGAAAGGCGGCATACCTTTACCGGTATCGCGGGTTCGAATCCCGCCCTCTCCGCAGAGATGAATTTTTAGTTCCTTTTAAATTTTTCGATAAATTTTCCTAAGGAGGTGTTAATAATGGAAAAAAAAGTAAAATGGAGAAGAAAAAAGAAAAAAAAGAATATTCTAGAAAATCTTAGAATAGGTAATTCCTCTTTAACTAAAAGTATATTTTTACTGGTTTTTGTTTTATTAGTTATTAGTTATCTTATAGCTAATTTAGGAAGCATGCTTAGTGGACAAATCGATAGTGTAGGAGTAAATTCTAAAGAAATTAATTTTGATGTGTGGAATAGGATTTTTTCAAGTGTTATAGGAATGAATGCAAAATGGAGTGTTCAAAAAGATGGCAGAATCAAAATTGATTTTCCTTATCAAAGAACAGATAAAGAAAGAAAAGTTATGGAAGAGGGGTCTCACATATTCTATATTAGTCCTAAATTTTCTAATCAAATACCTATTGAGCATGAAATTAGACGAAATATGAGAGATGGCTCTTCAAGAGTAGAAAAAAGAGATGGTTATATTTCTATTAGTGAAGGAAAAACATTTCTTCAAAGAGGAGATATAAACACTGTAATAAAGAGAAGTGGTAAACAATGGAAATCAGAACACAAATATCACAATAAAAGTTTAAAACAAAAAGGAAATTTTGACGAAAATGGAAGAATGGTAATTCAAGATATTCGTAATCATGATAAATAATAAGTAGGGGTAGAAAAAATAATCTGCCCCTACTTATTAAAATTTTAAAAAATGAATAAATTATATAACAAAATTTTATTACTACTTTTTTTAACTATAGTATTTGGCGGAATAGCTTTTTTATGTTTTGGATAATTTATTATGTTAAGTAAAATAAAGAAGGATTAAAAAAATGAAAATAAAAAATAAAGAATTACATCGAATAACTTCTACGGCTATTATTTATAAAAAGCAAAAGAAAGAAATAAAATATTTAATTGCTCAAAGAAGTTTAGAAAAAAAAGCATTTCCAGGTAAATGGACTGTGCCAGGTGGAGGGTTAGAAACAGATGACTATATTAATACTCCTAAAACAACAAAAGATCTTTGGTATTTTGCCATAGAGAATTCTTTAAGAAGAGAAGTAAGAGAAGAAGTTAATCTTAAAATGGGTAAAATTAAATATCTTTTAGATATTGTTTTTATTATTCCTGATGGAACTCCATCTATTATTTTAAGTTTTTATGCGCCATATAAATCAGGTCAGGTTAAATTAGATTATGAAAATACTGATTTTGTTTGGGCAACTTATCAAGAGATAAAAAAGTATGATTTGATTGATGGTATTTTAGAAGAAATAGAAATGGTTGAAAAAATATTAAAAGGAGGGAAAAATATAAATTATAAGCGTTAAATATGACTAGTAATCCGGTAGATGAAATTAAAAATAAATTAGATGTAGTTGATGTAATCGGAGGATACATTAAAGTGCAGAAAGCAGGGCGTAATTATAAGGCGTCTTGTCCTTTTCATTCTGAAAAAACACCTTCTTTTATGATATCTCCAGAAAGACAACTTTGGAGATGTTTTGGATGTAATAGAGGAGGAAGTATTTTTGATTTTATTATGGAGATAGAAGGAGTTGAATTTGGTGATGCTTTAAAAATTCTTGCTCAACGGGCAGGTGTGGAATTAAAAAGAATTGATCCTAAAATAAAGACTAAAAGAACTAAATTATATGAAATTTGTAGTCTAGCTAATTCTTTCTTTATAAAACAATTTGAAGCAGGGAAAATAGGTAAAGATATGCAAAAATATCTCATTGAAAGGGGATTGAAACAGAAAACGATTAAAGATTGGGAAATTGGATATGCTCCAAAGGGATGGCAAATATTAGTAGATTTTTTAAATGGCAGAGGATACTCTAGTGAAGATGTTCTGATGGCTGGATTGGCTGTAAAAAGTGAAAAGAATACAAATAGAAATAAATATTATGATAGATTTAGAGATAGAATTATTTTTCCTATTAAAGATGTAAATGGAGTTGTTGTTGGATTTACAGGTCGTGAAAACCCTAATAGTCCAAATGAAAATATGGGTAAATACATTAATACTCCAAGTACTTTGATTTATGATAAAAGTCGTATTTTATATGGACTAGATAAAGCAAGAACAGATATAAGGAAAAAGGATTTATGTATTTTAGTAGAGGGACAGACAGATGTAATTATGTCACATCAAGCTGGATTTGCTAATACGGTAGCAAGTTCTGGAACTGCACTTACTGAAGAACAGTTAAAAATCATTAAACGTTATACAAATAATTTAGCAACTGCATTTGATATGGATTCAGCTGGTGAAATGGCTACAAAGAAAGGAATTGATTTAGCTCTTCAATTAGGTTTTAATGCTAAAGTAATAAGCTTGCTTGATAATCAAGATCCTGCTGATTGTATAAAGAAGAGTGCGTCTTCTTGGTCTAAATCTATTAATGATGCTGAATATTTAATTGAATTTTATTTAAATAGAGCTTTTGCAAAGGATAATTCAAATACAATAGAAAGAAAAAAAGAAATAAGTAAAGAAATTTTGCCGATTATAAAGAAGATTACTAACAATGTTGAACAATCTCACTGGTTACAGGAACTAGCTGGTCGTTTAATGATTCAAGAAAGCGCATTGACTGAAGAATTAAAAAAAATTAAAGATGTAAATCCATACATAAGTAATGATATTGCGAATAATGATGTTGTAAATAAAAAAGACATTCTCCAAGCACCTCCTCTTGAAGAATATACACTTGGACTTGTATTGGCTTATCCTAAAATTTTTAGAAAATATAAAGATAAGTTATCTCATTTATTTACCGATCCTTATTTAGAAGAAATATTTGAAATTTTTAAGAAAAATAAAATTAAAAAAAATGATTTAGAAACTCTTAAAAAAAATTTATCTGATAGTTTATTTGAAAAAACCAATGATATTATTTTTAAAACAGAATCTCAAAGAAATTTAATTGAAGAATTTAATCCAGAAAAAGAAATTGAATTTTGTTTTCTTGAATTACAAAAAAGAAATATGCAAAAAGAATTAAATAAATTAAATTTGGAAATGAAACAAGCAGAAATTGAAAAAAATGAAGTGCTAATAAAAAAATTAACTAAAGATTTTAATAAATTAATTAAAGGAAATAATATAATATAATTATATGGTTACAAAAAAGAAGGAAATAAAAAAAAGAAAAACAAATAAACCCGTAAAAAAACGCGCTACAACGAAGAAGCCTGTTAAGAAGCCTGTTAAGAAACCAAAGAAAAAACCTGTGAATAAAAAGAAAACTCCTAATACTAAAAAAAGAGTTAAAAAAGTTTTAATTACTGATGAAAAAATTCAAGATTTGATAAATAGAGGAAGAGAAAGGGGATTTGTTACTGAATCAGAATTACTTAGATTAGCTCCTAAAATTGAGTTTGATATATCTGGATTAGAAAAAGCATACGAGAAATTAAAAGATAATAATATAAAAATCGTTGAATCAATAGAATTTTTAGATGATCCTTCTCAAAAAAAGAAACCAGCTAAAGATGAAGTATCTTTTCGTTTACAATCTTTTGATAATGTCCAAATGTATTTAAAAGAAATAGGAAGAGTACCCTTATTAACAGCTCAGGAAGAAGTAAAACTAGCCAAAGGCATTGAAAATGGAGATGAAGAATCAAGGCAAAAGTTAACACAAGCTAATTTAAGGTTGGTTGTTAGTATTGCTAAAAGATATGTTGGAAGAAGTCGCAATTTAAGCTTGCTTGATTTAATTCAAGAAGGAAATATCGGACTATTTAAAGCAGTTGAGAAATTTGATTATCATAGAGGATATAAATTTTCTACTTATGCTACTTGGTGGATTAGGCAGGCAATTACTAGGGCCTTAGCTGATCAATCAAGAACTATCAGAATTCCTGTTCATATGGTTGAAACAATAAGTAAGTACACGCAAATTAAACGACTTCTTGTGCAAAATTTAGGTAGAGAACCACTTCCTGAAGAAATTGCTTCTGAAATGGGAGAGACTGTTGAAAAAATAAGGCATATTATAAAGATTTCTCAAGAAACTATTTCTCTAGAAACACCTGTTGGTGATGATAATGAAGAAAGTAGTTTAGGAGAATTTGTGAAAGATGAGAAAACAGTTTCTCCTAATCAAATGGCTGCCAGAAAATTACTTCAAAATAGATTAAATGAAATTCTGATTGATTTATCTCCAAGAGAGCAAAAAATATTAGAAATGCGTTTTGGTTTAAAAGATGGAATTACTCATACATTAGAAGAAGTAGGTAGAGAGTTTGGTGTAACAAGAGAAAGAATTAGGCAGATAGAAGCAAAATCTTTAGAAAGAATTAGAGCACATAAAGGAGTGAAAAAATTAAAAGGTTATTAAAAATGAAAAAAAATATCATTATTCTTTTAACTGAATTAATAGCTATTTTTTTAATGGTATTTAATATTTTACCAAGGGAATTAGGTCTTTTTGTTACGGGCTTGCTGATTTTTTATTTTATTTTTAGTCCACTAGAAGATTCTTTGTGGGTTTTTATTGCTTCTATTCCTCTTTTTGTAGCTTTACCAATTACAGAAAGCTTTGATACGATGGCTAATTGGAGAATTTTATTAATAGTTTTATTTTTAGTTTTATTTTTTAAACAAGGGATTTCTATAAAATTATTAAAAAATAATTTTAAATATTATCAAGCCGAATATTTAACAGGAATATTTTTGTTAATAGCTATTGCTTCTTTATTTGTTGCTGATGATCTATTTATTGGCGTTAAAAAGATAATCTTTTTAATAAATATATTTCTTTTATATATTATTATTAGAAATTTAATTTATAAGAACAAAGAGATAATACCAAAAATAATGAATGCAATGAAAGTAGCTATTGGATTAGTTTTAGGAGTCGGTTTTTTACAACTGATTATGGTATTTTTTATGAATCTTCATAAATTTTGGTATCTTTGGGATAGAAATGTAATTAATGTTTTTTATGGTATCGATCTAAGTAATCTTTTATCTTATAGCAATACATGGTTTTCTTATTATTCCTATCAGCTCCCAACCTTGAGGATGTTTTCTATCTTCCCTGATTCTCATTCTTTTGCATTTTTCTGTATATTATCTATCCCTTTTTTCTTAACGGCTATATTTACACATAAAGATAATTTAAAAATAAAAAAAGTATTTCTTTATTTTATTTTCATTAGTTGTTTATTAGCTATTATATTTTCAGGTTCAAGGGGGGCGTGGGTAAGTGCTTTGGGAGTTTTTCTAATATTTTTATTTATAGCTTTATTATGTTTTTTAAAAAAAATTATTTTTTGGAAAAAACAAATTCAACTTATTCTTGGTTGTTTTATAATCTTTTTTATTTTATTTCCAATTGCATCAGTAATTCTTTTTATGCCTCAATATATTGAATTGGGTAGAGACGCTATTTCTAACGCTTCTTTGTTTGAAAGAACTAGAAGTATTATTGATTTTACCGAAATGTCAATAAAAGGACGATTGGAAATTTGGCAAAGAACAGTTGATTCAATAATAATACGACCATTATTGGGAGTTGGTATAGGTAACTTTCCACTAATTCTTAATGAAGATTTTTCTTTTTCTAAGAAAGGATCTTCTGCTCATAATCTTTATCTTGATTTTGCTGCAGAAATTGGTGTTTTTGCTTTATTCGTATTATTAGTTGTTTTTTGGAAAATTTTAAAAAGGGCATGGTATTTCTTTCAGGGAAAAATAAAGGGGAATAGTTCTTATTTAAACATATGGATTGGTTTTTTTGTAATTGCTTTTTTATGGATTTTAAGCTATAGTTTATTTGACGTTGTTCTTCTCAATGACAAGGTCCTTTTGTTTTTTATGGCTAATATTGCTATCTTATACTCTTATGCATCATAACAATCCTTTAGTATCAATAAACCTTATCACCTATAATAGTCAGAAATATATTAATGACTGTTTAGGTTCTGTTTTTGGCCAAACATATCCTAATTTAGAGATTTTGATTATTGATAATGCTTCAACTGATAATACAATAAATTATCTTAAAAGATTACCTAAGAAATCAAATCTAAGAGTTATTTTTAATAAAAAGAATGTAGGGTTTTCTGCAGGGCACAATCAAGGAATTAGAAATAGTAAAGGAGATTTTATTTTATGTCTTAATCATGATGTTGCTCTAGATAAGGATTTTATTAAAAATGCTATTAAAGTAATTCAAAAAGATGCTAAAATAGCAGCTGTTCAGGGTAAATTATTA
>JAHJQT010000001.1 GCA_018819085.1 Patescibacteria group bacterium
CATATTTTTATATTTTAAAATTAAAATTTATTTTCGACCCTGTAATAATTTGTAACAATTTATATTACAACATTATCAAAATTAAAATATCTTGTCAAGTATTATGAATATTAACATAATTAAAATTATCTTTTATTTATTAATAATAGGATGTTTTTTTATTTTCCCAAATTCAATCTTTGCAGCAACTAATGATGTAGTAATTAATGAAATTGCCTGGATGGGCACAGAGATATCATACAATGATGAATGGATTGAATTATATAATAATACTGGGCAAGATATAGATTTAACTGGTTGGATTTTGAAAGCTGTAGATGAAACTCCAGATATAATACTTGAAGAGACAATAGCCGCAAACGGCTATTTTTTATTAGAAAGAACAAATGATGATTCTGTGCCAAATATTATAGCTGATCAAATTTACGTTGGAACATTGGGAAATACTGGAGAGAATTTAGAATTATATAATTCAGAAAATAATCTAATTGATTCAGTTAATAGTTCTGGAGAATGGTTTGCAGGCGATAATACAACAAAACAAACAATGGAAAGAAAAGATTCTTTAGAATCAGGCAGTGTTTCAGACAATTGGCAAACTAGCCAAGAAATCCACGGAACTCCTAAAGCGCAAAATAGCAGTGGTACGGAAACTACTCCAGAGAATAGCGAAGATCAACCAGAAGAAGAATCAACAAGTAGCGAAATAACTATTATTCCTGTGAATTACCCGCCCGTTGCTTTTGCTGGAACAGATATAACTGCTTTAATTAATCAAGAAATTATATTTGATGGTTCTTTATCTTCAGATCTTAATAATGACTCTCTATCTTATTTTTGGAATTTTGGAGATGGAGCAACAGATATTGAACAGATATCCAAACATACCTATCTTTATCCAGGACAATATATTGTATCTTTATTAGTTGATGATGGAGAATTCTCTGATTTGGATATTATTACAATTAATATCTACAATAAATCAATTATTATCAGTGAATTTCTGCCTGATCCAGAAGGGACAGACGCTGAAAATGAATGGATTGAATTATTTAATCAAAGTGATCAAATAGCTAATTTAAGTAATTGGCAATTAGATGATCAAGATGGTGGTAGCTCCCCTTTTGTTTTTCCTATTAATAGTTTGATAGGACCTAATCAGTTTTTAATTCTAATACGCCCAATTACTAATATCGCTTTAAATAATGACAATGATCAAGTTCGCCTTATTTACCCAGATGGTTCTTTAGCCACTGAAATCAGTTATTTAGCAGAAAAAAAAGAAGGATTTTCTATAGCTTTTGATAATAATGATTATTTCTGGACTAAAATACCAACTCCTGGATCAGCTAATATTATAAGTTCCACTGATTTGGAAAATAAAAATAAAAACTTATCTAGTAATAATCCTGAACCTGTTATTCAACAAAGCCAAGATATTCCAGATGTTGTAGTTAATACTAATTTAAACCAGAGTCAAAGCTTTGACGCTTCTAACCCTTTAGCTGAACCTGAAACATGTTTACTTGATAGTTGTACAAATGATGTTATAGATAATTATGATAATCCTGAAAATTTTACTGCTTCTTTAAGTGAATCAACTAAATCAAACCAAAAATCAAAATTAATCCTATATTTATCAATAATCATCTCTGGTTCCCTACTATTAAGTTGGATTATTATTCAAATAAGGAAAACAAGAAAGATATAATAGACCAAAGGAATAGGCCGTGCCTTAGAAAGATAGACAGGCACGGCCTGAGATTGATTAGATAAGGCACTCTATTGATTTATATTTACTAATAAGCTAAAGTATAATTCAAACAATCTTTTTAAAGGAGGGTAAGAAATGCCAGAATATAAATTAGAATGGCAGGAAAAGAGACTAGTTGGAGGAGTAGAAATAGTAATTAATTGCGCAAGAATTATTATTGTTAATCGCGCAGAGAAAGATCCTGATAAAATAGCTAAAAAAGAAGCCGAAGGAATATTTGAAAAAATCCCAGAATTTTCAGCCACTCTTAAGAAAATAATAGTTCATTTTCAAAAGGAATTTACCAAACCTTAACATGAGAGCCAGAATAGTAATGTCGTTCTGGCTTTTTTCTTTTTTCCATTGACACCCTCTATCTCTCAATAGTATCATTAAGGCATAAGAGGGATTTTTTAATTATGTCAGGACATTCCCATTGGAGTAGTATAAAACATAAAAAGGGGGCGACAGATGTAAAGCGAGGTAAGATTTTTAGCAAAATATCTCGCTTGATTAGTATTGCTGCTAGAGAAAAAGGAGGAGACCTCGAATCTAATCCAAGATTACGCGTAGCTATCAATAAGGCCAAAGAAGCAAACATGCCTAAAGACAATATTGAACGCGCAATTAAAAAAGGATCAGGTCAAATAGAAGGGGTTAAAATGGAAGAAATCTTTTATGAAGCATATGGACCTTCTGGAATAGCATTAATTATCGAAGTAATAACTGATAATAAAAACAGAGCGTTATCTGAAATAAAACATACTCTTAGTCGTTTTGATGGAAAAATGGCTGAAACTGGAAGCGTTAAATATCTTTTTGATAAAGAGGCAGAAAAATGGATACCAAAATACCCTATTGAAATCACTGACGAAAAAACAAAATCTCAATTAGAAAAACTTTTTGATGCGTTGGATGAAAATGATGATGTACAGGAAATATATAGTAACCTAAAATAATTTTATGATAATATTAGGAATTGATCCTGGAACAGCTACTACTGGATATGGCGTCATAGAGAAAGGCAATAGTCTTAAAATGATTGATTATGGATGTATTAGAACAACCACTGATTGTTCAACCGCTGAACGACTTAATACCTTAGATAAAGAATTATCTAAAATAATTAAGAAATATAAACCGAGTAAAATAGCTGTCGAAGATATCTTTTTTTTCAAAAATGTTAAAACTGTTATAAAAGTAAGCCAAGCAAGAGGAGTTATACTAGCCAGAGCAGCAAAAACAAAAATGCAGATAATTGAATATACTCCACTTCAAATTAAACAAGCAGTAACTAGCTATGGTAGAGCTGATAAAAACCAGGTTCAACAAATGGTTAAATTATTGCTAAATTTAAAACAAATACCTAAGCCAGATGACGCTGCTGATGCCTTAGCTACAGCCATCTGTTGTGCAAATTCAACAAGATAATTAAAATTTTAAAACTATGTCCATAATAACTCAATACATGATAGATAGAGGCGTATCAGAAGAAACAATTATATTGCTTCTAATGCTTCCTATCGTAGCAACAATTATTGCTTTTGCGAGACAAGTTATAGGAATCAAAGGATTTGGTATTTACACACCTTTAATTATTTCTTTTGCTTTTTTAGCTACTGGATTAAAATACGGCTTAGCCTTTTTTATAATAATCATCCTTGTTGGCACATTGACTAGATTAATGGTTAAGCGTTTTAGATTACTATACCTTCCTAGGATGGCAATTGTTTTAACGGCAGTAGCGTTATCTATTCTTGTTGTATTTTTAGAAGGAGCTTATTCGGGACGGAATGGGTTAACAGCTGCTTCTATTTTCGCTATTATTATAATGATTACATTGGTTGAAAAATTTATAGCATCTCAAATAGAAAGAGGACGCAAAGAAGCAATCATTTTAACTATTGAAACCTTAATTCTTTCTATAATCTGTTATTGGGTTGCTATTTGGCCATGGCTTAGAGATCTAGTATTAATCTATCCTATTTTAATTATTACAGGAACTATTATAATTAATGTATTATTAGGTAAATGGACAGGATTAAGAATCTCAGAATACGCACGCTTTAGAAAAATAATTAAATCTATTGAGCCATCTGAGAAAAAATAACCTTATTATGGTTAATTTCTTTAAAAAATCTAAAAATATTCTGGGCATTAATGCCCGTAATCTCACTTATTTACGGCCCTCTAATTCTTTGAGGGCTATTCGTATTGCTGACAATAAACTTCTTGCTAAAAAGATACTAGCAAGAAATGGATTGCCTGTTCTGCAAACATATTCAACTATTAAAAGAATTGAAGAACTTAAAACATTTGACTGGGCAAATTTACCATCAACATTCACTTTAAAACCAAATAAAGGATTTGGTGGTGAAGGTATTCTTGTTATATATGGACGGAAGAAGAAACCACCATATCCTTGGGTTAAAGCAGATAAAAAATTAATTGAAATAAAAGATTTACAAGGTCATGTTTTAAATATTTTAGAAGGTAACTTTTCTAGAACAAGCCTTCCTGATGTTGCTTTTTTTGAAGAAAGAATTAAACTTTTAAAACTATTTAAACCATACAGTTATCGTGGAATACCAGATATTAGAGTTATTGTATATAATTCAGTTCCAATAATGGCTGAAATGAGATTCCCAACTAAAGAATCAAGCGGAAAAGCAAATCTTCATTTAGGAGGAATTGGTGTTGGTATTGATATGGGCACAGGAACTACTACCACAGCTATACAAAACGATAAAATAATTGAATATATTCCAAAAACAAGGATATCATTAAAAGGAATACAAATACCTGACTGGAAGGAAGTTTTACAACTTGCTATTAACGCTCAAAGAATAACTAAAATTGGTTTTCTTGGTATAGATATTGTTATTGATAGAGAAAAAGGTCCTATCATCCTAGAGTTAAATGCAAGACCAGGATTATCTATTCAAATTGCTAATTTAGCTCCACTTAATGAACGTTTACAAAGAGTTAAGGGTCTTAAAGTAAAAACAGTAAAAAAAGGAGTAAAATTAGCTCAAGATCTTTTTGGTGGAGAGATAGAAGAAGAATTAGAAGAAATTTCAGGAAGAAAAGTTATTGGGATTAATGAACCAATAGAAATTTTAGATGGAGATAAAAATAGATATCCAACAATGGCTAAAATAGATACAGGTGCTTACAGAACAACAATATGTAAGAATTTAGCCGAACAATTAGGAATTGATCAAGTTATTGATCAGAAAAAAGTAAGAGGAGCTTTAGGATCTGAAGAAAGATCTATTATTAATTTTTCTTTTTATTTAGATAAAAGATTAGTAGGTACGGAAGCTTTTATAGCTGATAGAGAAGAATTAAAATATGATATTATTATTGGAAGAAAAGACCTAAAAAGATTTTTAGTCGATCCAGCAAAAAATGTTTTTATGGGAGGAAAGAGATAAAAAATGATTATTAAAGATTTAAAAACTTTAAAAGAATTGTTTAAGGGAATAAAAACTCCTATATTTGGTGTTGGAGTTTATGCTTTTGACCGACTTGGATTAGAAAATATAGTTTCTAACTACAGAATATTAACTTTGCGCTATAGTTTAGATACTGAACTAATTGAAAAAGATATTGAAATTTTGTCTCTAGAGAAAGGAATGGGGACTAAACATATTAAAGAGCCAAGAAATGCTACTACATTAATTGTAAGAAGTGAGAAAATTAAAAAATATCTTGAAAAATTTCAGAATCCAGCAATTTATATCTATAAGCCATCTACAAAAATGGAACGAGCTTGTGAACAAAATAACTGGAAATTATTATCTAATCCAACTGAATTTGGTAAAAAACTTTTAGAGAATAAGATAAACTTTAGAAGAATGCTAGAAGACATTGATGTAGCAGTTCCTCCTGGAAAAATATCATCATTAGAAAAATTACATTATGGCCATTTAATAAACAAATATGGAATTCCTTTTGTAATCCAACATCCCACAAAAGGCGGCGGAAAAGGAACTTTTTTAATAGATGGTCAAGAAAGCTTTCAAGAAACTATTGATAAATTAAATAGGACTGTTGATGATGATAATGAAGATAATGAAAAAAGAAAAATTATACCACCAACCGAAGTTATTGTTGCTAAATTTATTCAAGGACCTTCACCAAGTATTACTGCTTGTGTCACAAAAGATGGCATCCTTTCAACAAATCTACAGCATCAAATATTAGATATTCCTCAATTATATAATCCAGAAAAAGGATTTGGCCTTTTTTGCGGACATGATTGGACAAGTTCTAATTTTGATAAAGAAACATCAGAGCAAGCATATGAATATGTTCAAAAGATTGGAAATCATTTCAAAGAAATTGGTTATAAAGGAATTTTTGGATTAGATTTTGTTCTTAGTAAAAAAACAAAAAAACTTTATGTTATTGAATGTAATCCTCGTATGCTTGGTTCTTATCCAACTGTTAATATGGCACAGTTATTAAATAATGAACCACCTCTTCTAGCTTTTCATGTTTTAGAGTTTATTAATGCTGATTATCAAGTGGACATAGAAGAAGTAAATAAAATAATACGTCAAAAGAAAATTGGTTCTCAAATGATACTTCATAATCTAAGTGGTCATTGGGCAAAAAATAAAAGGGAATTAAAGGCAGGTATTTATAAATTAGAAAATAATAAATTGAAATATTTAAGAGAAGGTTATGATTTAAAACATCTTAAAGATAAAGAAGAATTCTTATTAGCTGATGGCGTTCCATTTAAAAAATCTCATTTCAGTCCTAATAGAAGACTCTGTAGAATATTAACTTTAAATAGTGTTTTAGATAGTTCGAATTATAGGATATTAAATCCATGGGCAAAACAAGTTGCTGAAGTGGTTTATAAGGCTTTTGTAATAAAACCAGTTAAATTAATTAAAGCAAAAAAATTTATCTCTCCTAATTTCCTAGCAAAAGGGTAAAAATAATGTTTGAAATAAAAAAATGCGCATTCAAGCGCTTTTTTTAATTCAAATTATTATTTTAAATTAAACCCTTATCTGGATAAACTTTCTTTTTCCAGCTTGAATAACCATTTTATCTTTAATAGCTATTTTCTGATTACAATCTTCTATTTTCTTATCATCCACCTTAACTCCACCTTGCTCTATTAATCTTTTAGCTTCTCCCTTACTAGAAACAAGTTTTGAATCAAATAAAATATCAATAATTCCAACTTTTGATTCACTAACCTTATAAACCTCCATATCTGCTGGCTTTTCTTTCTCTTTAAAAACTTTTTCAAACTCTTTTTCAGCTTGTTCTGCTTCTTTTTTACTATGATGTATGGAAACAATTTCTTTAGCTAGTTTTGCTTTAGCGTCACGTGGATTTAATTTATCTTCTTTGATATCTTGCTCTATTTGATTAATTTCTTCCATTGGTATATCAGTACAAAGTTCTAATCCTGGGATAATTAATCCATCAGTCCATGACATAATCTGACCAAACATTTCATTTGGTTTTTCATCTAAAACAACCATATTGCCAGTTGTTTTGCCCATTTTATCTCCCTTAGGATCAGTTAATAATTTAGTTGTTAAAACAAATTTTTCTTTATTACTAACAGCTTTTATTAAATCCCTACCACAAAGCATATTAAACATCTGATCATTCCCACCTATTTCTAAATCAACATCCATAGCCACACTGTCATAGGCTTGACCTAGCGGATATAAAAATTCATGCAAATAAATAGGCTTATTTTGTTTAATCCTTTCCTGAAACATATCTCTGACGAGTAGTTGTTGAACTGTAAAATTAGAAGCGAGTTTAATTAAATCAACAAAACTTAACTTATCATTCCATTCGCTGTTATACATTATTTTAGCTGGATTTTCACCTGAGAAATCTAAAATTCTACCTGCTTGTTTTGTGTAACTCTCTGAATTTTTAAAAAGTTGTTCTCTAGTTAATATTGGCCTTGTTTCGCTTTTGTCAGTTGGATCTCCAATCATTCCTGTAAAATCACCAATTAGAAAAATAACCTCATGTCCTAATTTTTGGAATTGAGCTAATTTTCTAATTTGAACAGCGCTTCCAATGTGAAGACTTGGCGCTGTTGGATCAAAACCACAATAAAGCCTAATCTTTTTACCAGATTTTAATAATTTTTCAAAAGATTCTTTATTGGGATAAATATTCTCAACTCCTCTAGTTAAGACCTCTTGTATTTTTTGTTCTTGATTCATAATTAATTTAATCATATCATCCTTGCCAAAACAGGTCAATTCTGCGAAAATAAAAGGGTAATGAAACGAAAAAGAAAAATCATTAAAATAATAATTTCCTTTATTATTTTTTGTTTTATTTTAACCTCTCTAATAGGGATCGGTGTTTTTGCCTATTTTGTCAAAGATTTACCTGATCCTACTAAAATAGATCAACGTCAGATAACCCAATCAACTAAAATTTATGATCGTACTGGTAAAGTAATCCTATATGACATCCACGGAGAAGAAAAAAGAACAGTAATTCCATTTGAACAAATACCTCAGAGCATAAAAGACGCAACTATTGTTATTGAAGATGATAATTTTTATCATCACATTGGTATAGATTGGAAAGGAATTCTTAGAGCTGTTCTCGCTAACTTTAGAGGAAAAAAAATAGCACAAGGTGGATCGACTATTACTCAGCAATTTATTAAAAATGCCTATTTAGGAGGACCACAATCTGAAAGAACATACACTCGTAAAATTAAAGAAGCTATTTTAGCATTAATAATGGAAAGAAAATATTCTAAAGATGAAATTTTAAATTCATATCTTAATCAAGTTCCTTATGGATCAAATGCTTACGGCATTGAAGCAGCTAGTCAAACCTTTTTTAATAAATCAGCATCAGAACTGACATTAGCTGAGATAGCACTTTTAGCTGCGCTCCCGCAAGCACCAAGCTATTATTCACCTTATGGCTCTCATTTAGATGAACTTGAGAATAGAAAAAACTTTATTTTAGAAAAAATGATTACTTTTGGTTATATTACAGAAGATCAAGCCAATGAAGCTAAAGAAGAAAAACTAAAATACGCATCACAAATGGATCTTAAAGCTCATCATTTTGTTACTATGGTTCAAGAATATTTAGAAGAAAAATACGGCAATCTTTATACAGATATAAATATGGCAGGATTAAAGGTGCAAACAACATTAGATTGGGATTTACAACAACTTGCTGAAGAAATAATTACTGAAAAAGCAATTAGAAATGAAGAAGTATATAAGGCAAGTAATGCTGCTTTAGTCGCTATTGATCCAAAAACAGGCCAGGTTATAACATTAGTTGGTTCAAAGAACTATGATGAAGACCAATTTAATATCGCTACAAGCCCTCATAGACAACCAGGATCTTCTTTTAAACCATTCGCCTATGCTGCTGCCTTTAAAAAAGGATTTACTCCTGAAACAATAGTATTTGATCTACAGACTAATTTTGGAGTATTTGGAGCAAGTGAATATATCCCGAGAAACTATGATAATAAGTTTCGCGGACCAATAAGTTTAAGAAGCGCCTTAGCTCAATCAATTAATATTCCAGCTGTTAAAATTCTTTATCTTGCAGGAGTCGATGAAACAATTAAATTAGCACAGAATATGGGGATAACAACCTTAAAAGACAGACAAAGGTATGGATTATCTTTAGCTTTAGGAGGAGGAGAAGTTAAACTAATAGACGAAACAGCTGCCTATGGAGTATTTGCAACTGAAGGGGTTAAATATCCAACAAATATAATTTTAAAAATTGAAGATGCTAATGGAGATATCTTAGAAAAATACAGAGAAAATCCAACAAGAGTTCTTGACGAACAAACCTCGAGACAAATTAATGATATTCTTTCAGATGATTCAGCAAGAGCTCCTATGTTTGGAAATCATTCAAATCTTTATTTACCTGGAATTCCAGCTGCTGTAAAAACAGGAACTACACAAGATTATGCTGATGGATGGACTATTGGATACACACCAAACTTAGTAACTGGAGTTTGGGCTGGTAATAATGATTATAATGAAAAAATGAAAATAGGAGCCGCTGGTGCAAGTGTAGCCGCACCGATATGGAATGAATTTATGATTAAAGCTTATAAATTAAAAACTAATGAAAATAACAGAGAAGATAATGAATTTATTTTACCTAAAATTGCAGAAAATTTTACCTCTCCGGAATCAACTACAACTACCACCAAACCAATGCTTAATGGACAATTTGCTTATAATAACAATATTAAAATTGATAAGATCTCAAGAAAATTAGCAACTAATTTAACACCACCTGATTTAATTGAAGAAAAAGCATATCAAGAAATCCATTCAATACTTTATTATATCAATGATCAAGATTCGCAATTTGAAGAATGGGAAAAATCTGTTTTAGAATGGGCTCCAAATCAACAAAAACCTCCAACAGAATATGATGATGTCCATACATTAGAAAATCAACCTGATATAAAAATCATTTCACCAGAAGAAAATAGTTATATTAATCAATACACTTTGACAATACAAGCTCAAGCAGAAGCTAATTTAGGGATTAAACAGCTTGATTTCTTTATTAATAATCAATTAATTAATACTGACAATACCAGTCCTTATTCAATAACTTTTAATATTTCCCCTTATTTATCGGGTCAAAAAGAACAAACTATAAAGGTTCGAGCTTATGATAATGTTTTAAATAGACAAGAAGATGAAATAATAATTAATACTAATTTTTAATAATTAAACCTTAATTGGCATGACTACATAAGAATAACTAAGATCACCAACTGGCCTTATTAAGACCGGTTTAACATTATCATTTAAACCTATAATTACTTTATCGCTATAAATATTATTTAAACCATCTAAAATATAACGATAATTAAAGATTACTTCAACCTCATTTCCTTTAATATCTGCTTCAATTTTAGATTTATTTTCCCCTACATCTGTATTTTTTGATGAAATTTCAATTATAGATTTTCCAGGATCAATAAACATTTTAATATCATTAACCTTTCCAGTAAATAAACTAGCTACTTTAATATTATTAATTAATTCAACTCTATCAATAACTATTTCTGTTTGTGAATTAGATGGGATAATCTGTTGATAATCTGGGTATTGACCATCTATTAACCTTGAAATAACTTGTGTGCTATTAAAATCAAATAAAATTTGGTTATTTGATAAAGCTATCTTTATCTCTTCTTCTTGTCCTTCTTTTTCACCTAAAATTCTAATTATTTCCAATACAGTCCTTTGAGGTATTATAATTGATTGTTCTTTTAATTCTTTAGAATTAATTTCTATATTTTTTTCAGCTAAACGAAAACTATCAGTAGCTGCTAGTTTAATTGTATTTTTATAAAATTTCATATATACACCTGAAATTTCAGGTCTAGATTCTGAAATAGAAGCCATTTCAACTACTTGTGCAAAGCTATTTTTTAATAAATTATTTTTAATACTTACTAATGGTTGTGATTCAATTTTTGGAATAATTGGAAAATCACTAGCACTTAAACCATTTAAAACAGATTTAAATTTTTTACATTTTAATTCTAATTGTTTATTTTTAATCTTTAATTCTACCTTCTCATTTGGTAAATTATTAATAAAATCATTAATTAATTTAGCTGGAATAGTAATACTTCCTTTCTCTTTAATTTTACATGGAATCCAATGATTAATTCCTATTTCTAAATTAGTTGAAGATATTTTTAATTTATTATTTTCTACAGATAATAATAAATTATTTAATATTGGTAATGTTAAATTTCTACCAATTATTCTTTCAACTATATTTAATGCTTTTTTTAAATTTTCTTGAAGACAAATTATATTCATTTTATTAATTAATAATTATAATTATATAAATTTATTTTTATAGTTACTATTATTAGTGTTTATAAATTTGTGTAAAACTCTTTTTTTATAATCTATATATAGTATTTTATAGCTTATAATATGTTATTAAGAAAGTAAATAACCTGTGGAAAAAATATTAATCAATTATATATTCTTTCTTTAATTAAATTAATCTCTTGTTGGAATAACTCATTATCCACAATCTCTTTTCTTATTTTTTGACAAGCATACATTACTGTTGTGTGATCTCTTCCTCCTAGTTTTTCTCCTATATAAGGATAAGAACTATTTAATTCTTCTCTAATTAAATACATAGTTATTTGTCTAGGATGAACCAACTCTTTTTTCCTTGATTTATCAATTAAATCGTTTATATGTATATCGTAAAAATCAGCTACTGTTTTAAAAATATTCTTATAATTAGTTTTTTTCTTTGGTGCATTAATAATTTGAGATAGAATTTGAGGAACTGTTTTTATATTAGGTGTTGTTTTGTTTATTTGTGCAAAAGCCATAACCCTATTAAGTGCTCCTTCTAGCTCTCTTATATTATTCTGAATATTTGAAGCAATATAATTTACAACATCATCAGAGATATTAATTTTCTTTTCTTCTATTTTGTTTTTTAAAATAGCTGTTCTAGTTTCTAAGTCAGGATAACTAATATCGGCTATCATACCTCCTTCAAAACGAGAGCGTAGACGTTCTTCTAATGTCGATATTGATTTAGGTGGTTTATCTGAACTTATAATAATTTGCTTATTTTGTTGATAAAGACTATTAAACATATGAAAAAATTCTTCTTGTGTTTTTTCTTTACCAGCAATGAATTGAATATCATCAATAATTAAAGCGTCTATCTTATTACATTTATTTTTAAAAGAATCCATTCCTTTTTTTTGAATAGCATCAATTAATTCGCTTGTATATTTTTCTGCACTAAGATATTTAATTTTCTTTGTAGGATGTTTTTTAAATAGTTCATTACCTATTGCTTGAATTAAATGTGTTTTTCCTAGTCCAACACCTCCATAAATGAATAAAGGATTATACATAGTCCCCATATGATCAACAATAGCTCTACTCGCTGCTTGAGCTAATTCATTAAAAGAACCGACAACAAAATTATCAAAAGTATATTTAGGATTTAAATTTGTTTCTTTATTAAAATTAAATTCTTGAAAATTTAATTGGTCGCCAATATTACTTGGCATTATCTTTGGTACTGTTTTATTTGTAGTATCTACAGATTTTTTTTCATCACCTATTACAAATTGAATTTCTTTAATATCGGGAGAGTTATTACGAAGAATTTTGAAAATAAGTTTGTTGTATTTATTTTCAAGCCATTCTTTTGTAAAACCATTAGGAGCACTAACAGTAATAATACCATTCTTTTTAGAATGGATTTTAGTACTTTTAAACCAGGTGATAAAACTAGCTTTAGAAATAGTTAATTCAACTTCACCTAGTACGGTTTGCCAGAGTTCTTTTAAGTTCATAAATTACAATCTTTTAATCATTGTATCATAAATAAAAAAATAAATGAAATACACGTTTTTGTTAACAAGATGTGTATGAATTGTGGAAAAAAATATCCGATTAAAATACGTTTTAAGTTGACTTTAGTAAAAAAAAATATTAGAATAAACACATTATGTCTTTTACTTATAAACCTAAAAAAAGAAAAAGGAAAAAAACTCACGGTTTTATGCAAAGAATGGCTACTAGATATGGGCGTCGTGTTTTGTCTAAACGGAGAGCAAAGAAACGTAAAAAATTAACCGTTTAATTTTTTGTTATGCTTTTAAGAAAGTATAAATTAAAAAAAGATAATGATTTTAAGAAAGTATTCAAAAATGGAAGATATAGGCAGAATGGTTTTGTTAAGATAAAGTTTTTAAAAAATAATTTAGATATAAGTAGATTTTCTTTTATAGTTGGATTGAAAATATCAAAAAAAGCTGTTCAAAGAAATAAGATTAAACGTAGACTAGAAGAAATTATACAATTAAATTTTAAGAAAATTATTACAGGTTTTGATATTATTATTCTTGTTGATAAAGAAATAATAGAAAAAGAATACACAGAAATAGAAGAAAATTTAGTTAATCTACTAAAAGAATCAAAGATAATTATTTAAAAAATGGCATTCATAATAAATATATTTAATCAAGTTCTTTACTATCCTTTATTCAACGCTTTAATCTGGCTTTACAATAATGCTTCCTTTAGTGATTTAGGAATAGCAATTATTATTTTAACAGTTTTAATTCGTTTTATTCTTTATCCTCTTTCAAAGAAAGCAATTCAATCACAAAAAGCAATGAGTGCTTTACAGCCAAAGATAAAAGAGATTCAGAATAAGTATAAGAACAAAGAGGAACAAGCCAAGCAGATGATGGTCCTATATAAAGAGAATAAAGTGAATCCAATGGCTGGATGTCTTCCTATATTAGTTCAATTCCCTATTCTTATCGCTTTATATCGTGTTTTTTTTACAGGATTAAATCCTGAAAAATTAGATGGTCTTTATAGTTTTGTTCAAAGACCAGAATCTCTCAACTTTATATTCCTAGGATTAGTTAATCTTTCTGTGAGAAGTATTACCTTAGCTGTTATAGCTGGTATTCTACAGTTTATTCAGTCAAAGATGATTATGCCTAAAAAAACCTCTGGAAAGAAACAAGGGATGAAAATTGGGAATATGGATTTTTCTTCTTTAATGGGACAGCAAATAACTTATTTTATGCCATTAATAACTGTTTTTATCGCATTAAGTTTGCCAGCGGCCTTACCTTTATATTGGATAGTAATAACTCTATTTGGTATTATTCAACAATATTTTACAAAAATAGATAAAATAGATAATAAAGTAATTAAAAATCATGGATAAAAAAGATATTATAAAAGAAACTGTTGTAGAATTATTAAAATTAATGAATTTTGAGGGTGATGTTTTTATTGATGATTTTGATAAAGACAATATAATAGTAAATATTCAAACAGACCAAGCTGGTTTTCTAATTGGTCAAGCAGGTACAAGTTTAGATGCCCTACAATGTATAGCAAGAACTTTAGTCAATAAGAAGGTTGATGAATCAGTAAAATTTATTTTAGATATTAATGATTATAGAAGGAATAAAATAGATATCTTAAAAGATCTAGCAAAAGATATAGCTGATCAAGTTTTATCAAAAAGAGTTGCTGTTACTCTTCATCCAATGCCTGCTTACGAAAGAAGAATTATACATTTAGCTTTGGTTGATAATTCTCAAATAAATACAGAAAGTATTGGATACCAATCTGAAAGAAGAATAATTGTAAGACCCATTAAATAATGTCCATTAAAGCAAAAGAAATTATTAATAAGAGGGTTATTAATAGGAGTGGTTGTTATTTAGGTAGAGTTATTGATTTTGATATAAATGCTTTAACACAAGTTATTATAAGATATTATGTCCAAGGAAATCTCCTTGGATTTTTTAAAAGTCCATTAATCATTAATGCTAGCCAAGTGATTAAAATAGAAAAAGATAGAATTATAGTTGAAGATGCTATAATTAGAAAAAGAGTAATTAAAAAAAAGACAGGATCAAGTATGGAATATGCTAAATAAAAAAATAGCTTACAATAGTATTATTTCTTCCGGGGCTAGAATTATCGGTCTAGCTCTTTCTTTAGTAATAATTGGTTTTGTTACCCGTTATCTTGGTAGAGATGGTTTTGGTTATTATTCGGTTATTCTAGCTTTTTTATTTTTTTTCACAGTTTTAGCTGATTTAGGATTATACTCTATTTGTTTAAGAGATATTTCAAGACCCAATGCAGATGAAAATAAGATAATAAATAATTCTTTTACTTTAAGATTTTTTGCTGGATTATTTATTTTCTCACTTGCTCCTATTGTTGTATATTTTTTTCCTTATACAAATGAAGTTAAATTAGGTGTTTTAATAGGTTCTTTTGGTTTTTGGATGATGTCTAATCATCAGGTTTTAATGGGTGTTTTCCAAAAATATTTAAGAATGGATAGAGTTGCTATAGCGGAGCTTGCAGGTAGATTATTCCAGTTAATTTTAATTTTATTTTTCATTTGGCAAAAATTAAGTTTCTTATTTATTGTTTCTGCTTTTGTTGGAGGCGCTTTAATTAATTTTGTTTTAGTCTTTATATTTATTAGAAAATATATTCGTATTTCTTTTGAATTTGATTTTATTTTCTGGCGTTCTTTATTAAGAGAATCTTTACCATTAGCTTTGGCTATTATTTTTACAGTAATTTATTTTAAATTAGATACAATTATGCTCTCTTTAATGAAGCCACCTGCTGATGTTGGTATTTATAATTTATCTTATAAGTTTTTAGAAAGCTTATTATTTTTTCCTGCAATGTTTATTGGATTAGTTATGCCATTAATGTCTAGATATGCTCTTTCATTTAGAGATAAGTTTAAAAAAATTATACAAGAATCTCTAGATATTTTATTACTTTTTATAGTTCCTTTAATTATTGGAACTTTTTTTCTATCTAAAAAGATTGTTGTTTTAATAGCTGGAGATGATTTTTTATTGTCGGCTGGAGTTTTAAATTTATTAATTATTGCTGGAGGTATTATCTTTTTGGGAGTTTTATTCTCTAATATGATTATTTCTTTAAAGGAGCAAAAAAAATTAACTTATATCTATGGGATTGGTGCAATTATTAATTTAATAGCTAATTTTATTTTTATACCTAAATATTCATATTATGGAGCAGCTGGAACAACTATTTTAACTGAATTTATTGTAACAGTGCTAATGTTAATTATTCTCCATAGAATGCTTAAATCTTTACCATCATTTCATTCTATTTTTAAATATGTCTTAGCTGGATTAGTAATGGCTGTTTCTCTTTATTATTTACATAATTTATCTTTATTTATTCTTATTATTTTATCTGGCTTAATTTATTTTGGTTTTTTGTATTTAATTAATGGATTACCTTTTAAGAATATAATGAATTTAATTAAAAAATAATGTTTTCTTGGCTTCTTTTTTTAATAGCGTATATTCCATTGCAAATTGCTTTAAATCCACGGGTTGGTTTTGATTTGGCGTCTATTAGGGTTTTTATTATCCTATTAGCTTTAATTTTTATAATAAAAGGGTTAATTAATAAAGATTTATTTAAAAATAATTTTTATAACTTACAAAGCATTTGTTTAACTGCTTTTTTAATTTTATCTTGTTTTTCGTTAATTGGTGCAGAAAATATACTTTGGGGAATAAGAAAAATTATTTTCTTCTTATCTATCTTCCCTATCTATTTTTTATCTGTTGCTTTAATTAATAATTATAAGAAAATAAAAAAAACTATTTTGGTTTTATCAATTAGTGGTAGTTTTTTAGCTTTGGTTGGTTTATTCCAGTTTTTATCTCAATTTGTTTTTGGATTGGAAAAAACTTATAGTTTTTGGGCTATTAATATTTTACCTATTTTCTCTGGATTTAACTTAGGCTCAATGATTTTAGCCTATCCAAGCTGGCTTGTTAATATAAGTGGAGAA
>JAHJQT010000011.1 GCA_018819085.1 Patescibacteria group bacterium
TTATGTTTTTCAATTCTTGCTTGGGCATGTTCTAAATCATCAAGAACAGAAAATTTTTCTCCAGTTTGTGGAACTTTATTAAAGCCGGTAATAATAACAGGCATTGATACAGTTGCTTTTTTAATAGGATTAAATTGAAAATCTTCCATTGTCTTTATTTTTCCGCAAGCTGAATCAGTTCCAATAATATCTTTATTACTCAAGGTTCCTTCTTTAATCAATAAGGTAGCTGTGGCACCTCTTTGTTTATTATGATTTGATTCAATCACTATTCCTGAAGCAGGAGCATCTGCTGTAGTTTTTAATTCTTCCATTTCAGCTATTAATAGTATTATTTCTAAAAGTTCGTCAATGCCTTGTCCTGTTTTAGCTGAAAGATTAATAGAGGGGACTTGCCCTCCTAAAGATTCTACAATAACTTCTTTTTTTACTAATTCTCCTTTAACTTTTTCTGGTTGAGCTTCTTTTTTATCAATTTTATTTAAAGCTACAATTACAGGGATCCCCGTCTTCTTTATATGATCAATAGCTTCTTTTGTTTGAGGTTTTATTCCTTCTTCAGCTGCAATGACTAAAATAGCGATATCAGCAACTTTAGCTCCTCTTGAACGCATAGCTGAAAAAGCTTCATGCCCCGGAGTGTCAATAAAGGTAATTTTTTTATCATTATGTTCTATTTGATAAGCTCCAATATGCTGAGTAATTCCACCAGATTCTTTTTCAGTTATTTTACTTTTTCTAATATAATCAAGAATAGATGTTTTTCCATGATCAACATGACCTAAAATAACCACTACAGGCGGTTTAGTTTGAAAATTATTTTGTTGTTTTATTTTTGCTGTCATTATATGGCTTAAAATAACATTTTTAATAGTTTTGGTCAAATAAAATAATAAAAAAGAGCTTTTAATGTCTTGAATATCTTGTTATGCTATAATAGCTATTTATGAAAGATAATAAATACAACTTAGCGGTAATTGGTGGTGGGCCAGCTGGAATGATTGCAGCAGGTCATGCGGGGAAACTTGGTTCCCGTGTTATTTTGCTTGAAAAAAATGAAAATTTAGGAGTAAAACTTTTACTTACTGGCAAAGGTAGATGCAATATTACGAACGCAGAAGAAGATTTGAAAAAGATAGTAAGTGTTTATGGACGAAATGGAAAATTTCTATATTCTGCTTTAAATAAATTTTCTAATAAAAGTGTTATCAGTTTTTTTAAAGGTCTTGGCCTTAAAATTAAGATAGAAAGAGGAGGAAGAGTATTTCCTGTTTCAAATAACGCTCAAGATGTTTTAGATTGTTTAAAAAAGTATTTAAAAGATAATAATGTAGAAACCAAATTTGATAGTCCGGTTAAAAAAATAATTGTTAAGAATAAAAATAATAAAAAGAGAATAGATAAAATTATTTTAAGAAATAATAAAGAAATTATTGCTGATAATTTTGTATTTGCAACTGGAGGAAAATCTTATCCACGAACTGGTTCTACTGGTGATGCATATAAATGGCTTAAAAAAATGGGACATACAGTGACAAAATTAAAACCAGCGCTTACTCCTATTATTGTTAAAGAAAAAATAGTTAAAAAACTTGAAGGTTTAAGCTTAAAAAACGTAGAAGTAAGTTTGTGGGAAAAATGCAAACTCGATTCTCATTTTGGTGAAGCTATTTTTACCAAGAATGGTTTAAGTGGTCCTATTGTATTAAATTTAAGTGAGAAAATAAGCGAAAACGAAACAAAAGATTTGAAAATAAAGATAGATTTTAAACCTGCGCTTGATTATCCAACTTTAGATAAAAGAATTCAAAGAGATTTTGAAGGGCAAAAAAATAAACAATTTAAAAATAGTTTAAACAAATTATTACCCAAAAAACTTATTCCGGTCATAATTGAATTATCTGAGATTAAAGAGGATAAACAAGTAAATGAAGTTACAAGAATTGAAAGAAAAAAAATAGTTAAACTCTTAAAAGAATTTGAACTTAGTTTTAAAGAACTTGTTGGTTTTGAAAAAGCGATTATAACTTCAGGTGGGGTTGATTTAAAAGAAGTTGATTCAAAAACGATGAAATCAAAAATAATAGATAACTTATATTTCGCTGGAGAAATTTTAGATATCAATGGTCCAACTGGTGGCTATAATCTACAAGTTGCATGGAGTACTGGGTATTTAGCTGGAGAGATAAAATAAAAAGCTGTAATGGCTATTTTATTTTTATTTAATTTATTTTATATTAGCTCCGGCTTTTTTTAATGCTTCAATTTCTTCTTTTGATAGAGGATATGTTGATTTGCCAGATTCAATTGGTTTAGTATAGACTCTTGTCCCTTCTCTTGTGAATAAACTAGAAATTATTAATCCATTATCTTTAGAATTAAGTAAGGCGATAACAAAACTTTGATCTCCGCCAGTTTCTTTAAATGGATTAAAACGAATAACACTAACTTTTTGAATAGTCAGGTCAGTTATTTTTTTTAATATTTTTGAAGAGTTAAAAAGTTCTTCAATATTGCTTTCTGCTTTTTTTAAACGTTTAATTTCCTCAAAAAGTACGCCTTCCAAATCAGAAGCATTTTTGCCATTAAAAAATATTTTTAATTTCTTTTTAATTCGCCAGGTTTTTAAACTTAGCAAAATATTCCAAGCTGTTAATAAGATTAAGGCCGTTATAAAAAGAAATGTGATTTGATTGTTTATTAAGAAATTTATCATAAATTTGACGATTTTTTCGGCGGACTTACAATTCTTTATATTTATCTATAAATCCTTCATAAGCATCAATTTCTTTTTGCAATCCAATGCTGTCTTTTAATTTTTTAATATTTGATATATTAATCCATTGATAACTAGAATGTTCATTAGTATCAATTCTAATTTCTCCTCCGCTATATTCAGCGAGATAGTTTATTCCAACAATACTATCTTCTTGCCCAACATTGGCAGAAAAAGCATTAAACGGAAAAAGAATTTTTACACTTAAACCGGTTTCTTCTTTTATCTCTCGTTTTAATCCATTGACTATATCTTCTCCAACCTCAAGACGTCCCCCCGGAGTTTCCCATCCAGAAAGATTGTTGTTCTGGTCACTGTCTGCGGTTTTTAGAATCAGAAAAGAATCTTTATTTTTTATTAATGCCTTTACGGCGATATATGATTGCAACATATTATTATTGGTTAATAATTTTATTATATTATATTTTGAGTTAAATAAAAATAGCCGGAGGACCCTTAATTAAATAAGAATGTTTCCGGCTATCAGAATTTACCACATGAACCGTTCAGGAAGTTAACCTCTCTTGTGTATTCTTCCGCATTATCAGCGGCGTAAATAGTGGAACCGTAATAACCGTAATTATACTTTCTCCTGAAAAAGTTCTTGGCTTCCTGTCCAACCGCGATTGCGCCTTCTCCCTCAAAAACAATTAGGATGGCGAAGCTTTTTACATAAAGTTCTACCATCTTTTCATTCAAATTGCCCCATCCAAGGTTATAAAAATTATCATTTTTTATATATTGATTTATATAATCTGCTAAATAATTATCTCTAAAGTTGGCAACATTTTTGATTATAAATTTTTTGTTCATAATATATAACTTAAATAGTTTATTTCAATAA
>JAHJQT010000012.1 GCA_018819085.1 Patescibacteria group bacterium
ATCTTTTAATCCAGGTCAATTTATTTTAGTTAGTTATTTTGGATATGGAGAAGCGCCTTTTGGAATCGCTTCTTCGCCTTATCAAGATTTGTATATTGATATAGTTGTTAGGCGGGTTGGAACATTAACTAAGGCTTTGCATCAATTAAAAGAAGGAGATGAGATTTTCATGCGAGGACCATATGGCAATGGTTTCCCTTTGGATTTTATGTCTGGTAAGGATGTTGTTATGGTTACTGGAGGATGCGGAATTCCTCCTATTGCAGCTTTAATAGAATATATTATTGCTAATAAGGACAAATTTGGCCGCGTTTACCTTATTTACGGAGCTAGGACTCCAAATGATTTATTAATGAAAAATAATTTTGAAAGATGGGGTAAGAGTATAAAGGTTTTATTAACCATTGATAAGCCAGATAAGAATTGGAAAGGTTATGTTGGTATGGTTTCAGAATTAATTGATGAAATAAAGATTAATTCAAAGGATGCAGTGGCTGCTATGTGTGGGCCAGGCCCGATGATGGATGCTTTAGAAAAGATTTTAAGGCCATTAGGTATTTCTGATCGTAGGATTTTTGTTAATATGGAAAGAAAAATGCAATGCGGAATAGGTAAATGTCAGCATTGTGTTGTTGGGGATAAATATGTTTGTAAAGATGGTCCTGTCTTTAATTTTGATGAAATAGATAAAAGTTGGGATTAAAAATATGAAACCGAAAATAGCAATTTATGATTTTACTGATTGTGAAGGATGCCAAGTTAAACTCATTGAATTAAAAGAGAAACTTTTAGTTTTGGAAAAAAGAGTTGATATTGTTAATTGGCGATTAGGACAAGAGAATAATAAGCCAGGACCTTTTGATATTTGTATCATTGAAGGAACTCCAATCACTCAACATGAAATAGATTTACTTAAGGAATTAAGAGAACAATCAAATATTTTAATCGGATTAGGCAGTTGCGCTACATTAGGCGGAATTTCTGGAATTATGGATAAGTCAGAAAGAAAAAAATGGTATAAGAAGATTTATGGAGAAAGTTATAAACCAAGAGGAATTGATGCTTTACCTCTAAGTTCTTACGTTAAAGTTAATTTTTTAATTCACGGTTGTCCTGTTAATGGCGATGAATTAGTTAGAATTTTAAGTGATTTATTAGCTGGGAAAGAGCCAAAATATCGCGAATATTCTGTTTGTTTTGAATGTAAACAGGCGAATAATGAATGTCGTTTAATTAATGGGAAACCTTGTCTTGGTCCAATCACTCAAGGAGGATGTGGAGCTATTTGTATTCAAGGTGGTTCTCCTTGTTATGGTTGTTTTGGATTACGCGAAGAAAGTGAAAAAGAAAATCTTGTTAAAGTTTTAGAAAAAATTACAGACAAAAAAACTATTAATCGCTATTTCTCAATGTTTTTAAATAAAGTTAATAAATAATTATGAATGAATTTATAGCAAAAATTGAAGGGCATGGAAACTTGACTATTGATTGGAAAAAGAATCAAGTTAAGCTTAATATTCATGAAGGAGAAAGACTTTTTGAAGGATTGTTAGTTGGTAGAACAGCTGAAGAAATGCACTGGATTACACCTCGTATTTGTGGTGTTTGTCCAACTGCTCATAATTTAGCTTCTTTAACTGCCTTAGAAGATGCTTTAGGAATAAAAGTAAATAAAACAACGGTTTTGTTACGTGATTTAATGCAATGTGGACAAATGATTCAGAGTCATGCTTTGCATCTTTTCTTTTTATCTTTACCTGATTACTTAGGAATTGATAGAGGCACTGAATTAGCTCAGAAGAATCCAAATGCATTTAAAAGTGCTTTAGCACTAAAGGGGGTTTCTGATGAAATTGCTGAAATGATAGCGGGACGATCTGTTCATCCAACTAGAACGACAATAGGCGGATTTCATAAAATTCCAACTAAAAATGTTTTAGAAAAATTATTAAAAAAATTAGAGAAAACAGAGCGAGATGCTAAGAATGCTCTCGAATTGGTTTCTAAAATTAATTTTCCTGAATTAAAAGTTGAATTGCAATTAGCAGCCCAAGAAAATGAAAAAATTATAGCTGTTTCTTCAAATAATATTAAAGGTAGAAAGGAATCTTTAATTAAGAATTATAAGGAAACAATTGAAGAAGAAGTTAGAGATTATTCTACAGCTAAGTTTGGTAAGTATAGGGGAGAAGAAATGTTAGTTGGCTCTTTAGCGCGATTAGCGATTTATGGAGATTATGATGAGAAATATAAAATAGATTTTGAAAATCCATTTTATAATAATTTAGCTCAGGCAATTGAAATTTTAACATATCATCAGAAAGCGCAGAAAATAATTAAAGAATTATTGAATATGGAAATGGATAAAAAAGTTATTAAATCAAGTAAGAATTCTTCTTTGAAAGGAATTGGCACAACAGAAGCTCCGCGCGGAGGACTTTATCATGAAGTTTATTTAGACCCTTCGACAGGCTCAGGATTTAATAATATTATAACTTATGCTAATATTATTACTCCGACAGTTCAGAATCTTACTTCTATTGAAAAAAGTGCACAAGCACTTTTAGAACAAACAAAAAACCGTTCCAAAGAAGAATTAGAGCGGTTAATAATTATGTTAGTACGTGCCTACGATCCGTGTATTACTTGTTCGGTTCATTAATCATTTTCAGTATTTTTTTAGCTTCATTTTTAGGCACTTTATTAATTGCAAGATTATCATGAACTAAAAGATAATCACCAATTTTAACATTTTTAAGTAAACTTAAATTAGCTTTATGTTGATGATCAT